>JBBQQL010000001.1:0-92879 GCA_038215995.1 Lysobacterales bacterium
GCGGATGCTCCACCGTGATATCCGCTCCCATCAGCCGCAGTGCCTGCAGCAGGCCGGTGCGGCGCGGGTTGAGGCCAACTGCGGGCAACCGCAGTTCGGAGCCGGGTACGATGCTGGCGGCGACCAGGAAAAATGCGGCGGAGGAGAAGTCGGCTGGCACATCCACCGCGGTGGCGTGCAGTGCATGCCCGCCGGTGAGCCGGGCATGACCGGGAGTGAAGCTGATCGGCCAGCCGAATGCCGCGAGCATGCGTTCGGTGTAGTCCCGGGTCGGGTGGGGTTCGATGATTTCGGTTTCACCCTGCGCGTAGAGGCCTGCCAGTAGTAGCGCGGATTTTACCTGGGCACTGGCCACCGGCAGTTCGTAGCGAATGCCGTGGAGCTTCTTGCCGCCACGTATCTGCAAGGGAGGCAGCCCATCCTGGGTGTCGATATGTGCACCCATCTGCGCCAGCGGTTCGGTCACCCGGCGCATCGGTCGCTTCGACAACGAGGCGTCGCCCACCAGGGTGCTGTCGAATGCCTGCCCGGCCAGCAGGCCGGCCAGCAGACGCATGCCGGTGCCGGCGTTGCCGCAATCGAGCGGTTGGTTGGAGCCACGCAAGCCGTGCAGGCCCGCGCCATGCACCACGCGCTCGCCGGCGGATGGCGCCTCGATCGCCACACCGAGTTGCACCAGTACGGCGGCGGTGGCGCGGGTGTCCTCGCCCTCCAGAAATCCGCGGATATGCGAGGTACCTTCGGCAATGGCACCAAACATCAACGCGCGATGCGAGACCGACTTGTCGCCCGGAATGCGCACACTGCCATTCAGGGGGCGGCCGGGTTGGCTGCTCCAGTCCAGACGATTCAAGCGATCTTCTCCATGCTGATCCAGGGGGTGTTCAGGCCGCTCAGGGCAGCGCTACCGGATAGGAGCCCAGCACGCGTATGGTGGCCGCGGATTCGCCAATGTCGTGCATGGCGGCCTGCAGCGCCTGATCGTGGATGTGCCCGGAGACATCGATGAAGAACGCGTACTGCCACTTGCCGGTATGCGCCGGTCGTGACTCGATACGGTTCAGGCTGATGCCATGCCTGGCAAACGGGCTGAGTACGTCATACAACGCGCCGGGCTTGTCGTTGACCGTGATCAGCAGCGACGTACGGTCGTTGCCTGACGGCGGGAACAACGAGCGTCCGATCACCAGGAAGCGGGTGGTGTTGTCGGCGCGATCCTCGATGCCGTTGGCGACCGTTTTCAGGCCGTAGATCTTGCCCGCTGTCTCGCCGGCAATCGCTGCCGAGTCGTCGGAGTGTCGGGCCATCCTGGCGGCCTCGGCATTGCTGCCAACCGCAATGCACTCCACGCCGGGAAGGTTGATGCGCAGCCACGTCTTGCACTGTTGCAGAGATTGCGCATGGGCATAGACGCGCCTTACGTCCTCCAGCTTGCCGGCCTGCGAATGCAGACACTGGTGAACGCGCAGCTCCACTTCACCGCAAATGGTCGCCTCGGAGGTGAGGAACATGTCCAGCGTGACCTGGATCATGCCCTGCCCCGAATTTTCCACCGGCACCACGCCGAAGTCGGCATGGCCGGCGGCAACTTCCTGGAATACCTCCTCGATGCTGCCCAGCGGAAGACCATAGGCGGCATGGCCGAAATGCTTGCGCACGGCCTGTTCGCTGAACGTACCTTCCGGGCCGAGAAAGCCGATTTTCAGAGGGTCTTCCTGCGCCAGGCACGACGACATGATCTCGCGGAACAGGCGCACCATCTCGGTATCCGACAACGGGCCTTCATTGCGATCGACCACCATGCGCAGCACATGAGCTTCGCGCTCAGGCCGGTAGTAGTCGATGGCGGACAGGCCCTCGCCCTTCACCTTGGCCACCGTCTTCGCATGCTCAGCGCGTTCGGAGATCAATTGCTGGATATGCCGGTCGATGCTGTCGATGCGTTCGCGCATCTCGCTCAAGGGTGTTTTCTCGTCCGTCATCATTTAGCCGCCTAAAGGTAAAGAAGTCCGCCCGCAATGCGGCATCTTGCCTGAAAATCGCCGCGCGTGGGCAATCAACCGTGCCGCTGGGCGAAATCGCGCATGAACGCACTCAGGGCCTGCACGGCGTCCACCGTAACGGCGTTGTAAAGCGAGGCGCGCATTCCGCCCAGTGCCTTGTGCCCCTTGAGCGCCAGCAGGCCAGCCGCTTCGGATTCCTTGAGGAATGCCGCGTCCAGTGCTGTGTCGTGCAAGGTAAAGCGCACGTTCATCCGCGAACGGTCGGAGCGGTCGATCGGGTTGCTGTAGTAGCCGCCTGAACCGTCGATGGTTTGATACAACAGCTCAGCCTTTTCCCGATTCCGCTCGGCGATGACCGTGAGCCCGCCCTGATCCAGCAACCACTGGAAGGTCAGCCCGGCCAGATACCAGCCCCAGGTATTGGGAGTGTTGAGCATCGAATCGTTGGCGGCCTGCTCCGCATAACGAAAAATTCGCGCCATCGGGCGGCCGGCGCGCTGCAGCAGATCACGACGGATGATCATCACCACCAGGCCAGAAGGGCCGATATTCTTTTGCGCGCCGGCATAGATCAGCCCGAAGCGGGAAACATCGAGCGGCTCGGACAGGATATTGGAGGACATATCGGCCACCAACGGCACCGTACCGACGTCGGGAACCTGATGAAACTCGATGCCATGAATCGTCTCGTTCGGCGTGTAGTGCACATAGGCTGCGTCAGGGTCGAGCTTCCAACTTTCCGGTGCGGGCAGTCGTCGGTAGTCGTCAGCCTTGGCACTGGCGGCTACGTTGACCCTCACATAGGCGGCTGCTTCGCTGATCGCCTTTTCGCTCCAGTGGCCGCTATCGATGTAGTCGGCACTGGCGCCCTCTTCGGCCAGGTTCATCGGGATCTGCGCGAACTGCTGGGTGGCGCCGCCCTGCAGGAACAGGATGGCATAGTCATCCGGTATGGCCATCAGGCGGCGCAGATCGGCTTCAGCCTGGGCCGCCATGGCGATGAAAGGCCTCCCGCGATGCGACTGCTCCATCACCGAGGAACCTGTTCCGTTCCAATCCAGCATTTCGCGCTGGGCTCGCTCAAGCACTGCCAACGGCAAAGCTGCCGGACCAGCGCTGAAATTCCACACTCTGCTCACGTGCTCTTGCTTCCTGTCCAGATCGTCCGCGCATTATGGCGCGGTGCAGCGCGAGGGCGTCAACTGCCTCGGCAGCACCTGCTTAGAAGCGAATCAGCAAGGCCAGCGCAATACCTAACGCGATGACCGCGGCGGTTGCAATCAACCACCAGACTTCACCGGCGGGCCCTGCGTCTTCCTCGGGCAGATGACTGGGTGCCAACTTTGCTGTCACGATCCTGGGTTCCGGTTCCATCCCGGGGGCATCGAGCACGAACCGGTGCATGGCCACGCCGATCTGATCGCCTGGCTGCAAGGCGATACGTGACACGGTGACACCGTTGACCCGCAGCGGATGACGCGTCGACGACTGAACTGCGTCGAGCATCAGCTTTTCATCCTCCCAGCCAATCCGGACCGACACCGTATCGCCTTGCGGCAGCTCCAGCGGGAATGTGCCGGGTGGGCCAAGCAGTACGCTGCCGCGCAAGGGCAGTACTCGCCCCGAAAGCGGTCCGGAAACCGCTCGCAAGGCCACCGTGCAGCGATCCTGCTCCGGCACGACCAGCGGCGTGCGCCGGGATGGATCTTCATCAGCGCGCAACAACATGCGGCAATCCCCCACGCTGACCACGTCGCCAGGCCGAAGCAGAGCGCGTTCATACACGGGACGGGCGTTGACGTAGACACGATCGGCCGAAGGCAGCACGTGAAGGATCCAGCCGCGGCGATCGTGCTGAATACTCAGGTGGTGGGGAGCGGCCTGATTGGTGGCCAGCACGAGGTCATTGTCTGGCGCGCTGCCGACACGCAATTGCGCCTGTGTCCAATGAAAATCCTCGCGGGCCGCATGGGGAAATTCGATGCGCATGGGTGAACCGGTCGATAGACGACGAAACTTTAGCATGCAGTCTGTCGCGCTCGATCACCCGGCCGCATTAAGATGTGGCTTTGGCTTGGAGCCTCCAGATGCCCAGTATCGACATTCGCCGACCTCATCAACTCCCGATCCCCGAGGCTCGCGCCGTGGTCGACAAGGTCGCCGCCCGCATGCAGGAAAAATTCGGCATGGTCGGGCAATGGCAGGGGGATACCCTGAGTTTTTCCAGGTCCGGGGTCACCGGCTCGATTGCCGTGGGCAGCGACATGATCGAGGTCAAGGCGGAGCTGGGCATGATGCTGACGCCACTCAAGGGCATGGTCGAGCAGGAAATCAGGCGCAAGCTTGACGAACACTTCGCCTGACCTCCCTTGATGTTTCTTTAACCAGTAACCTATTCGTGGCATACTCGCCGGCTTACGCAGCCATGGCGGCTGCGCGTGAACCCCGGAACACATGGCCAAAGACGACGTCATCGAAATGGAAGGCACGGTCCAAGAGACCCTGCCCAACACCATGTTTCGTGTGCAACTGGAGAACGGGCACGTTGTTATTGCCCATATTTCAGGCCGCATGCGCAAGCATTACATCCGCATCCTCACAGGCGACAAGGTCAAGATCGAAATGACCCCGTACGACTTGAGCAAGGGTCGGATTACTTACCGCATGAAGTAATCCGGTCGGGCGGACGCGTGCCGCGCTTTGCGCGCAGATGTCAGCAACCGGATTGGTGGTTCCAGAAAAGTCAAAGGCGGCGCAATGCGCCGCCTTTGCTTTGGCTTGCGTTTGTGGCTGCCTTACTCGACTACCACCGGCAGGTTCTCCGACGCCTTGCAGTCAACCTTCAACTCGCCTTCGTGCACGCTCAGCTGGACCAGGCCGCCGTCGGCCAGCTTGCCGAACAGCAGTTCATCGGCAAGCGCCCGCTTCACCTTCTCCTGGATCACCCGAGCCATCGGTCGCGCACCCATCTGCGGATCGAAACCATGCTCGGCCAGCCAGCGACGCGCGTCGGCGTCGACGTCCAGGCTCACGTGCTTCTCGGACAGCTGACTCTCCAGCTCGATCAGGAACTTGTCCACCACCCGCAAGATGTGCTCGAAGTCAAGCGCACCGAACTGGATGACAGCGTCCAGCCGGTTGCGGAACTCCGGAGTGAAGAGGCGACGAATCACCTCCATCGCGTCCGACTCATGCTTCTGCTCGACGAAGCCCATGCTGCGCCGTGACGCAATTGCCGCGCCCGCGTTGGTGGTCATGACCAACACCACGTTCTTGAAGTTTGCCTCGCGGCCATTGGTGTCGGTCAGCACGCCACGATCCATCACCTGCAGCAGGATGTTGAACACATCCGGATGCGCCTTCTCGATCTCGTCGAGCAACAGCACCGCATGCGGGTGCTTGGTCACCGCCTCGGTCAGCAGGCCGCCCTGGTCAAAGCCGACATAGCCCGGAGGCGCACCGACCAGACGCGATACCGAGTGCCCTTCCATGTACTCGGACATGTCGAAGCGGATCATTTCGATACCGAGCTGCATGGCCAACTGCTTGGTCACCTCGGTCTTGCCGACACCGGTGGGACCGGCGAGCAGGAAGCAGCCGATCGGCTTCGACGGATCGGCCAGGCCCGAACGGGCCATCTTGATCGATGCCGCCAGCGTTTCGATCGCAGGATCCTGACCGAACACCACCATTTTCAGGTTGCGTTCGAGGTTGCGCAGCACGTCGCGATCCGAGGCGGAGACCTGCTTGGCCGGGATCCGCGCCATCTTGGCGACGATGTACTCCACCTCGCTGACATCCACCGTGCCTGTGCGCTGGTCTTCCGGCAACAACCGCTGGCGCGCACCGGCCTCATCGATCACGTCGATCGCCTTGTCCGGCAGCAGCCGATCGGGAATGTGCTTGACTGACAGATCCACCGCTGCCTTCAACGCCTCGTTGGTATAGGCAACATGGTGGTGCTCCTCGAAACGCGAGCGCAGCCCCTTGAGGATCTCGATGCTGTCGGCCACGGTGGGCTCGACCACGTCGATCTTCTGGAAGCGACGCGCCAGGGCGCGGTCCTTCTCGAACACGCCACGGTATTCCTGAAACGTGGTCGAACCGATGCAGCGCAACTCGCCCGATGCCAGCATCGGCTTGATCAGGTTCGAGGCGTCCATGGTGCCGCCCGAGGCCGAGCCCGCGCCGATGATCGTGTGGATCTCGTCGATGAACAGGATCGCGCCGGGCTGCTTTTTCAGTTGCGCGATCACGCCCTTCAGCCGCTTCTCGAAGTCACCACGGTATTTGGTGCCAGCCACCAGGGCACCCAGATCAAGCGACCAGATGGTCGCGCTTTCCAGAACCTCTGGCACCTCGCCATCGACGATGCGCTTGGCCAGCCCTTCGGCCAGAGCGGTCTTGCCCACGCCCGCCTCACCTACATAGAGCGGGTTGTTCTTGCGTCGACGGCAGAGAACCTGGATGGTGCGCTCGATTTCGTCGGCGCGGCCGATCAGCGGATCGATCTTGCCTTCCAGCGCCAATTCATTGAGGTTGCTGGCGAATTCATGCAGCGGATTGCCTTTCGGCTCCCCGCCCTCCTCGCCTTCCCGTTCGTTGCCGGCGGCACCAGTCGTTGGTTCGTCGCCGATCTTGGCGATGCCGTGCGAGATGTAATTGACCACGTCGAGCCGGGTGATCTCCTGCTGGTGCATGAAATACACCGCATGCGAGTCCTTCTCGCCAAAGATCGCAACCAGCACGTTGGCGCCGGTAACTTCCTTTCGGCCAGAAGATTGCACGTGGTAAACCGCGCGTTGCAGTACCCGCTGGAAACCCAGCGTGGGCTGCGTGTCACGCTCGTCGCCGACCGGCAGCACCGGCACGGTCTCGTTGATGATGCGCGACAACTCGGCCGACAGCCGTGGCAGGTCGATGCCGCAGGCGCGCAAGGCGCCCAGTGCCGATTGATTCTCGGTCAGTGCCAGCAGCAGGTGCTCGACCGTCATGAATTCATGACGCTGTTCGCGAGCCTGCTTGTAGCACTGGCCGATGGTGACTTCCAGATCCTTGCTGAACATTCGGATCGTCTCCGCTTGCATTGTTGGGCGGCCTTGAGCGCCGCGATAATCACAAAATGGGGTCGATCAGAGCTTTTCCATAGTGCACAACAACGGGTGTTGATGGGAGCGTGAATATTCGTTGACGTGGGTCACCTTCGTTTCGGCGACTTCGCGGGTAAACACGCCACACACGCCCTTGCCGCGGGTATGCACGTGCAACATCACCTGTACTGCCTGCTCCTGATCCAGGCTGAAAAAGCCGCGCAACACCTCGACCACGAAGTCCATCGGGGTGAAATCGTCGTTCAACAGCAGTACCTGGAACAATGGCGGTCGCGCCACTTCCGGCTTGGCGGTTTCCAGCGCCAGTCCGCGGCCGCTGTCATGTTCGTGTTCGTTTTCTTGGGACATGGTTTCTTGGATTGTGTTCTCTGGTTTGAAGTATACGCCGCAGCGGATGCAGCCCACGCCAGCGATTCATGGCTACAGGTGATGGCACAATGGACGCTTTTCCAGTCCCCGTGCCGCATATGGTCGATTCCAAATCCCTTGCTGAAGTCTGGCGCCCCCACGTGACCGTGGCCTGCATCGTGGCTGACGGTGACCGCTACCTGATGGTGGAGGAAGAGGTTGCCGGAAAACTCGCCTACAACCAGCCTGCCGGCCATCTTGACGATGGCGAGAGCCTGGCCGTGGCCGCCGTGCGCGAGACCCTGGAAGAAACCGGCTGGACGGTGGAATTGCAGCATCTGATCGGCATGCACCAGTGGCGCAGCACCGAACATGGCGATGCGGTGCTGCGCTTCAGTTTTGCAGCGCGCGCCGTCAGTCATGATCCCCATCGTCCGCTGGATACAGGCATCCGTCGCGCGCTCTGGCTCACCCGCGCCGAAATCGCCGATCTGGGCGAGCGGCTGCGCAGCCCGATGGTACTGCTGAGCATCGACACCTGGCTGGCTGGCAAAATCCTGCCGCTGGACAGTCTGAGCTACCTGCCCGAGGGCAACCGTCGATGAAGGTGATGCTGGGCATGTCAGGTGGCGTCGACTCCTCGGTGGCCGCCTTGCTATTGCAGCAGGCCGGCCATCAGGTGGAAGGCCTGTTCATGCAGAACTGGGAGGAGGACGAGCGATCCGGCCCCTGCACCACCGACGCCGACCGCAAGGACGCGGTGGCCGTCTGCGGGCGGCTGGGCATACCCTTTCACGCGCGCAACTTTGCGAGCGAATACTGGGACGGCGTGTTTGAGCACTTTCTGGCTGAATACCGGGCAGGACGCACCCCCAATCCCGATGTGCTGTGCAACCGGGAGATCAAGTTCAAGACCTTTCTGAACGAGGCGCACGCACTGGGTGCGGAAAAAATTGCCACCGGCCACTACGCACGCGTCGATTGCATGGATGGCCAGTTTCGGCTGTTGCGCGCACTCGACGCAAGCAAGGACCAGAGCTACTTCCTGCATGCGCTGGGCCAGCAGGCGCTGGCCGCCACGCTGTTCCCGCTGGGCGAGATCGATAAGACCCGGGTGCGCGAACTGGCCAGGGAAGCGGCACTGCCTACCCATGCGAAGAAGGATTCGACCGGTATCTGCTTTATCGGCGAGCGCGACTTCCGCAGCTTCCTTGCCCAGTACATTCCGGCTCGCGCCGGCGAGATGCGTACTCCGGACGGCGAGCTGATCGGGGAGCACCAGGGCGTGATGTATTACACCCTGGGCCAGCGCAACGGGTTGGGCATTGGCGGGCGACATGGCGCCAACGGCGATGCCTGGTTCGTGGTCGGCAAGGACATTGCTTCCAATGTGCTGTATGTGGCGCAGAACGGGGAAAACCACTGGCTATACTCCAGCACGCTGCAAACTGAAGCACCCCACTGGATTGCCGGTGTCGCACCCGCCAGCGAGTTTCGCTGCACCGCCCGCACCCGCTATCGTCAGTCCGACCAGGCTTGCGTGGTGACCGTGCAGGAGAACAGCGTTGCGGTACGCTTCGATGATCCGCAGCGTGCCGTCACTCCCGGGCAATCGGTGGTCTTCTACGCTGACGAGGTCTGCCTCGGCGGCGCGGTGATAGCGGCTACTGATGCAGCCTACGGCGGCCTGCTGCCGGCTTTCACCCCCTCCATCATCCCCATCGCAAGAGAATCGTCATCCCGTGTTTGAAACTTTTGGCATGAACGAAGAACGCGTGCTCGGCCTCGCCGGCCTTTTTCAGGCCTGCGCGCTGGCCCAGCACCTGGCCAATGATGGCCGTTGCGACGACGTGGCGATGGAGGCCAGCGTGGCCAGCATCTTCCGTATCGATGCACCCTCGGTGGTCGGTGTCTACGGCAATATCTCGAACCTGCGCATTGGTCTGCGCAGCCTGATCACCCAACTCGACGAAAGCGACAAGGACATGTCCGTAACGCGCATGGTGGTGACCGTGATGCGCCTGGAACGCAGCCTCTCGGGGCGACCGGAATTACTGGAAAAGCTGCAGCAGGGAATCGTCGCTGCACAGCGCCAGGTTGAGCACTTCGGTCAGGATTCGGAACAGGTCATCAGCCGCCTGGCAGAATTGTATGCGTCGACCCTGTCCACGCTGCGCCCACGGGTGATGGTCAGCGGCAATCCGCAGCAATTGCAGCAGCCGAAGGTCGTGCAGCGGGTTCGTGCAAACCTGCTTGCCGCTGTACGCTCAGCAGTTCTCTGGCGCCAGACGGGTGGGCGTCAGTGGCAATTGCTGGTGTATCGACGCCAATGCAGCATGCTGGCGCGCGGCTTGCTGACTGGCGCCACCCTGGACAATCGCTGATCGCCTGCCGATTCCGCTGAGCTGCCGGCCTGGTCCGGAAAAGCAAACGGCGGGCACTGCCCGCCGTTTTCCGTCCTTGGGTCGAACTCCCTTGCGATAACCGGTCTGACGTTCCTGTCGATGGCCGCAGTATGCCGCGGCCATATGACAGTTTGATTAGAACTTTACTTCGCCCCAGACGCCAATTTCATTGGTCTTGACGTTCTGCAGC
Source organism: Lysobacterales bacterium (assembly GCA_038215995.1). Lineage (GTDB taxonomy): Bacteria > Pseudomonadota > Gammaproteobacteria > Xanthomonadales > Rhodanobacteraceae > Rhodanobacter. The sequence goes on from JBBQQL010000001.1 coordinate 10,058, forward strand.
GGCAGCGGAGCCGGCGTGGTACCGGAGACGTCGCCCTTCTCGTGCTTGTACACCAGAGCCAGCTGGAAACCCTTGGTGACGTCGTACGCCACGCCCGCGTTGTAGTAAACGTCCTTGGCGCTCGGATTGATGCTCCTGCTCAGGTTGGCATGGTCGTAACGAGCAAACAGGTTGACCCTGTCCGCCACCGCCACGCTACCCCACAATGAATAGCCGTCGGCTTTGTCGGTCAGCGGGGTGGTCACGTTGTTCCAGTTCTTGGCAGTGAAGTACTCGGCGCCCAGACGGAAAGACTTGCTGGCGTAGGCAACCATGACGTCCTCACGCTGCGCCGTATTGGTGCCGCTGCTGGCCTGGAACTCCTGCCCGCGATGGCCAGTGTAAGCACCGACTGCAATAACGGTGTTCTCCATCGGCACGAAACCCACGCGGCCTTCAAAGTCCACGCCCTTGCTGCGACCCGGGTTCTTGTAGCCATTGCCGTTAACAACTGACACGGCGTAGTTCAGGCTCTTGCTTTCGCCCACATTGCCGCCCAGATGCAGGCCCCAGTCGGCCGAATTGGCATACTTCAGTCGGTCAGTCAGCGTGTTTTCGACGTAGCGGAAACCGTAGTAGTTCTCCACAAACGGAATCCACGGCATGTCGGCCGAACCCATGCGGAAAACGGCAGCATCGCTGAACTTGCCCTGGACATAGGCTTTCTTCACGAACAGGCTGGTCTGCTTGATGGCGCTGGCGTAGTTGAAATCGGTGGTCAGATTGGCCGACCAGATATCGTCGAACTTGTGGTCGACGCTGAAATAGAACCGCTTTACGTCAATACCGGTGCCCGTCGCACTGGTTTTGCCCGTCGCACTGTTCTTCTGGTCGATACTGGTGAAGTCCACGTACATCTTGCCGGAAATCGACGTGTTGTTGATCGCCTTCTCCAGCGCGGCAAGCTTCTTGTCACTCGTTGCAGTGACGTTGGTAGCCTTCTCTACTGCCTGCCCCGTGCTGACGTTGATGTCGGACTGGGCATCGGTCCTCTGCTCCAACTCATCCACCTTGGCCTGCAGCGCCTGCAACTGAGCCTGCAATGCCTGTACCTGGGCGTTCGTCGACGCGGCGTTCTGGGCGTGCGTCTGGGGAGCGAAGCTGGACAGCCCCAGCCCGGTAGCAATTGCAACCGCAATCAAATTGGAACGCATGTCATTCTCCGCTATTTTCATGAGTAGGAAACATCTTGACCGCCCCCTCGATCCGACGACCGGCTAGCGATTCGTTAACAAGTCTGATCAAGGATCTTTACGGCTGGATGCAAATTTTATGACAACTTGAAGACACTCGCGTCTGCCGGCCCTGGTTCGGATCAAAAATGCCGCTCTCCAGCCCGGAGCGGCTGATATGCTTATCTGATGCAAATACTCAGCAACAACGCCGCTATGCGCATGGCGGAACGGTTCCGCGGTTTTCTGCCGGTGGTGGTTGACGTGGAGACCGGCGGATTCAGCGCCGAGCACGACGCGCTGCTGGAGATAGCCGCTATACCCCTGAACATGGATGCCGACGGATTGCTGTGGATGGACCCGGTGGTTTCGACCCATGTGGAACCCTTTCCGGGCGCCAATCTCGATCCCCGTTCGCTGGAGATCACTGGTATCGATCCGGACAATCCGCTACGTGGCGCCCTGACCGAACACAAGGCGCTCGACCACATCTTTCAGACGGTGCGTGAGGCAGTTCGACGGGCAGGCTGCCAGCGGGCGATCCTGGTTGGCCACAACGCCGCGTTCGACCTGGGATTCCTCAATCAAGCGGTACTGCGTTGCGGGCACAAGCGCAATCCGTTCCACCCGTTCAGCTGCTTCGACACGGTCAGCATGGGGGGGCTTGCCTATGGTCAAACGGTATTGAGCAAGGCTGTGATGGCAGCGGGCATACCGTTCGACAGTCGCGAAGCTCACTCGGCGGTATATGACGCGGAGCGAACCGCCGAATTGTTCTGCACCGTGGTGAACCGATGGCGCCAGCTCGAATTGATGGAGGCCGCGCATCGGGCCGCGCTGCAATCCTGAAAGTGCTGGCCAGCCCACTGCTGCGCTCAGCGCGAGATGACAATCAGGCGCTCACTGTCATCTTACTGCAACAATCATTTCATCCAATGGCAACACCCACACCTTGTAATGGAGCGGTCTCATCCAATGACTCTTCAAGGAGCTACCGTGCTGACATCTAGTAAATCCCCGCTTCGCTTCGCTGCGGTCGCCGCGATCGCCGTGGCCACGACCTTTGGCGCATCCGCGCAAGCCACTGATATCACTGGCGCCGGATCCAGTTTCGTCTATCCGGTGATCACCAAGTGGTCAGCGGCCTACGCGGAAAAGACCGGCAATCATCTCAACTACCAGTCGGTTGGCTCGGGCGCGGGTATTGCCCAGATCAAGGCTGGCACGATCGACTTCGGTGCTTCCGATGCTCCGCTGAGCCCTGCAGATCTCAAGAAATTTGGTCTCGGTCAGTTTCCGCTGGTGGTTGGCGGCATCGTGCCCGTGGTCAACATCTCGGGCGTGAAGGCTGACGATATCAAGCTTGACGGCGCCACCCTCGCCGACATCTTCCTTGGCAAGATCACCAACTGGAATGATCCCAAGATCGCCGCGCTGAACGCTGGTCTCAACCTCCCGGCCGGCAAGATCACCGTCGTGCACCGCTCGGATGGTTCGGGCACCACCTACAATTTCACCAACTACCTGACCAAGGTCAACGCTGAGTGGGCCTCCCAGGTGAAGTTCGGTACCGCCGTGGATTGGCCGACCGGCGTGGGTGGCAAGGGCAATGAAGGTGTGTCGCAGTACGTGAAGCAGATCAAGGGTTCGATCGGCTACGTCGAATACGCCTATGCGTTGAAGAACAAGATCAGCTGGGTGGACATGAAGAACGCCACGGGCAACGTGATCAAGCCCAGTGCTGACGCCTTCGCAGCGGCTGCAGCTACCGCGGACTGGACCAACGCCCAGGACTTCAACCTGATCATGACCAATGCTCCGGGTGCCACCGCGTGGCCGATTACCGCCACCACCTGGGCCATCATGTACAAGCAGCCCAAGAACGTCGCCAATACCAAGGTGGCCTTCGACTTCTTCAAGTGGTCGTTCGAAAATGGCCAGAGTCTGGCTGCGTCGCTGGACTATGTCGCTCTGCCGCCGACCCTGGTCAAGCAGATCGAAGCCTACTGGGCGTCGCAGTTCAAGCTGTAAATCGATATCGGTGACCCACTCGCGGGTCGCCGACATCCTCAACGCGAAAGTCGCCGTACAGGCCGCCGCTCTGGCAACAGAGCGGTTTCGCGCTGATAGGGTTCGCTAAAATAGCCAGTCAGTCCCTGCCGCCAAGGATCGCACTTCCCATGTCAAGCCAACCCGGTGCCGTCCTTGCTCCGCTTGCCGAGGAACGCAAAAGTCGCCGCGACGCTCGCCACGATCGCCAGTTTCGCTGGCTGGTCAAGTTTTGCGCGCTGCTGGTACTGGCATCACTGCTCGGGGCTGCCGCTGCCACTCTGTGGGGCGGACGATCAGCGTTCAGCACATTTGGCTGGCATTTTCTGGTCAGCACGGAATGGGATCCGGGCAACGACGTCTACGGCGCGCTGGTTCCGATCTACGGCACCATTGCAACTTCCTTCATCGCGCTGTTGATCGCCGTACCGATAAGTTTCGGCGTGGCGCTGTATCTCTCTGAAGTGGCACCACCCTGGCTACGCACGCCGGTCGCCTCGGCGATCGAGTTGCTGGCGGGTATCCCCTCGATCATCTACGGCATGTGGGGCTTGTTCATTTTTGCGCCGTTCTTCTCGGCGCACATCAAGCCGTGGCTCACCAACATGCTGGGTAACCAGCCAGACGATGGCAAGATCTCCTGGGTCGCACAACATGTGCCATTTGTCGGCAAGATGTTCGCCAGCAGCTACCCGTTTGGCGCCAGCATCCTGACTGCCGGCATCGTGCTGGCGATCATGATCATCCCGTTCATCGCTTCGGTAATGCGCGAAGTATTCCAGACAGTACCGACCCGGCTTAAGGAATCGGCCTATGCGCTCGGCTCAACCACCTGGGAGGTGTCCTGGGACATCGTCCTGCCGTATACCCGCTCGGCCGTGATCGGAGGCATCTTCCTCGGCCTGGGTCGCGCCCTGGGTGAAACCATGGCCGTCACCTTCGTGCTGGGCAATGCGATGCAGCTGTCCGCCTCGCTGCTTGATCCGGGAGCGTCGATTGCCTCGACGATCGCCAACCAGTTTGGCGAGGCTGCCGGGCTGCAGAAATCCACCCTGATGGCACTGGCCTTCCTGCTGTTTGTGGTCACCTTCATCGTGCTGTTGATTGCCCGCCTGATGCTGAGTCGGCTGGCCAAGCGGGAGGGAAGCTGATGAGCACCCTGTATCTTCGTCGGCGTGTCACCAACGGGTTTGCCATGCTGCTCAGCGTGCTGGCTACCCTTGTCGGTTTGGGCTTTCTGGCATGGATCCTGTGGGAAACGCTGCGCCAGGGCATCAGCGCACTCAATCTCAAACTGTTTACCACCATCACGGCCTACGGTGCCGATGGCGGACTGTCCAACGCGGTCGTGGGCAGCCTGATCATCGACCTGATAGGCATTGGCATCGCCACACCGATCGGCGTGCTGGCCGGCACCTGGCTTGCCGAGTACGCCAATCGCACCAAGCTGGGTGAAACCATTCGTTTCCTCAACGACATCCTTTTGTCGGCGCCGTCGATCGTGATGGGCTTGTTCGTCTACACCATCATTGTGTTGCCCAGCACGGCGCTGACCCACGGCAACACCAGTTTCTCCGGTTTCGCCGGCGGTGTGGCACTGGCGCTTATCGCCCTGCCCGTGATCGTGCGTACCACCGACGAAATGCTGCGACTGGTGCCCTCGACCCTGCGTGAGGCCGCGCTGTCGCTAGGGGTGCCGCAGTGGAAGCTGACCGTGCAGATCCTGATTCGCGCAGCGCGTTCCGGCATCATCACCGGTGTGCTGCTGGCGCTTGCGCGCATCAGTGGCGAAACCGCGCCACTGCTGTTTACCGCCTTTGGCAACAACTTCATGACCATCAATCCAATGGACAAAATGGCCAGCCTGCCGCAGATCATCTACCAGTACGCCAACGACCCCGGTGACGAAATGCATGCGCTGGCCTGGGCCGGCGCATTTGTCGTGACCATGTTCGTACTTCTGCTCAGCCTGGCTTCGCGATTGATTCTCTCACGCACCAAGGTGTCCCATGACTGATCCCGCGCTAGCTACAACCTCGGCGCACGTGGCTGCCGCCAGCGCAGCCATCGCGCCCAAGCTCACCGTGCGCGACCTGAATTTTTACTACAACGGATTCCAGGCCCTCAAGGGCATCAACATGGATATCCCGGAGAAGAAAGTCACCGCGATCATTGGTCCGTCTGGTTGCGGCAAATCGACCCTGCTGCGCATATTCAACCGGATCTATGCGATCTATCCCAAGCTTGAGGCGAAGGGCGAGATCCTGCTCGACGGCGAGAATATCCTCGCACCCGACTACTCGATGAATCGGCTGCGCAGCAAGATCGGCATGGTGTTCCAGAAGCCGGTGCCGTTCCCGATGACCATCTTCGAGAATGTCGCCTACGGTATCCGCCATCATGAGAAGCTGTCCAAGTCATTGATGGAATCGCGCGTCGAACAGGCACTGCGAAGTGCGGCATTGTGGGACGAGGTCAAGGATAAACTTAAGCAGAATGCGCTGGGCCTGTCGGGCGGCCAACAACAGCGCTTGTGCATTGCCCGCGCGATTGCACTGAAGCCCGAAGTGTTGCTTCTGGATGAGCCCACCTCGGCGCTCGACCCGATTGCGACAGGCCGCATCGAGCAGTTGGTGGAAGAGCTCAAGAGCGAGTTCACCATCGTGATCGTCACCCACAACATGCAGCAGGCAGCCCGTGTTTCGGACCAGACCGCCTTCATGTACATGGGCGAGATGATCGAGTTCGACCAGACCGAAAAAATATTCACCAAACCGGGCAAGAAGCAGACCGAGGATTACATCACCGGACGCTTTGGCTGACGCCAGCAACGGAACGCACGCAAGCCCAGGTGCCGGCACCAGAGATCGGCATGACACCGCAGACATTCGAGGCACAGCATGAGCACTGACAAAGACCACATCATCAAGAGCTATGACAGCGAGTTGGGTCGACTGACCGGTGAAATCGTGCGTATGGGCGAGTTGTCGGTGAGCCAGCTCGATGCGGCTATCGACGTACTGGACCGCCGTGATGATCGCGCCGCCCAGCACGTGGTCAGCAATGATGAAGCGATCGACCAGATGGAACAGGAGATCAGCCACGACGTAGTGCGTCTGCTGGCGCTGCGTGCACCGATGGCTGGTGATCTGCGCAATATCTTCGCCGCCCTGCGCATTGCGGCCGACATTGAACGCATCGGCGACTACGCTGCCAACGTGGCCAAGCGCTCGATCCCACTGTCCATGTTGGCGCCGGTAGGCCCGTCCGGCGGCCTTGCCTACCTGGCCGAGCTCGCTTCCGAAGCGGTCCGCGAAGTGCTTTTCGCTTACCGCGATCGCGATGCCGAGCGCGCCTACAAGGTGTGGAAAGGGGATGTCGTGCTGGATGAGGCTTATACCGGCTACTTCCGCCAGTTGCTTACCTACATGATGGAAGACCCGCGCAACATCACACCGTGCACCCACCTGCTGTTCATGGCCAAGAACATCGAGCGGATTGGCGACCATGCCACCAACATCGCCGAGAACGTCTGATTCCAGGTGACCGGTGAGCCGCTGGACAAGCAGCGCAGAAAGGGTGACCTCACCTCCAGTCCCGAAATGACCAAGCTCGGCGACAAACCCGAATAGACGCTGGGGCCCCTTACCGGGCTTCGCTCAGGTGGCGGTAAGCTTGAGCCCGATGATGCCGACCACGATCAGCGCCACGCATGCCAGTCGTGGCAGCGTGGCCGGCTCGCCGAACAAGGCGATGCCGAGTGCCACCGTGCCCACCGCCCCGATGCCGGTCCAGATGGCATAGGCCGTGCCGATCGGCAAGCTGCGCACCGATGCCGCCAGCAGGGCAATGCTCACCGCCATCGCCGCCAGTGTGCCCACGCTGGGCCACAGCCGGGTAAAGCCGACGGTGTACTTGAGGCCGATCGCCCAGACGATCTCGAACAATCCGGCCAGCAAAAGATAGATCCACGCCATGATGACGACCCTCGCTCGGCGCGGGGTCGTCCCCGCCATGGGAAAGACACGAGGTCGTCCCCGTGCTCAGTGCAGATCGCGTGTTTCCCGCCGATATTTGGCGCCACGCACCATGCCGTAGACGCCGATCAGCAACCACGCCACCTGCATCAGGAATGCGGCGAGGTTGAAGTTGCCGAACAGCAGCGAAAGCATCACGCCGATCGCGCCGAGGGTATTCATCACCTGGTAGACCAGTCCATGGCCTTGCAGTTTGCGCTCCTGCAACAGGAAATACGCCAGAAGTACCAGCACCACGCCCAGATAGCCGGCCCAATCATGCCAAAGCAGATTCACCGCTTCGCACTCCGCTGACGCAAGGCCTCGAACAGCGCCACGCCGGTAGCGACGGAGACATTGAGGCTTTCCATCGTGCCGGGCATCGGAATCTTTGCCACGAAGTCGCACAGTTCACGGGTAAGCCGACGGATGCCCTCCCCTTCGCCGCCCAGCACGATCGCCACGGGCCCGCGAAAGTCCACGCCGTAGACGGTGGTATCTGTATCGCCGGCCAGACCAGTGATCCATACGCCGGCATCCTTCAGTTCACGCAGCGTACGGGCCAGGTTGGTCACCGCGATCAACGGTACCCGGTCGGCACCGCCAGCGGATGCACGGCGAACCACCGGCGTCAGACCGACGGCGCGATCCTTCGGCACGATCACCGCCGTCACCTTCGCCGCAGCGGCGCTGCGCAGGCAGGCGCCGAGGTTATGCGGGTCGGTGACGCCATCGAGTACCAGCACCAAAGTATCGTTGCCGTCACGCTCGAGCAGGCCGGCCAGATCATTTTCATGTGCGGCAGGCGCCGCCTCGTAGCGTGCCACGATGCCCTGATGACGGGCTTCACCCGCATGCTTGTCCAGCTCATCGCGCGAACGGTGCTGCACCGGAATATTCAACTTCTTCGCGCGCTCGGCCAACTCAAGCACTCGCGAATTGCGCTGGCCACTTTCGACCAGCACTTCGCGCACCCGCTCAGCATCGTTGCTCAGCGCGCCTTCGACCGGGTTGATCCCGACGATCCAACTCTCACTCATGACTTGCCTTTCGGTTTCGGTTTCGATCGACGCCGGCTGCTCTTCTTCGGCGCCGCATCAGCTGCGGCTGCCGGAGTGTGTTTTGCCGACTTGCTGGTACCTGCGTCCTGACGCGGACGGCGTGCCGACGAACCCGTCGACTTGCCGGCACCACTGCCGCGTGGTTCATCCCTGCGCTGGCGCGTTGAGCCACGCGAAGCGGGTAGCGGATTATCGCGCGAAGCAGCGGCTTTGTGGGGTGCTGGCGCGGGAGCCTCGACCACGGCCTCCTTGCGTCCGAATGCCCGACCGATCGCCTTTGCCGCACGACCAAACAGACTCGACGACGATGCCGCAGCGGCCGGCTTCCTGGGCAGCGAATAGCGCTCACCACTGGCCGCGTAATCGTAGGCCTTCTTGCCGCTGGAGCTCGGTGGCGTGCCCTTGTCGCGCGGGCTCACCATCTTGAAGTCGATCTTGCGATCTTCCAGGCTGGCGCGCAGCACCTGGATGCGCACATGGTCGCCGAGTCGGAACTGGGTGCCCGTACGCTCGCCCTGCAACAGCTTGCGCACGGCATCGAAGTGGTAGTAGTCGTTGGCCAGCTGGCTGATATGCACCAGCCCCGAGACCTTCGATTCGTCCAGCTCGACGAACAACCCGAACGAGGTCACGCCGGTAACCACGCCATCGAATTCGCTGCCGATGTGCTTTTCCATCCAGGCACATTTGAAGCGCTCATCCACATCGCGCTCCGCTTCCTCGGCCCGCCGCTCGCGCTGCGAGCAGTGGATCGCCATGGCCGACATTTCGGACGGACTGTAGCTGTAATCCACGGGCTTGCTGCCGGTCAGCGCAAAGCGGATCGCGCGATGCACCAGCAGGTCGGGATAGCGCCGGATCGGCGAGGTGAAGTGGGCATACGCCTGCAGCGCCAGCCCGAAATGGCCGCGGTTGTCGGGCTGGTACGCGGCCATGCTCTGCGAGCGCAGCAGCACATTCTGGATCAGTTCGCGCTCGGGGCGATCGTGCACCATGCGCAGGATTTCGGAAAAATCGGCCGGGGTGACTTCATCCACCGGCGGCATGCGCAGCTTGAACTCGCGCAGGAACTGCTGCAGATCCTCGTATTTCTCGGCCGGCGGCGGCTCGTGTGCGCGGAATAGCGCGGGAATCTTCTTCTTTTCCAGAAACAATGCCGCCTGCACGTTGGCGGCGATCATGCATTCCTCGATCAGCTTGTGTGCGTCGTTGCGCTCACTCGCGCCCATCGACTCGACGTTGCCGGTCTGGTCGAGGCGGAATTTCACTTCCGGTGTCTCGAAGTCGATCGCACCGCGGCGCTTGCGTTGCCCAGCCATCGCCTTGTAAAGCGCGTGCAGGTTTTCCAGCTGCGGCAGCACGTCGGCCACTTCGTGGCGCGCATCCTCGTCGCCCAGACCCACCACCTGCCACACCTTGTCGTAGGTGAGCCGTGCATGCGACAGCATCACCGCGTCGTAGAATTTCGATTTGGTGACCACGCCTTCGGCGTCGACCACCATGTCGCACACCATGCACAGCCGCTCGACCTTCGGCATCAACGAGCAGATACCGTTGGACAGCGTCTCCGGCAGCATCGGCACCACGAAACCGGGGAAATAGGTCGAGGTACTGCGCTCGTAGGCCTCGCGATCCAGCGCACTGCCCACCGGCACGTAATGCGAGACATCGGCGATCGCCACGATCAGCCGCCAGCCACCGCCACGTTTCGGCTCGGCATACACCGCATCATCGAAATCGCGCGCGTCGGCACCATCGATCGTCACCAGCGGCAGCTGGCGCAGATCGACACGACCCTCGCGTTCGGCAGCAGCCACCTGGGCTTCCACCAGCGCGGCATCACGCAGCACTTCAGCTGAAAACTCATGGGGCAGGTCGTGGCTGGCAATCGCCATCTCCACCACCAGCGACGGCTGCAGGCGCTCGCCCAGCACGGCACGGATCTCGCCCATCGGCCCGCGGTGCTGGGTCGGCGGGTCGGTGATCTCGACCACCACGATCTGACCTGCCGTCGCGCCCTGCTCCTGGCCGGGCTTGATCATCACGTCCTGGTTGAGCCGGCGATCATCCGGCGCAACCAGGGTCACGCCGTTCTCGACCACGACCCGGCCGACCAGACGTGGAGAACGCCGCTCCAGCACTTCGGCAATCGCGCCCTGCTTGCGCCCGCGCCGGTCGATACCGACCACGCTGGCCAGCACACGATCACCATGCATCACGGTGCGCATCTGCTGCGGGGAGAGATACAGGTCGTCACCGCCCTCATCGGGCCGCAGGAAACCGTAGCCTTCGGCATTGGCCAGCACGCGGCCAGCGATCAGGTCGAGTTTCTGGGTCGGCGCGTAGCCGCCCCGCCGACCCAGCAGCAGTTGGCCGTCGCGCACCATGGCCGCGAGGCGCTTGCGAAGCGCTTCCAGATCGACTTCGTCAAAAATTTGCAGCGCCTCGGCAATGCGCGCCTCGGTCAACAGCTCGGCGCGCTGCTCGAGCAAGGCCAGGATCGCTTCACGGCTCGGGATCGGGCGCTCATACCGCTGCGCTTCACGCGCGGCATTGGGATCGTGCAAGGCGCCTGTGGCTGCCTTCTTGCGCTTTTCCGGCCTGCTCGTATCGCGTGGCGCCCGATTGGCGGTCTTGCGCGTGCTGCTCGGGTCTTGGGGATGGCCGGAATGGGGGGGAGTCTTTTTGGTCACTCAGTATCCTTGTGATGATTGTTGCGCCGCGGAGAATGCCACGTCGCAGTGATGGGTTGTGAAAAAGTGTTGACAAGCCACTGACAGATGCCTAAATTACGCGGCTCACGCAGCTCGATGAGCAACGTGACACCTGCCCAGGTGGCGGAATTGGTAGACGCACTAGCTTCAGGTGCTAGCGGGGGCAACTCCGTGGAGGTTCGAGTCCTCTCCTGGGCACCAATTGTAAACGAAGGCCGCCTAACAAGGCGGCTTTCGTCTTTTCGGGGTTCGAAAAGATGCAGACAAGGCTCGCCACATGGCGGGCCTTTGTTCTTGTTCTTCAGGCGTCGCTTGCCGACATGCGCATGGGCAGCACTGGCGGCGCCTTCAACTCGAGCATGTTGCCCTGCGGGTCGTAGAGATAGAGAGAAGGCCCCTCGCCTTGCGCGCCATAGCGCACGCCCCGCTCACCCACGCGCACATCGTGGGCACGCAGTTGCGCGAGGATGGCGGGTTCGTCGTAGTTCTCCACCAGCAGGCACAGGTGATCCATGTTGTGCCCCTCACTGCCCGGCGGGAGGCCGCCCTGGCGGCCGAGCTTGCCGTCGATGCTTACCAGATCGATCAGTTGCGCTCCCGCGCGCAGCTGAACCAGACCGATGCCGTCCTGGCGGCGCTCGACCTGACAACCGAGAACCTCGCAGTAGAACCGTTGCATGGCGGCGATGTCGATCGCGCGCAGCACCACATGGTCAATGCCGGCCAGCTTGATCACGAGACACCTCGAGTGTGGTCAGGGAACAGGCCTCAGAGGATAGCGCCGACCATGCCGATTCAGAGCGTGAAGGCTGCCGCGGCATCCAGGTCGAGGCAGCGCCGCTCGAACTCCGCCGGTGGCATGGGCAAGGACAGCAGGAAGCCTTGCAACTGGTCGCACCCAAGCGTACGCAGCTGTTCGGCCTGGCTGATGGTTTCCACGCCCTCGGCCACCACTTCCATGTCCAGCGTATGCGCCAGCGCAATGATCGCGGTAATGATGGCCTGGGCCTCTGGGCCGCCTTCGTCCAGCGCCTGAATGAAGAGGCGGTCAATCTTCAGCTGGCAGGCCCGGAATTTCTGCAGGTACGCCAGGCTCGAATAGCCGGTGCCAAAGTCATCGATGGCGAAATCGAATCCACGCGCACGAAACTCGCGCAACAACGCCGTGGTGCGTTCGGCGTCGTGCATGGCCTGGCTTTCGGTGACTTCGAACATGATCTGGCCGGGCTTGAGCCAGGCCTCGCTGACAATCCGGCTGGCCGTATCGAGCATGCCTGGCTGGTTCAGCTGCAAGGGCGACAGGTTGATCGCGATACGGATACTCGGGCGGCCGCGCTCATGCCATTCGCGCAGTTGCCGACAGGTCTCCCTGATCACCCATTCGCCGAGTCGTGCAATTTGGCCGCTGCGTTCGGCGACCGCGATGAACTCCGCCGGCGACACGACCCCCAATTCGTCATGATGCCAGCGGGCCAGCGCCTCAGCCCCCACGATTACCCCGGTCAGACCGTCGTGCTTGGGCTGGTAGTGCAGTGTCAGGCTGCCATCCTCGATTGCCGTGCGCAGCCCATGCTGGATGGTCAGCACACGCCGCGCCTGTGCCTGCGTTCCGCCATCATAGACACGATAGCCATTTCGACCGTTTTCCTTGGCCCCGTACATGGCGACGTCGGCGTGCGCAATCAGGTCTTCGACGGCGTCCCCGTCCTGCGGGTGGAATGCCAGACCCATGCTGGCAGTCACCCGCAGCTCGGTGCCGTTGATCACGAAATCGTGCTGCATCGACTCGATCAGTCGCTCGACGATGCGCAGCGCGGAATCGGGGCTGCGCATGTGATCGAGTACGGCAATGAATTCGTCACCGCCCACCCGGGCCAGGCTTCCGATTCGCAGCTGGGTTTCCAGTCGTTGCGCCACCGCCCGCAGCAGATCGTCGCCGAAGGCATGACCCAGGGTGTCGTTGATGGTCTTGAAACCATCAAGGTCCAGGCACAGCACGGCAAGATGCTGGTCACCCTTGCGCGCTCCCGCCAGGGCATCGTCGATCTGCGCCACCAGGCTTGTCCGGTTGGGCAGGCCGGTCAGCGAATCGTGCATGACGAGGTGGCTCATCCGGCGACTGAGCTGGTCCAGCGAGCCCTGCAACCGCTGTGCCCGCACGACCAGCCGCGTCCAGTAGTGCGACAACACCAGTGTGCCCAACCCGGTGACCAGCCCGAGTGCGCCCAACGTGCCCCCCAACCAGAACAGACCCTCAGGCTCCGCCGGATACGGTGCCAGTCGCAGGGGAACGATGGCGGCGGCCACGGCGGAATGGAGCAATCCGAAAAGCGTCATTCCCAGCAATACCGCCAGACGCAGTTTTCGCCAGATGCTGTGCTCGTCAGGCGATCGCACGCCCAGGCGCAGCGCCCTCACTGTCAAGACGATGGCGAGCGCAGCGCATACGTGGACAAAAAGGGATCGCCACCAGATCACATGGACGAGTGCGGGGTCAATATCGATCAATAGCAGGCTCAGGTATTGCGTCGACACGCCGGCGAGGCTGAGCACGAGCGCCGTACCGAGGATTTGAAGGCGCGTCATGGACACGGCACTGCCCATATACAGCGCCGCCCCGCAGGTGAGCATGGCGGCGCACACGGCTGCCATGCCGACACCAGGATCGAAAGCGACCGGCAGGCGCGGAAGCCAGGTCAGCATGCCGATCAGGCGCCACGCCGCGAGAACCATGCCCATGCTGATCGTCCCCACGGTCAGCCAGACAACGCGCTGCCAGCGGTTGAGAGACGGCGCCAGCCGCTCACAGGTATCCAGACCCTGATAGGCCAGCAGTACCCCCAACAGCAACGACAGCAACGCGAGACTGGTGTGAAACGTGAAAACCATCAAGTTCGCCAACCTGGCACCCCGGGATGGGGAACAAGAGTGTATCGGCGCAACATGACCAATCTTGAACCACACGAACAGTCGCAGCGCAGTCACTGCCCCGTTGATTGCTACTGCACGAGATCGGGTGGAAAACCAGTCGACCTCTGTATAATCGTCGCGGTAAACGCATGGTGGGAGAAGCGGTCTGCCCTTTACCGGGTACAGCCGCTGCCGAAGACGCAACGCCCGTAATCGCTCAGGCCCCCATACCACCATGTGCGAACACTCTGGAGAGACCGGTTGAATCCGGCGCCGAAGGTGCACGAAGCTGCGGCAGGTCATTGCCGGCTTCCAAACTCTCAGGCAAAAGGACAGAGGGGCGCCTCGCGTGCGGCACGGCACGCAAGTCTTCGGATGCCCCAGTCATGAGCCACAAAAACACGCCTTCCCTGCGCGACCTCGAGCATCACCACGCCTTCATCGAGCGCCATATCGGCCCCAACGATGCCGAAATCGCGCAGATGCTGCGCGTGATCGGCCACGATTCGCTGGATGGCATGACCGACGCCATCGTGCCGGGCAAGATCAAGTCGCCGGCCCCGCTCGCCCTGCCGCAGGCGATCACCGAGGTGGAGGCGTTGGCCAAGATTCGCGCCATTGCCGACAAGAACCAGGTATTCAGGAGCTTCATCGGCCAGGGCTACTACGGCACCCACACGCCGAACGTCATCCTGCGCAACATTCTGGAGAACCCCGCCTGGTACACCGCGTACACGCCGTATCAGGCCGAGATTTCGCAGGGACGGATGGAGGCGCTGATCAACTTCCAGACGCTGTGTGCCGAACTCACCGGCATGGAGATCGCCAACGCTTCCCTGCTCGATGAAGGCACCGCGGCGGCCGAGGCGATGACCCTGGCCAAGCGTTCGTGCAAGTCGAAGTCCAACCTGTTCTTTGTCTCCAGCGGCGTGCATCCGCAGACCCTGGAAGTGGTCAAGACCCGTGCCGAGGCGCTGGGCATCGAGCTGCACATCGGCGATGACGCCGAGGGTGCCAGCGTGGACAGCTTCGGCGTGCTGCTGCAGTACCCGAACACCTTTGGCCGGATCAACGACTACAAGGCATTGGCCGAGGCCGCGCACGCGCGCGGCGCGCTGGTGGCGGTGGCCACCGATCTGCTGGCGCTGACCCTGATCGCTGCGCCCGGCGAATGGGGTGCCGATATCGTCGTCGGCAACAGCCAGCGCTTTGGCGTGCCGTTCGGCAACGGCGGCCCGCACGCCGCGTTCATGGCTTGCCGCGATGCCTACAAGCGCTCGATGCCTGGTCGCCTGATCGGTGTCTCCGTCGATGCCGAGGGCAAACAGGCCTACCGCCTCACCCTGCAGACCCGCGAGCAGCACATCCGTCGCGAGAAGGCCACGTCCAATATCTGCACCGCGCAGGTGTTGCTGGCGGTGATGGCCAGCATGTATGCGGTCTATCACGGTCCCGAAGGCCTCACCCGCATCGCTCGCCGCACCCACCGCCTCGCCGCGATCCTGGCCAGTGCACTGAGCAAGGCCGGGGTCACCGTCGCCGGCGATTTCTTCGACACCTTGCACATCACCGGCGTCGATGCCGACGCGATCCACGCCAAGGCCGAGACACGGCGTCTCAATCTGCGTCAGATCCACGGCACCTGCGTCGGCATCAGCCTGGACGAAACCACCACCCGTGAGGATGTGATCGCACTGGCAGCACTTTTTGGCGCCAGCATCGACGACATCGACGAGCTGGATACCGCCACCGCCGACGCGCTGCCGGCAGCAATGAAGCGCACCAGCGCGTTCCTCGCCCATCCAGTGTTCAACACCCATCACAGCGAGCATGAGCTGTTGCGCTATATGCGTTCGCTGGCCGACAAGGATCTGGCGATGGATCGCACCATGATCCCGCTCGGTTCGTGCACCATGAAACTCAATGCCACCGCCGAGATGATCCCGGTGACCTGGCCCGAGTTCGGCAATATCCATCCGCTGGCGCCGGCCTCGCAGACCGAGGGTTACAAGGAGCTGATCGAAGGCCTCGAGGCGATGCTGGTCGAGTGCACCGGCTACGACGCGGTGAGCCTGCAGCCGAACTCCGGCGCGCAAGGCGAATACGCCGGCCTGCTGGCCATCCGCGCCTACCACCGCTCACGCGGCGAAGCGCATCGCGACATCTGCCTGATCCCCGAATCCGCCCATGGCACCAACCCGGCGTCCGCCAACCTGTGCGGCATGCAGGTGGTGGTGACCAAGTGCGACGCCAACGGCAACGTCGATGCCGAGGACATCCGTCGCGCCGCTGAAAAGTATGCCGATCGCCTCGCTGCACTGATGATCACCTACCCGTCCACGCATGGCGTGTTCGAGGAGGACATCGTGGCGATCTGCGAGATCGTGCATGCGCACGGCGGCCAGGTCTATACCGATGGCGCCAACATGAATGCGCTGGTCGGCGTGGCCAAGCCCGGCAAGTGGGGCTCGGACGTATCACATCTGAACCTGCACAAGACCTTCTGCATCCCGCACGGCGGCGGTGGCCCCGGTGTCGGCCCCTGCGCGGTGAAGTCGCACCTGGCGCCGTTCCTGCCCAAGACGCTGGGCAGCGAAGGCGCCGTCGGCATGGTCAGCGCGGCCAGCCACGGCTCGGCCAGCATCCTGCCGATCAGCTGGATGTACATCACCCTGATGGGCAGCCAGGGCCTGCGCAAGGCCACCCAGGTGGCCCTGCTCAACGCCAACTACATCGCCAAGCGACTGGCCCCGCACTACGACACGCTGTACACCGGCCGTAACGGGCTGGTGGCGCATGAGTGCATTCTCGACCTGCGCCCGCTGAAGGACGCCACCGGCATTGGCGCCGAGGATGTCGCCAAGCGCCTGATCGACTTCGGCTTCCATGCGCCCACGCTGAGCTTCCCGGTGTCCGGTACGCTGATGGTGGAGCCGACCGAGAGCGAGTCGCAGCACGAGCTGGATCGCTTCATCGACGCGATGATCCAGATTCGCGACGAGATCCGCGCGATCGAGGACGGCAAACTCGATCGTGAGGACAACCCGCTCAAGCACGCCCCGCACACCGCCACCATGGTCTCGGCCAGCGAGTGGACCCACGCCTATCCGCGTGAACTGGCCGCATTCCCGCTGCCCAGCCTGAAGCTGCAGAAGTACTGGTCGCCGGTGGCCCGCGTGGACAACATCTACGGCGACAAGAACGTGTTCTGCAGCTGCGTGCCGGTGGAAGCGTTCAAGGGTGAGATCGAGGCGTTCAGCGAACCCAACGTCGGTTGATCCCGCGCGGGCCGCAGGCCCGCCGTGCGATGGTTGAAAAAGGCCCCGCCACGCGGGGCCTTTTTCGTTGAGTATTCCGATCGCGGCCTTGTTATGTCGATCGTCCGGACGCATCCCTGCCAGACGCAGCATGGCCAGGAAAACCCCCGATGCGATCATTTGGCAAATCCGCTCAGGGCGAACGCCTCGAGCGCCTCCGTTCTTCACCACTTTGGAACGGCGAACGCCTGCGCAATGTCTACCCGGTGCTACCCGGACTGAAGGACCCCGCCGTGGCGATGCCGAGTCTGCGTGACTTCGTTTTCGGCGACGCCAACCGCACGCCCGCCGCGCCTCTTGGCGCCGACGATCCCCGCCCGGCATGGCTGAAGCGACCGGACAGCGACCTGCGCGCCACCTGGCTCGGTCACTCCACCGTGCTGATCGAGATCGATGGCTGGCGCGTGCTGACCGACCCGGTCTGGGGCCAGCGTGCCTCACCGTTTGCACTGCTCGGACCCAAGCGCTTCCAGCCGGTGCCAGTGGCACTGCGCGACCTGCCCGAGGTTGATGCGGTGGTGATCTCGCACGACCACTACGACCACCTCGACTACCCGACCATACGCGCACTGGCAAAGTCCAAGGTGCCCTTCATCACCTCGCTCGGCGTCGGTGCCCACCTCGAAGCCTGGGGCATCGCGCCCAGCCGCATCACCGAACTGGAGTGGTGGCAAAGCCATCGGGTGCCTGGTACCGGGCTGACCGTCACCGCCGCACCCTCGCAACATTTTTCAGGCCGCGGCCTGAAGGATCGCAACCTCACCCTGTGGTCATCGCTGGTCATCGAAGGCGAGCGCCACAAGGTGTTCTTCAGCGGCGATACCGGCCTCACTACCGAGTACGAAGCCATCCGCGACCGGCTCGGCCCGTTCGACCTGGTGATGCTGGAAGTCGGCGCGTTCCACCCCGCATGGGGCGATATCCACCTGGGTCCGGCGCATGCGCTCACCGCCCACCGACTGCTCGGCGGCGGCGTGTTGATGCCGGTGCACTGGGGCACGTTCGCGCTATCGACGCATGCCTGGGACGAGCCGGTGGAAACCCTGCTGTCGCTCGCCGATCCGAATGAAACGCAGCTGTTGCTGCCACGCCTCGGCCAGGCCGTCGAGCCAGCGCAGCAACGGCCGCTGATGCCGTGGTGGCGCAGCTCGACTGCATCGGGCGAGCAGCCCATTGCCTCCCAACCGACCGATGAACCCGCCAGCGAACCGCTCGTCGACCCATTGCCCTGGCCGCTGGATTGAGCATGACTCAGCTCAACAGCTGAGCGGCCACGGCTACGGCGCCTCGGCAAAGCTTTTCTGCAGAAACTCGACGAACAATCGGACCAGCAGCGACGACTGACGGTGCTGCGGATACACCGCATGCACCGAGCTGGCTGGTGGACGGAAAGCGTCGAGCACGGTCACCAGATCGCCTTTCGCCAGCGCTGGTGCCACGATGAACGTCGGCAACTGCGTGATGCCCAGGCCCTGGATCGCGGCATCGCGCAACAATTCGCCATTGTTGGCGCGGTAGCGACCGCTCACCAGCAGGCTCTTTTGTGCGGCGCCTCCAAACGCCCATTCGACCCGCGGGCCATGGCCATAGAGCAGGCACGCATGCGTGGCCAGTTCAGCCAACGTGGTCGGTGCCGCGCGCGTCTGCAAGTAGTCCGGACTGCAACACAGCACGACCTGCATGGGCGCGATGCGTCGGGCGATCAACGACGAGTCGGCCAGCACGC
The DNA here is from genome assembly GCA_038215995.1 of Lysobacterales bacterium. Classification (GTDB taxonomy): domain Bacteria; phylum Pseudomonadota; class Gammaproteobacteria; order Xanthomonadales; family Rhodanobacteraceae; genus Rhodanobacter. Next base: position 29,062 of record JBBQQL010000001.1, read on the forward strand.
CGATACGCACCGCCAGGTCAAAACCCTCGCCGAGCATATCGACCATGCGGTCGCTCAACTCCAGCTCGACCGTGACCTCCGGATACGCAGCCAGAAACTTCGGCAACAAGGGACTCAGATGCATGGTGCCGAACGACATCGGGGCACTGATGCGCAGGCGTCCGCGTGGTGCGCGGTTGGCGCCGGTGATCGTCTGCTCCAGATCGTCGACCTGTTGCACGATGGCACGGGCCTGCTCGTAGTAAGCAAGGCCAAGGTCGGTGGCGCGCAAGTGCCGGGTGGTGCGCACCAGCAGGCGTACACCGAGCTGCGCCTCCAGCACCATCAATCGCTTGCTGACGAATTGCTTGGAAAGCCCGAGCCGTTCCGCCGCCGCGGTGAAACTGCCCTGATCGAGCGTGGCGATGAAAAGACGCATGTCCTCGAGCTGGCTCATTGTCAATCACATGACGACGATATTACGCAATTTAGCTTATTTATCTATATTCGAGTAGACATTAAAGTGCATCCCACGGTCGGCAACTCGTGCCGATCACACATTCCCAAGGAGGCACCTCATGAACACTTCTACCGTTTCCAGCTCTGCCCTGGTTGGCCGCGTTCTCCTGGCCAGCCTGTTTCTGATCAGCGGTTTCGGCAAGCTGCTCGCGCCGGCCGCCACCAAGGCCTACATTCTGTCCGCCGGCCTGCCCCTGCCCGATCTGTCCTATCTGATTGCCGTCGTGGTCGAGGTCGGTTTTGGACTGGCCCTGGTACTCGGATATCGCACCCGCGCGGTAGCAGCCATCATGGCCGTGTTCACGCTGGCCACCGCGTTCGCATTCCACGCTCACTTTGGCGATCAGAACCAGATGATCCACTTCCTGAAGAACATCGCGATCACCGGTGGCCTGCTGCAAGTGGTCGCGCTCGGAGCAGGCAGCTACAGCCTGGACGCGCTGCGGCGCCGGACCCCGCGGGTGGCGCTGGCTTGAAGCCACCGTTCCGCTAAAAAAGGCCGGGCGCATGCGCCCGGCCTTTTTTGCGGTTTAGCCCTCCTGTGCTGATGACTGCACGCCGGCAGCGACAACATCGGGCACGCTGACCCGCGTGGTCAGCATGGCGCCCATCACCAGCACGCAAACCAGCAGGCAGGCGCTGAACAAGGTCTTCAACATCAGGGTCTCGAATTTCATGATCGTTCTCCGTGGGGGACATGACACTTTCGAGGGTGATGTTGCAACCGCCATGCCAGCCGCCGAACGCCCCGCAGCCCGCATGGCTGTGGAGTTTTTTGGCATCAAGGAAACCACCCGTGTTGTCCGCGGACAGCCGCGCCCTCCTCCGGACAACGCCTTCGGACACCGTTCGAGGTTGCCTGCTTGGGGTCGGGAGATCATCGAGGCCACGGAAATTCGCCGTGGCAGAAAGCGGTAACCGTCAGTCTGTCCCGGCTCAGTACTTCACCAGCGTCAGTACCACTTCGACCACGATCAGCAGCACGATGGCGATCTCCAGCAGTTCGGCGCGACGACTTGACGCCTCTTCATAAAGCGCGGCATAGGTGTCCCTGATGATGGCCAGCTTGCGGTCCACCGAGGCACTCAGGGCAGAAACGCGGAACAGCTCCAGGGTGGTGCTGTAGACACGCGCCAGATACACGTCCTCGGTGACCTGCAAGGCGTTGTCCACTTTTTCGGTCAACTCGGTGGTCTCCGCGACCAACGTGTACAGGCCGCGTGCGAGGTGGGCAAAGCGACGCGACGCGAGCAGCGAAATCGCACCCCGCGCCTGCTCGACCCGCTTGTACATCCGCGGCAATTCGTCATCCAGCAAGGTGTCGTAATAACGGAACTCGACCAGCTGCGCATTGGCCACTTCGATCACGTCGGCCACATCGGAATCGCCACGCGGCTCATAGATGAAGGCGCGATCCCAGGTCAGCACCACCAGGTCGTCAGCGTAGTAGGAGTAGCTGCGTGCCAGCAGATCGCGCCGCGCCCCTTCGGACAACGCGCGCGTCTCACCCGACAACAGCCCGGCGAGGTCCACCCGCTCGCGCAGCTCGGTCGCATCGATCGGCTCGTCCAGTGCGGACACGATACCGAGCAGGTAATCCTCCTGCAGCGAGGCGTCCGGTGCAGGACGATCCAGCGCGGGGGCGACCACGCGGCGCACCTCGTCGCGCAAGGCGATCCAGAACTCGTCCGGGGCCGTCGGCCCTACGGCACGATCAAGCGCGTTGAACTGCGCCACAAACGCCGGCCAGGATGCATCGGCCACGCCCACCCGCATAGCCAGCGCGGCAACCCCGAAGTCATACAGTCGCACGCTTGCCTGTGCCATCACGCTCTTGCCATCGAGCATCAGCTCGATCGGATCCATCAACATCAGCAGCGGCGCCACACCGAATGCGAGCGCCTTGGGTGAGGTATTGACCAGTCGCGTGCGGCTGCTGGCACCACCTGCGCGGGCAAGCCACGCCAGTTCGGCGGCGGCGAGGTCGATCGCGTAGGCGATATCGAACAGCCTCAGGGCGACCAGTTCACCCGACTTGATGGTGATATCAGATCCCTTCATCTTGCCGTGCTCCGCGATGCCCCTGACCCGGTCCAGTGTAGCGGCCTGGTTGCGCACAGACGACGCCATCACCATGCAGGGCCACTTTGACCGACAGCGCCACGGTCACCATGATGGAACCGGCACCAGCAGCTGGGGAGGAAGGATGGAAGGCATCCTGATCGGGACGTTGCTTGGCGGGCTGGGCCTGTTCCTGCTGGGCATGCTGTTGATGACCAATGGCCTGAAGCAGGCCACGGGCCCCTTGCTGGGTCGCGTGCTCGGCTCATCCACGCAGACCCGCTGGCGTGGCCTGTTGTCCGGCATGCTGATCACCACCGTCGTTCAGTCCTCCGGCGCCGTGACCGTCGCGGCCATCGGCTTCGTCAATGCCGGGCTGCTGAATCTGCAGCAATCGCTATGGGTGCTGTTTGGTGCCAACATCGGCACCACCGTGACCGCCCTGCTGGCGGCGATAGGCGCCACTCCCAACGCACGCCGCGCGGCCAGCGCGCACGTGGCGTTCAATGTGCTGGCCGCCTCGGTCGCCCTGGTGTTGCTGCCATTTCTGGTCCATGCGGTCGACGCCCTGCGCAGCCTGCTTGGCCTTGATGCATCACCCGCCATCAGCCTGGCCATGTTCCACACCGTGTTCAATCTGCTCGGGGTCGCGTTGATGTGGCCACTGGCTGATCGCCTGAGCACCTTTCTGAAATGGCGCTTTCGTTCCGGCGATGAGGACGTCGCGCAGGCGCACTATCTCGATCGCAACGTCGCTTCGGCACCCTCACTGGCTGCCGACCGCGTTGCGCCGGGAGCTGGCGCGTCTGGGCGATCTGGCCATGTCCAGCGCATGGGCGCGCCTCGGCCAATGGCTGGGCGACGAGCGCAGGGAGCAACATGCGGAGGCCTGCCTGGCCCTTAGTCAGGTGATCCATGAATTCGTCACCCGGGTCAACCGCGGCTCGATGTCCGAGCGCAGCGCACAGGCGATCGCCACCTTGCTGCGTGTGCAGCGCTATTACGACACCTGCCACGAACGGTGCGCCAAACTGCTCACCCCCATCGCACTGGCCGCGAATTCACAGGAGGCTGCGACCCGATCTCTAGCTGCAACTCGGTGAGCAACTGCTGATCCAGCTCAATCCGGCCCGTGCCGGCTTCGCACTCTTGCAGGCCGAGCAGACAGATCGCTTCGAGGCTGACTACAAGCGACTGAAAGCCAGCCTGCTCAGCGGCGGTGCTGCCGGTCAGATCGATGTCATTCGCATGGATGCACTGCTGCACAGCCTCAGCGCATTGCGACGGATCATTTCGCCTGCTCGCCGGACTCAAGACCGACTGAAACCCATCAGGATTGATGGCGAAGCGAGCGGCAAGGGCCTGACCAGGAGACGTGGCTCACCCCATGTCCGCGTCGCGGGGATGCCACTCACGCGTCGGATGGCGTACCGCCTGCCCCAGTGTCCCAACCCCGAACGGTCATGCATCGGCAGCTCGGCGAGCTGCCGTTCAGAGCAATGATTCAAGTCATGCGCTTTAACGCATCGTCGCGAACAATACGGCGATGCCTGCGTGCCGCGAGAAACCGTAGCGGCGCGGCTTGCTGTCCATGCCGTTAAACCACGCAGTGACCTAGGGCTTGGGGCGAGGAGTGGCGGCAACGCTGGGGGGAAGAATCGGCAACGTCACCTTCGGTTGATCGCCGGTCAGCGAGCCAAGAAATAATTCGATCTTGCCGACGTCATCGTCGGTGAGCTTTGCACCAAGCTGGCTGCTGCCCATGATCGCAATGGCCTGGCGAAGATCCCAAACCTTGCCCGTATGAAAATAGGGCGCGGTCAGCGCAATATTGCGCAGCGAAGGTACCCGGAATACGTATTCATCGCTAACCGTTTTGGTGACCGCGAAGCGCCCTTTGTCGCCAGGCGGAAGGATGTCGGCGCCGGGACGCTCCACCACCCCGAACGGTGCATACATGCCACCGCCCACATTGATGCCGTTGTGACATGCCGCGCAGCCCTTGCCGACGAACAGGGCCAGGCCCTCCTTCTGGTTCGCATCAAGCGCCTTCTCGTTGCCCTTGAGATAACGATCGAACGGCGCATTCGGCGTAATCAAGGTCGCCTCGAACAGGGCAATCGCCTTGCGCACGTTGTCGAAGGTGATCGGATCGGTTGCACCGGGGAAGGCTTTGCCGAACACAGCCGCGTAACCGGGGATGCCCTTGAGCTGCTCAACGACGTGCACCTCGGTGGTATCCATCTCGACCGGGTTGACCAACGGACCGCCAGCCTGCTGTTCAAGATCCTTCGCGCGACCATCCCAGAACTGGGCAACATCGAAGACCGCGTTGTAGACCGTCGGCGCATTGCGCCCGCCGTGCTGCCAGCGATGCCCCAGCGAGGTTTCCTGCAGGTCGACACCGCCCATGCCAACCATATGGCAGGAATTGCAACTGATGGAATGGCTTTCGGAGAGCCTTGGCTCAAAGTAGAGCATCTTGCCGAGATCCACCTTCGCCGGGGTCGTCGTATTGCCCGGGAGCGGTGGCGCGCTGGCGGGTATCGGCTTGAACAGAGCCTGTGCCTGTTTCATCAGTGGCGTCTGTGACCACACGACCCCTGTTGCCAGGCATCCACCAAGAACTATCAGAGTTGCTGCCGTTTTCGAGCGCATGGAATGATCTCCCGCTTCCTGGTCGTTCAGTTTGGCTGTCCAATGCCGACATGGATTGCGCCGGCGGAGTGCTTGCAGATCAAGCGCCCTACTCAGCGCATGGTGTCCTGATCCCCGTCAGCCGCGGCACGTGCCTTGTCACTTGCATGAGACATCCGGAAAAATCAGTGTCGCGTGAATGCCTGGCGCCAGGCAGTGAGCTGTCAGGGTGCCGTCACACATGCAGCACCGTCCTGCCATCAGCTCATCAGTTGCCGCTGTTTTCCGCAGGTTGCCGGATCTCCTGTTTGGTGGCTGGCTTCTGCTTGATCAGCTGATCCTTGCCCTGATTCTGCTGTTGCTGCTGGGTCTGCTGCAGAGTGTTCTGATGCATGCCGCCAGGACCCATGCCGCCTGGTCCCATCATTCCGCCACCCGGACCCATGCCGCCGCCCTGACGTGGAGGCATATCCGGCAGGCTCATGCCCCGTTCACCGGCGCGCTTCTGCATCTGTTCGTGGTGCTGCTTTCTGAACGCCTCGCGTTCCTGCGTGGTTTTCATGCTACGCATTTGCTTGCGGTAGGCGCTGCGTTCGGCGGGTGTCATCAGCTGCGAGCCGTAGACCGTATCGCGCGTCTTCAACTGACTCTGCGACGGGTTGACGGCAGTCGACGGCTGGCTGGTCGATACAGCGTTGCCTCCGCGCTGAGCGTTTCCGCCCCCACTTTGATAAGCCCACGCCGGCATGGCGCTGACAAGGGAGACAGAGATAGCCAGCGTGAGAATGTCATTGATTCGCATCGAAAAACCTCGCTCAAATGGAGACACCACCGGCGCTTCCTACCGGTTGAATGCTCTACCCGCGATCGCAGGTACGTATTGACTGAGGTCAACTGCGTCGTTCAAAACACAAAAATCCACGATCGAGATTGAACATCCTGGTGCATGTCGCCGTGTGCGCCAGGGGAGCGTTGGCGCCAGCGGCTGGTGAATTCAGCGCCCTATGACATCCTCGCTCGATGGAGTGCCCCCTCTCGCTGGGCCCTCACCCGCGTACCCGAGTCGCCGCTTGTCGTTCAATCGCGCGATAGAACAGCAGGCCCAAGATGGCCAGCGCAGCGAATGCGGCGCCGGCGATGAAGGTCGCCGAAGGGCCAAACAGGCGCCACAGGGCGCCGGCGATCGTACTCGCCAGCAAGAGCGAGACACCGGCGGTCAGATTGAATATCCCAAAAGCCGTACCGCGGAGATGGGCCGGCGCGGCATCGGCTACCAGCTTCGAAAGCAGGCCCTGGGTGATTGCCATATGCAGTCCCCAGAAGGCCGCACCGACGAATACCTGAATTGGCTTGGCGGATGTCGCCAGCAACCCATCGGCGAGGATGAGAACGCCGAGACCAAGGATCAGTAGTGCCCGGGCAGAAAACCGATCGGCAGCAACGCCTGCTGGATAGGCAAATGCCGCATACACCACGCTCATCGCAACCATGACCAGTGGAATGTAACCCACCGCGAGCCCCACATCCTGCGCGCGAAGAACCAGAAAGGCCTCGCTGAAGCGGGCCAGCGTAAAGCCCGCCCCCAACGCAACGACGAGCCAGTAGTCAAAACTCAGGCGTTTGATATCGGTGAGCTTCAGTCGTGCGCGACTATCGACGGGCGATGGTGCGTGAGCAGGCTCACGAATGGCGACCACCAGCAGCAACACGGCAATAAAGGCCGGTGCCACCGCAATCCACAGGACGGCCTTGATGTTGTTGGCCAGCGATGCCATGAAGATCACCGCCAACAGCGGGCCGATGAAGGCACCCACCGAATCAAGCGCCTGACGCAGACCATAGGCCGTACCGCGCTGTGACGGCGGCACGATATCCGCGATCAACGCATCGCGGGGCGCGTCGCGAACACCCTTGCCGATACGGTCGACGAAACGCGCCGAAAAAACCCAGCCCATGCTGGACGCCAGCGGGAACACCGCCTTGGTCAGGGCACTGAGCCCGTAGCCAAGAACAATCAGCCATTTGCGTTTTCTGAAGTAGTCGCTGATCACGCCGGAAAACACCTTGCTCACCGATGCCATGGCATCAGCGATACCCTCGATAACCCCGACCGTGAGCACCGATGCCCCCAGCACGGTAGTCATGAAGATCGGCAGCAGGCTGTGGACCAGCTCCGACGATATGTCCATGAACATCGAGGCGAACCCGAGCACCCAGATTCCCCAGGGCAAGCTGCGATAAGTCGGCCTGGGTGGCGCGGGCACCTCGGCGTCCTTTGATGACAATGGGCTCATTCGCGTTGATCGCTCCTGGCATCGAAGGATTGGCTGGGTTACAGCAAGCGTGAATGTCCTTGCCCGGGAAACCGGATCCTGGCCCAGCCACCCACCCGCATCACGAGGATGTCATCGCCAGAACAACCATGCCGCGCGTCGAATGAAGCCATCTTGATGTCGGTCAATAACGGCGGCTCAGCGATTGCTATGGTGATCGCTCCCATGTCCGGTGCCCGGTGCTGGCAGGAGCGTTTCGTGCGAACTCAAGTTATTCACGTCGACAGCAACTCGAGCAGCTCACCCTCGTGGTAGCTGCCCGGGTTGCGGAAATATCGCCGATGGCCGCCGACCGCGCAGGGGATCTGCTCAAGACACTGGGGCCGCCACCAAAGCGCGGCGGGCTGCGCAGGGGGTGGCGGTGGCTGCTGATCCTGCTCGTCCTGCTGGGCGCAATTGCCGCTGGCTTCGCGTTCTTCCTCAGCGGTGGCTCGTCTGCTCCACTCTACGAGACTGCCGCGGTCAGCCGTGGTGATCTGGTGGTACGGGTGACGGCCACCGGCAACCTGCAGCCGATCAACCAGGTCGATGTCGGTAGCGAGCTGTCGGGCACCATGGAAGCGGTGCTGGTGGACGTCAACAACAAGGTCACGCGTGGCCAGGTGTTGGCGCAACTGGATGTCTCGCGGCTACAGGACCAGTTGGCCAATGCGCGTGGCGCACTGGCGTCGGCGCAGGCCCAGGTGAACCTGGCGGCCGCCACGGTGAAGGAGACCCGCCTGCAGTTCGGTCGGCTCAGCAGCCTGTTCAAGTTGAGCCACGGCGAGCACCCGGCCAAGGCCGATGTGGACACCGCCGAGGCTGCGTCGCAGCGCTCACTGGCCTCGCTCGCCAGCGCCCGTGCGGCGGTCACCCAGGCGCAGGCCTCGCTGAGTTCGGGCGAAACGAATCTGGCCAAGGCCTCGATCCGCTCGCCGATCGACGGGGTGGTACTCAGCCGCACGATCGAACCGGGCCAGACCGTGGCTGCCTCGCTGCAGGCGCCGGTGCTGTTTACGCTGGCCGAGGATCTTTCCAAGATGGAGCTGCAGGTCGATGTCGACGAAGCCGATGTTGGCGTGGTGCGCGATGGTCAGGACGCCATGTTCACGGTCGATGCCTATCCGGGGCGCGAGTATCCAGCCAAGGTACGCCGGGTGGGTTTCGGCTCGCAGACGAAGGATGGCGTGGTGTCGTATCTGACCGTGCTGACCGTCGACAACAATGATCTCAGCCTGCGCCCGGGCATGACTGCCACTGCCTCGATCGTGGTCAGCGAGCGCCGCAACGTGCTGCGGGTGCCCAGCGCTGCGCTACGCTTTACGCCCTCGACGACGCCCGCCACGGCGGCGCCGGCTTCCGGCAGCCTGGTCAATCGGCTGATGCCACATCCGCCGCGCGGCGCGGCGGCGAAACCCGCGGCACTGGCAGGTACGGCACGCCAGGTCTGGATCCTGCGTGATGGCCAGCCGGTGGCCCTGCCAGTCAGTATCGGTGCCAGCGACGGCAAGCAGAGCGAGGTGACCGCTGGCGAGCTGAAAGCCGGCATGCAGGTAATCACCGGGCGCGCAGGCACGTCGCCATGAGTTCGGCCGCGACGGATGCTGGTGCGGCCTCCACGCCAGCGTTGATCGAGCTGATCGGCGTCACCAAGACCTATGGTCAGGGCGCGGTGGCGATGCAGGCGCTGCGCGGCGTCGATCTGGTGGTGCATGAGGGCGAGTTCGTCGCCATCATGGGTCCCAGCGGATCGGGCAAGTCCACCGCGATGAACATCCTCGGCTGTCTCGACGTGCCGACCACGGGCAGCTACCGCTTTCGCGGCGTCGCGGTGGAAACGCTGTCGCGCAATCAGCGGGCGCTGCTGCGGCGCAACTACCTCGGCTTCGTGTTCCAGGGCTACAACCTGCTCGGACGCACCTCGGCGCTGGAGAACGTGGAACTGCCGCTGCTCTATCGCGGCGAGCCGCCGGCCGCACGTCATGCCGCCGCACGCGAGGCGCTGGCCGCAGTGGGCCTGACCGATTGGGAGCACCATTCGCCGGCCGAGATGTCCGGTGGCCAGCAGCAGCGCGCGGCGATCGCCCGCGCCATCGTCACCCATCCGGCGGTGCTGCTCGCCGACGAACCCACCGGCAATCTCGACACCCAGCGCAGCCGCGAGATCATGGATCTGGTCGTCGCGCTCAACCGCGATCGCGGCATCACTGTGCTGATGGTGACCCACGAACCGGACATGGCGGCCTATGCTCGGCGCATCGTGCGCTTCGTCGATGGCCGCGTGGAGAGCGACATCCGCAACCCGGAGCCGGCGTAATGCTCTGGAATACGCTGCTGCTGGCGCTCAGGGAGATCCACCGCAACCTGACCCGCTCGTTCCTCACCGTGCTGGGCATCCTGATCGGCGTGGCTGCGGTGATCACCATGGTCACCCTGGGCAACGGTGCCACCGTGGCAGTGTCCGCCCAGATATCCAGCCTCGGCAGCAACCTGTTGATGGTACGGCCGGGGCAGCGGCTTGGCGCCAGCCGCGACACCGCCGGCGCGTCGGCATTCAAACTGGCCGACGCCAGCGCGATCGAGAGCGAGGTCAGCCAGCTCAATAGCGTGGCGCCCGTGGTCTCACGCACGGTGACGGTGGTGCACCTGGCCAGCAACTGGTCGACCAGCGTGGTCGGCAGCAGCAACGCCTACTTCAGCGTCGGAAACTGGAAGATCGTCGACGGGCGCATCTTCTCCGACGCCGAACTGCAGACCGGCAAGGCAGTCTGCGTGCTGGGCGAAACCACGAGCAACAAGCTGTTCGGCAGCGAAAACCCGGTCGGCGGCACGATCCGCATCAAGCAGTTTTCCTGCGAGGTGATCGGCCTGCTGGCGGCCAAGGGCCAGTCCTCGATGGGCCGCGACCAGGACGACACCATCATCATGCCGCTGCGCACGGTGCAGCGCCGGCTCACCGGCAACCAGGACGTCGGCATGCTGCTGGTATCGGTCCAGGACGGTGCATCGACCAGCCAGGCCAAGCAGCAGATCGAGGTGCTGATGCGCGAGCGACGCCGCATCGCCGCCAACCAGGAGGACGATTTCAACGTCCTCGACACCCGCGAGATTGCCGAGATGCTGTCCAGCACCACCCGCGTGCTCACGCTGTTGCTGGGCGCGGTGGCGGCGGTCAGCCTGCTGGTGGGTGGCGTGGGCATCATGAACATCATGCTGGTGTCGGTGACCGAGCGCACCCGCGAGATCGGTATCCGGCTGGCGGTGGGTGCGCTGGAGCGTGAGGTGCTGCTGCAGTTCCTGATCGAGGCGGTGGTGCTGTCCTCGATCGGTGGCCTGTTGGGCATGCTGCTGGCCACCGTCGCCTCGATCGTGCTGGCCAACCTGATGGCGGTGCCCTATGTCTTCGGGCTGCAGATCAATCTGCTGGCGTTTCTGTTTTCGGCGGCGATCGGGGTGATCTTCGGCTATTTCCCCGCGCGCCGCGCTGCACACATGGATCCGATCGAGGCGCTGCGCCATGAATGATTCGGTCGCTTCTCCCCCTCCTTGTCCGAACCTGAGCTTTTGTTTTCTCCAGACTATCCGCTGCCCCGGCGCGGCATTCGATCGCGCCGCAGACTACCTCGGGCCGACAGGCGCATCTGCACTCACAGCCAGCACCCAAAGGGGTTGAATCACTTCGTCATCTCCGCATCCACCGTCAAGGACATGCCATGCAAACTGTTTTTATAGGACGCGCGTTTTCGGTGATAGAACGGCTCGGCTTGCTGACCATTCTCGTCGCAACGCTGCTCATCGGCTATCACGAAGTGCGCCTGATGATCGCTTCCGGGCAGGCCAACGTGAGCGACCTGCTGTTGCTGTTCATGTATGTCGAAGTGATTTCGATGGTCGAGGTCTACTGGAGTGCGGGCAAGCTTCCTGTGCGCATGCCGCTGTATATCGCGATGGTGGCGCTGGCCCGGCACATGCTGATCGAGCAGGGCCTGCTTGCACTGGACCTGCTCGGCACGGCGCTCGCCATCCTGCTGCTGGCGGTATCCGTCGTGGTGGTGCGTTACGGCCACCTGAAACTGCCCTACCGCGATGCGATCGACGAACGACATCTGAGCTGACCCAGCGGCTTGCCACGTTGCGGGATCGTGGTGGCAAGGTGCCGACTGGCGGCGACGAAGGCAGAATCAGCATGCAACCTGCGCAGCGTCCTGCCAACAGGATCCGGTAACAGCAACAGCCAGCTTCAGGCCATCATCCGCCCGCCATCTTTTCCGGGTGCGCGACAAGATAGGCACGCATTTCCGCAGCCTGCGACTTGAACTGCGGCTGGCTGCCGAAATGATCGATGAAATAGTGGATCGTCTCGTAGCGGCCAGCCAGGTTGTGATCCATCTGGTTGCAGGCGCGCACGATGTAGCCACTCGGATTTTCGGGATGGCGACTGATCAGGATGTCGGCCAGCGCCTCTGCCTTGTCCGGTTGGTGGCCGGCGTGATTGTAGAGGTCCCCGAGTTCGGCCATCGCCCGTTGATTGTCCGGCTCGCGTTTGAGTACGGCCAGATAGGTGCTTTCGGCCTCCTTCACATGGCTCGTAGCGGTATAGATATTGCCCAGCACGGTGGCGATTCCCTGGTCTTGCGGAGAGCGCTGCACGGCTTGTACAACACTCTCGATGGCGCCATCCGTATCGCCGAGCATCATCATCTGGCGTGCGCGCCAACGCAGTACATCGGGGTTCCGCGGATTGAATCGCAGCGACTCCGAATAGAGCTCCACCGCCAGGTGATGGAGTCCGGCGTTATAGGCCTCGTTGGCAAGATCGGCCAGGCTCGCAGAGCTGCTGTCCTTGTCGGCAGCGATGGTGAGCAGACGGATCTCCTGGGCATGAGTGGCTCCGCAGTCACAGGTCGCGCGATCAACCGCCGGCGTATGCGCCACCATCCGCAACAGCGGGTTGCGCGGCACCAGCGCATCGACCTCGCTTTGCTGCTCGCTCTCGCCGCCGAACATGCTGCCCCACCGGCGCTGCGCCATCGCCATCATCTGGCCACGCAGAGCGAAGTTCGACGGCTCCACGGCCAGTCCGCGGCGAGCTGCCTGATAGGTATAGGCGATGTCCGCCCCCATCGCGCCCACGTAAATCATCGATGTGTAGGGAGCGACCATCCCGGGCGAGAGTGCTGCGGCACGTTCGAGGTCTTGCCGCGCAAGCACGAGTTGCTGGTGCATCCCCACGCGCTGGCCATCGCTCAGATCACGCGCCCAACCATCGCCACGCGCCAGTTGGGCCGCGGCTTCGTACTGCATACCGCTGGCTTCGGACGCGAACGCACTTTGTGGTGACTGCCGCTTCCATTCATCGATGATCCTGCGCGTGGCCGCGCTGGCATCCATGAAGCCGGCATCAATGAAGGCCGTGTCGAGCGCGCCGGGTTGACCGGGATCGTGCAGCTGCTTGTCGAGGTAGCCGGCAAATGTACGATCCACTTCCGCCGCCTTGCCCTGTTGCAGCAGGGCATCAAGCTCGGCCAGTGACATGCTGCGGCGGTTGCGCAGCTGGCAATAGGCGCTGCTGGTTGCCTCGTTCCAGTGGCTGCCCGGCAGATTCGGATAGCGCAGGCAACGCTGCAGCGGGTCGGCGATGCCATCGGCATGACGTACAGCCTTGATGAACCCGACGTAGTCGGCAGTCGCCTGCCTCGCCTGGTCGCCCGCGCGCGTTCCATTCCAGGCCCGAAGCATCAGAACAATAGCCACCAGCCCCAGCAACAGGGCGAGCAGAAGCCGCTGCCTGTTCTTGCCGCGAGCACTGGTCGCGCCGGCATCTCTGCCGTTCAAGGAATCCATGCAATCTCCCATTCCTGGTGAATCGGTGTGTTGTCCGCATACTTCACCGCCATGCATTTCGCCGATGGCGACTGCATTGAAACCATGCAGGTTTCCTGCACCCGCCGATGCGCGCCGGGAGCCATCCGGCGCGCATGGGAGAGCTCAGATTTCGTCAGCAGGTACGGGCAACGGTGGTTGTGCCGACGACATCCGATGATAGGCGAACGTTCCGCGCACGCCATTGATGAACAACATCAACAACACCACGCCCAAGGCCAGACCGACAATCGCAAACTGCGGCTGGGTCGCATACTGGAAGATCTTTTCGAGCACAAAAAGGCAAAGACCTGCCACGGCGAACGCCTTCGAACGTCGACGGATACGCCAGGCAATCAGCCCGAACAGCGCCGCGTCAACATAGGCCCCTGCACCGATCCCCATCGCGCTGGCATGTGTCACCACACTCACAGTGGCGAAAAGTGCAGTAACCACGCCACAGAACAAAGCGGCCCAGAACCCGCCGTTGGACGCCTGCTCTGCATCCGCCACATTGCCAAACTGAGGCCAGTACCAGCGTTCTGACTCATATTTCCTGACCATGCATTCCCTCCCCTGAATACCACCGACTGTCGCCAGCGCCACGCGCGCTCCGGCCCGTTACGGCATGCTATGACCAAACCGGCTCTGGCGTGAACCCTTCGACGCAACCAACAGGTCATCCCGAATCGGAATGGCCCCCTGCCTGACCCGAAGCCCTCGACGTGTGCGAGTGAGCAGATGAGAGCCTGATTCGGAACTTCCATAGCGGAGCGCCTGGACGGCTGTCGAACGGGCGAGACCATGCGCAGGAAACGACTTTCCGTGGCATTGGCCGCCAACAAAGTGCACTCTGGACGCTTCTGGTTCCTGACGTGTTTCCTCCTGAATGACCAACGATGGACCATGACGGCTGCGGTGGTTATCGGGTGAGGAGGCGACATCACCCGCAGCCTGGGAGAGACGACATGACCGACAAACATGCAGGCCGCTGTTTTTGTGGTGCCGTGGAGATCGAAGTCACCGGCGCGCCCGAGGCGATGGGCTACTGCCATTGCCGCTCCTGCCGCTCCTGGTCAGCCGGGCCGGTCAACGCCTTCACCCTGTGGAAACCCGACAGCGTCAAAGTCACCAAGGGTGCGCAATACATCGGTCATTTCCAGAAAACTGCTGCGAGCGATCGGCAGTTCTGCACGCAGTGCGGTGGCCATCTGATGACCGGCCACCCGAGCTTTGGCCTTACCGATGTGTACGCCGCGACGATCCCCAGCCTCACCTTCATGCCCGGCGTCCACGTGAACTACGCCGAGACCGTGCTGCGGATGCAGGACGGACTGCCCAAGCTGCGGGACTTCCCGGCCGAGCTCGGTGGCTCGGGCGAGACTGTCCCCGAATAATCGCGCTAGTGACAGAGCCGACAGCACGCGCCAGCTGATGCGTTTCGGGCGCTGGCGTGCAGTTTATGGCGGCTGCCCGAGCGACTTTACCGGACGAGTGACGCCGGCAAAGGCAGCCACGAATAGCGTGCGATCAGGGCATCGGTGCGCTTGTCACAACGAAACTGCTCGGCAGTTTGCTCGTGATCCGGCTTACACGATGGGCATTCATTTCAGCACGCGCGCCGACTCGTCTGCCCGCTCCGAAACGCGCCTGGAATATACCGTTGCCCGGCACGATAACTTGGTGCATACGTGCCACCGTTGATGCATCATGACCTGCATATCCGGTTGACTGCCGGTGGTTTCGAAAGGGGATCGGCCAGTAGGATGCGAAGCCGGAATACCACTCTGATAGCTGTAGCCGTAACCCTGCTGGCCACGGGCATACCTGTGCTGGCCGCGCTCTACCTCGCTGATCGCGAGAGTATTTCCGAGGCTTCGACCCAGACACAGGTCATGGCGGGAGCCTTGCTCGTCCGGGCCGAGAGCATGGCTGACCAGGCAACAGCCGCCTATGACCGGTTGCGCGCACTGAAGACAGCACCATGCTCGAATGTCGGCCGGCAGCAGATGATTGCCATCGCGCTGGACTACAGCTATCTGAAAGCCGTGGGTTACGTCATCGATGGCCGCGTCGCGTGCTCGTCTTTTGCGCCCAAGGGCGACGGATCCAGGCTCGAACCGTTTGCCTATACCGGCATGTCCGACGTTCGAGTTGCCCCGCATGCCGACCTGGGCACCGGCAAGCGGTTTCTGGTTTTCGAAAAGGATGACTATGTAGCTGCCATCCTCCCCGAAGTGCTGGTCGACGTACCATTCGATCAGGCCCACATTTCCTCAGGCGTGATCGGCAGGAGCAAGTGGCTGCGCCTTGCCGGAAGCGGCCCGTTCGATCCGCGATGGCAGCAACAGTTGGGCCGGGCCCATCGGTCCACCTTTGTCGAGAACGGCAACCTGGTGACGATCAAAGTATCGACACGTTACGATCTGGCCAGTTACAGCACCATTCCCATCGCCAATCTGCGCTCCCGCATCGTCGCGTTTGCCATCATTCTGGTGCCGATCGGCCTGCTGCTTGGTGTGGCTGCCGCCCTGGCGATCCTCTATCTGGTTCGACAACGCACATCACTGCCTGCCCTGCTGCGAAGTGCCATCAAGAAGCAGGAGTTTGTGCTGCATTACCAGCCGATCGTCGAGCTGGCCTCCGGTCGCATGGTGGGCGCCGAAGCGCTGCTGCGCTGGCCACGCCACGACGGCAGCCAGGTCATGCGGCCGGACGCTTTTATTCGGGTCGCCGAGGACTGCGGGTTGATACGGAGCCTGACCGCCTACGTGCTGGCACGGGTGGCTATCGAGGCACCGGCTTTCGTCCGCCAACATCCGGATGGCTACATCAGCATCAATCTCTCGCCTGCTGATCTGCATGATGAGCGCATCCTCGAGCAGTTGCGCCAACTGAGTGCAACGCCTGGCCTCATGGCTGGGAATCTGGTGGTGGAGGTCACTGAGCATTCCTTCCTTGATCCGAAGCATGCCAGCAAAAACATTGCGGCGATTCGCGCGCTCGGCATACGTGTGGCGATTGATGATTTCGGTACCGGCTTTTCCAGCCTCTCCCACCTCACCACGCTGAAGACCGACTACCTCAAGATCGACAAGGTCTTCGTGGATACCATCGGCACCGACTCGGCCACCAGCGAGGTGGCACTTCACATCGTGCGCATCGCGCATTCGCTCGATCTGACGGTGAGCGCTGAAGGTGTCGAAAGCCGAGTGCAGGCCGACTTTCTGTTCGAGCATGGCGTCAAATACGCGCAAGGCTGGCTGTTCAGTCAGGCGCAACCCATGGAGACCGTGCTGCTGCAGTCATCTGGCTGAAGCGCGACGCGCAAGAGTCGCCTTCCGGCCTTTTCCAGCGCACAGGTCTTGGTGTTCGCAACACCGGCGTAACCGCCGGGTGCAGCGGTGTCCGCGACAAAAATGCCCCCTGTCTGGCCCGTGTTCCCCTGTTTGCGTCAGCCGAAACCTCAGCTCCCAGCCTTCGGGTAGATCCGGCCATTCTTGATCACCAGGGTGATCTTGCCAGTGTTGTGGATGTCGTTTGTCGGGTCGGCGCTGAGCACGACCAGGTCGGCGCGCTTGCCGACGGCAATCGTGCCGCGCTGCGTCGACTGTCCCATCGCGGCGGCGCTGACCTCCGTGGCGGCGCGAATCGCCTCGATCGGGCTGAAGCCGGCATGCTCCACCAGCAAGGCCATTTCCGCGTGCACCTGAGGCAAGGCGCGCAGATCGGGGCCGTGGCTATCGACCGCCAGCCCGGAGCTGTCCGAACCCGCATCGATCAACACACCTTGCTCATGCGCCAGCCGGGTTACCGCATAGCTCCACGGCATGATGCCGGCACCCACCTTCGCCGGATCGTGCTCCGCTTCCTGCTGGAACGGCAGCAAGGTGGCATCGAGGATCGTGCCGTGCTGCTTCATCGCCTTGAACAGCGCGAGGATTGGTGGTGCATCCGGGCGGATGTGCTCGAAGTCGCCCAGCGCGCGCACGCGGTAGTCGTCCGGCACCTTCGGCGCCGCTGCCCAGACCAGGTACGGGCTGTGCGAGATGGTGTCGGCACCGGCAGCCACCGCATCGGCCGGCGTGGCCGGGAAGATCGTCGCGTGCGTCCACACGCGCAGCCCCTGTCGATGCGCCTCGGCGGTGAGCTTGCTGACCAGCGCCGCGGGCAGGTTCGCGTAGAGCTTGAGCGCGGTCGCCCCGGTGCCCTTGGCCTCGGCCACGGCGAGCGGAATATCGGTGTTGGCGCTGATCGCCTGCATCCACGGCGCAAATCCGAGCCGCTCGCCCGCGGAAGCCTCCTGCGCACGCGCGTCTTCGGCGAAGAACGTCGGCCCGGCCATCAGTGCCACGTAGTAGATGTCCGGCGACGCCAGCCCGTCGGAGTTCGCCTCGCTGGCGAGATAGCTGACCAGACGGTCGTGGCCCGCCATGTCGCGCACGGCGGTGACGCCGCCTAGCAGCAGGGCACGCAGATGCGGCACGTAGTGCGCAAAATCGGGCTCGGCACCGGTGAGATGCACATGGGCATCAATCAGCCCCGGGATCACGTAACGCCCGCTAAGGTCCTCGACCCGTGCGCCCTTCGGTGCCGCGCGGCTGCCGTCCGGATAGATCGCCGCGATGCGATCGCCATCGATCGCGATGGTCATCTGCCGCTGCGCTGGCGCGCCGCTGCCGTCGATGATCGCCACATGGGTCAGCAGCAGCGCTGGCTCGGCGGCAAGCGCCGGCATGATCCATGCGGTAAAGCACAGCAACGCGATGCGCCTGATGATGCGTACGGACATTTATCACTCCCCTGTTTGGCGCAGGTACCCGGAGTTCGCCAATCTCACTCTTTGATACCGTCGCGTGTGGCGCTGAACGAAGATACACCCCCGGGATCGGCTCCATTCGGGCGTAGCCGGTCCGCCGCGCCGGTGCTCGTGTACCTCATTCGTGCTCAAGGATCGCATCGGGCACAAGAGCGTCCCATGGATGGTACGGAACAGATTCATCGGCAGTCCACATTCGGCAAGCTCAACTTGTAACCATGATCGCCGATAACCTTCTTGCCCATGGCAACATTCTTGAACCGTTACCATTCATGCTCTCCTTCTTCACAGCAGCAAGCTCGGTCGCGACCGATTCGACCATGTCATGATCACGAAACTGCCGCTTCCCGCCGAGCTGCTCGACCTGTTGCCTGATGCGATTTGCGTCGTCGATGCCGAAGGGCGCCTGCTTTTTGTCAACGCGAGTTTCGAACGCATCTTCGGTTATGCCCCCGCGGAAGTGCTGGGGCGTCCCATCTTCGAACTCGTCCATCCTGACGACCGCGCGGGCACCGTGCAGCAGGCACAACAGGTGACGGCCGGCGCAATGCAGCGTCACTTTCGCAACCGCTATATCCACAAGGACGGTCACAGCGTGGACATCCAGTGGTCGGCACGCTGGTTGCCGGATCATGCCGTGCGGATCGGAGTGGCCCATGAGGTCACTGAATTGCGCCGGGCCGAGCGCGAGATCGAACACCGCGCCAGTCACGATCCGTTGACCGGATTACCCAACCGCCACCGGCTGGAACGCGAGCTGCGATACGCGATCGCCGAGGCGATGCAGACGGGCGACAGGCTTGCCCTGCTCTACCTGGACCTGGATGGCTTCAAGAAGGCCAACGATCGCGGCGGACACGCCGGAGGTGATCGTGTGCTGCGCGAAGTCGCGCAGCGACTGCAGCGGGGCTTGCGGCACCACGACCTCATTGCCCGCGTCGGTGGTGACGAGTTTGTCGCCCTGCTAACCGACTGCCGCGACGCCAAGGCGGCGCGTACAGTCGCCGACGGCCTACGCGCTCGCCTGACACCACCTTACACGCTGCCTGATGGCCCGTTTCATCTGGATGCCAGCATCGGCATCGCCTGCTTCCCTGATGATGGAAGCGACATGAAATCCCTGCTCGCGCACGCCGACCGGGCGATGTATGTGGAGAAACGGCGCCGCTAGTGGCCGCTGAATGAAACGTGCTGCTGGCGCCACCTTTTGCCAGTCTCGGAGCCAAGCGCCACGCCCCTGTCCTGACAGCTTGTGGACACTTCAACCCGACCCTGATCCAGGGCGTCCGCCTGGATACCCCCCACACTCCGGGACAGCTACACGATCAGAGCAAGCCATGATCGGCTCGTGCCATCAGCCGCTTCGCGTCGCCAGTGCCGGTGGAATCGCCGCGGCGCGCAACGCCGGCCACAACACCGCCGCCTGACCGAGCAGCAGTACCGCGATCGCTGCGGCCAGCACCGGCAGGAGCGGCATGCGCTGCATCTCGAAACGGCTGACCATCCACAGGTTTAGCGCCACCGCGAGGCCGGCACCAAGGGTGCAGCCCACGCTGGCAATGATCAGGTTCTCGATCTGGAACTGCTGCACGATGGCGCGACGGGTGGCGCCGAGCGCGCGGCGAATGCCGATCTGCCGCCGGCGCTGGGTCACCCATGAACTGGTCAGGCCGACGATACCGAACGCCGTGACGGCCAGCATGATCGCGCAGACCGTCGCCAGAATGGCGGCGAAGCCGCGGGCGCCACGGTAGGCTCTGGCGCGCACTTCGGGGAAGGTGCGCACGTAACGCACCACCCGAGCGTGGTCGAGCTGGCGCAGTACGTCCGGCACTTTGTTTGCTAGCGCGTCAATCTCGCCGGGACGGCTACGGATGAGATAAGCACCGCCATGGCCGATGAAACGGTTCGGCTGCAATACGGCATCTTGGTTGTCCTCCCCGCCATCGGACACATTCGGTACCAGCAAGTGATCGATCACGCCCACGATGGTCTGCGCCGCACGGTCGATATAGATCGTCTTGCCGAGCGCGTCGCCAGCGGGAAACAACCTGTCAGCCAGGGCGCGGGTCACGATGATCACACTCGACGGCGGCTTCGCATCGTTTTCGCGACGGTCAACGATCTCTGAAGCAGTGAACCAGCGCCCCGCCAGCGGGCGCACACCCAGCACCTTTTGCGCATGCTCATCCACCAGATAGGTCGAGCACCAGGTGCTGGCCAGGGCCTGCGCTGCGAACAGGCGCACCGAGCAGCCCCAGCCGCCACCGCCGAGCGGGAACGAGTACGTCGCATAGGCGTCAACCACCCCGGGCATCCGCCGCAATGCCGCCAGGTCGGCCAGTTGCAGCGCCTTGCTGTCTGGCGGATCGCCGACCCAGGCGTTGCTCACCACCAACAGGTTGGCCTCGTCGCCGATACCGCTGGGTTGGTGGCTGTCTTGCACTTGCTGATGGATGAGAAACAGTGCGTTACAGAGGATCGCCAGGGTCAGCGCCATCTGCAGTGCAACCAGGATGGCGCCGACCTTGTTGCGCCGCATCGCCGACATGATCGGACAAATTCGCATCCGCGCTCCTAATTCGTCTTCAGTTGCCAGGCCGGCTGCACCTGTGCCGCACGCCAGGTTGGATACAGGCCGGCAACCACCGTCGCGCCCAGGGACAGTGCGATGGCGATCAGCACGTCGGCCACACCAAGATGTGCCAACCGTTCGATGTTGCTGCTCAGTGTCGCGCGCAAGCCGAGCAGGCCGAGCACGGTGAATCCGATCCCCAGGATGCTGCCGGCGCCGCCGATCACGACGGTCTCGACCAGGCACTGCCAAAAGATCGCGCGGCGGCTCGCGCCCAACGCGCGGCGTACGCCGAATTCCCCCGCACGGCCCATGAATTTGGCCAGCATCAAGGCCATCGCGTTGATCAGGCAGACGATGAGAAAGCTGAAAGACACCACCACCATGATCCACGCCTTGTTCGATACCACATGCTCGGCATCCAGCCACTCGCGCACATTGCGCAGCCGGTTGTTCGGGGCATGGTCGAAGCGCCCGCTGCGTTGCTGGTCGCGTGCGTAATGGTCGAGAAAGCTGCGGTAGTGCTGTACATCCGCCGCGGTCGGCAGCTCCACCCACAGTTGCAGCCATACGCAATCGGACTGCAGGTGTGCTTCCCAACTTGACCCGGATGACTTGTTGCAATTGATGTCCTGCCACGGCAGGTGACTGGCGATGGCCCGAGTGAGAGGCAGGAACACATCTTCCGTATCGGCGAAAGCAGCGCCACCGCTGCTCACCGCGTAGAAAAGAGGAACCGGCTCCCAGTGGGCGAGCACGCCGCTGATCCGGTACGTGTGGTTGTCCAGCACAATGTTCCGACCGACGCTGTCGGCACCACCAAACAGCCGCTGATTGAGCTTCTGCCCGATCACGACCACCTCGGCACCGCGCTGGTCGTCGTCGGCCGTCCACGGCGCGCCGTACTGAAACGGCACCTCGAACATGGCGAAGAAATCGGCATTCACCGCGCGACCATCGACGTCGAATGGCGGCTGCGCGGCATCCTGCGGTATCACCGAAAAGCCCACGCCATACATCGCGCTCTGTCGCCGTGCGATGTGCTGCCGCAGAAGTTGTTCAATGTCCAGCCAGCTCAATTGATCCGGCGGCTCGTCGCCGAAACCATGGCCGTGCCCCCAGGGATCGATCTGCGGCACGAACAACTGCGAGGACTTGCCCGGGATCGGGTCGCCCGACATCGCGCGGAACACCGTCAGCACCGTCATCGACCCGCCGATGCCCAGGCCAATCGCGGTGATCACCAGCGCGGTGAGAATCGGCGCACGGCGCAGGCTGCGGGCGGCGAGGCGGAGGTAATAGGGGAGCATGGCGTTATCCCGGCTTCATGCCAAGCTTGCTCCGGTCATCGAGTGTTGCACCACAAGAATTGCCCCCAACAGCCTTCCCACGAGGTGACCTTCTTTTCAAGCCACTGCCTTTTCAGACCTTCAGTGCGCGCCCCTTTCGTCACGTCTTCCCACTGGTACAAGCTCCGCCACAACCGGAAAATGGTCGGACGGATAGTGCACTCCATCGTTCTTGGTGATGGTCTGCACGGCGCGCGTCTTGAAGCCACGGGTGAGGATCCAGTCGATACGCTGATCGGGGTTGCCGGTGAAGTTGTGGAATGTCTTCGCCGGCCCGGCATGCGCGGTTGCCACGATCCAGGCATCGTGCAGCGCAGCGGTCAGTTTTGCGTAGACAGGGCTGTCGGGGCCGCTGTTGAAATCCCCGGCCAGAATCACCCTATCCGCCGATGGCAGCTTGCTGATCCGCTGCAGGATCTCGTCCGCGCTGAGCATTCGCGCGCGCACATCCTCCGGCCGATAAGGGAAATGGGTATTGAAGTAATCGAACGTGCCGCCGCCGTGGCGCAGGCGGAAGCGCGCCCAGGTCACCATGCGCGGATACGGCTGGCCCCAGGTCTTGCTGCCGGGCACCTCCGGCGTATCCGACAGCCAGAAATCGCCCGAGCGCAGCACCTGCAGGCGGTCCGTACGATAGAACACGCCCATGTGCTCGCCCTTGCTGCCGCCTTCCCTGCCCCGGCCAAACCAGGCATAGCCGGGCAGATGAGCGGCGATGAACTCGCCCTGCTCCTGGGTCAGCTCCTGCGTGCCCAGCACGTCCGGGTGTTGCGCCTTGATCACCTGCACCAGCAGGTCACGCCGGTTCATCCACGCGTTGATGTTGGTGTCCACCGGTACGCGGACATTGAACGTCATCACCCGCAGCCGCGACTGCGCGGCCGCGCTGGGCCCAGCCACACCCAGGATCAAAAGACAGAGCAGCAGCAAAAAGCATCGGCGCAGAGTCATCGCGCAGCCTCTTATGGTCAATGACGGCAGGAACCCGAGCCTAGCAAAGCCGGGGCACCTTCGGAGTCGATATTTCATCGGGCTGCGTACTACCCCGCTTTCAAGTCACTTGTCGACGCTCCCGCTGCCACGTTTCGATAGTCTCCAGCACCGCGTCGGACAATTTCTGCGCGGAGCGCCCGCCCACGGGCCAGCCAGCGTCCAGCAACAGTCGGCCAACGGCGTGTTGTCGCCAGCCTGGCCTTCCACCATGCGACTCCCTTCGGTGGCCCACACCAGTGACTGGTGGCGAAATTCACGATCGCGTACGTTGGTGGCAGCACCACGCGCCAGCAGACGCACGGTGTCCATCAGTCCGCCCGTCACTGCGCAGTAAAGCGCCGCATAATGATCGGGCCGGGTCTGGCTGCGCCATGCCGCATGCCCGGCAAGCAAGGCGTCAACGGCGATATGGTCGCCGCGGCTCGCAGTGGCGATCCACCGGTCGACCGGCTCAAGCGTGTCGCGGGCGCCAGGCAGGGCCAGCCACTCCGCCACGGCGACGTTTCCGTCTATCGCCGCCAGGGCATACGGGGAATAACCGTCAGCCCGAAGTCGCGACAGATTCGCTCCGCGCGCAGCCAGCAGTTCAAGCAGATTACCTCTGGCCACTCAGATCGAGGTACAGGAATTGGTTGAACTCGCTCTGGCTGTACGCCGCGAACGCCTCGCCATTCTGGAAACCCCGGCGTCGATACAGTGCCAGCGCTGGCTCAAAAGCCGGCCCGCTTCCTGTCTCGAGGCTGAGCCGCCTGGCGCCTCGCGCCCGCGCAGTGGCAATGACGGTCTCAAGCACGGCCGCGGCAGCGCCCATCCGAAGAAAATCCGGATGCGTTCGCATCGATTTCACTTCACCGTTGCCGTCGGCAAGCCATTTCAATGCGCCGACACTGGCCAGATCGGGGCCGCGCCATGCCGTCCACACGGTCACCCCGGGCCCCTGCAAGGCGGACAGGTCAAGTGCAAAAACACTGCCCTGCGGCGAGTTCTCGTGCATGGCGGCCATATGTCGTGCCAGCAGAACGCGTACCCGATCTCCCGACAGATCATCCTCACGAATGTCGAACACGTTGCCTCCGTCACGTAGCGGGCCTGACTGGCCATGATGCGAAAGGTCATCCTCCTGCCGGCAAGAGAGGGACAAACCCGCTGACTTCATCCATGCCGCTTCAACCGGCGCACGTATTCGAACGGAAGGCGACATGGCGGCGGCGTTTCACGCGATGCCTTGCCCAGTTGCTCATGATCCCCGATGCAGTTGCCGGTAGGCGATTTTCTGCAATGTCGCAGCCTGGCCCGGTGAGACTCCCAGATCGTCCGCAGCCTTCTCCTGCGGGCCAAGGCTGCGCGGATCCTTGCCGGTGATGCTGCCGAAGTCCATCAATGCCTGGAGGTAGTAGCCGAACGTGCTGGCGTGATAGTGGTCGTAGGCCCACAGGTCGATCTGGTTGAAGCCGATACCGTCATACGGATTGGCGTCGGCCACACCTTCCTGGATGGCGCTGTTGAAGGCACTTCCCACCGGAATGACTCCCTCGATCAGGGGATTGCCGCTGGCGACTTCCGCGTAGGCTTTTTGCAGGTCGATGCCCATGCCCTCGATTGGCTTTCCATGCCAGTGGCCACCGACCTCGTAGGTCTGGTCTGGTCTTGACCACGTCGCCATCAGCCTGATATCGACCGCCGGGTTCTTTCGCTTGAACATGGTGGCGAGCTTGCCAGCGTAGCGTTTGAACGTAGCGGGATCGCCCGGTCTGTCCGGGCTGAGCGTGCTGTACTCCTGCATGACCACATGATCCCAGGCGCGATCGATCTGCTGCCGTTTCTTGGTGTAGTGAAACTGGAGCGTCTCGCCACCGGCCGTCTCCAGGCTCACGTCGTAGTTCAAGCCTGCCTCCTCGGTGAACAGCTTGAACAGCGCAGGCACCCCTCCGACGCCGTCGCCATTGAGATCGTGGACCAGGTTCGCGTTGTAACGATGCACAGGCGACAAGGCACCGAAGGTAAAACTGTTGCCGATGAACAGAACGCTCTGCGCCGGTATCGGCATCGTGCCGCACATGGCCGCTGTCGCCGTGATCGAAAGCGACGCAGCAAGGCAAAGTAAAACGTGGTGCTTGCCTGCGCGACCGGACTTGAAACAGAAAGACCTCATGGATGGCGACTTCCCTTTGCTATGGATTGCTGATGCTCCCGGAAGAATCGCAGAAAGTCCGGCCGGGCTCGAGTTTTCCGATGAAACCGGTAGACCGCTTTCGCCACCCGACTCCAGGGGCACCAAACACCCGCCACCGATTTGCTTCGCAGAGCATGACGTCCCGTCTGGCCGCCGACCACCAACGATACTGTTTTACCCGCCAGCGTTTCAGCAACCACGGCAAGGGCCATCGTCAACAAGCCCAGCAAGTGCGGGATAAAGCTGTTGGCCGGGAAGCAGCCCCCAAGTGAACGGGACGAACCAAGCGGCCCGGCAGCCTATTCGAACGGGCCGAACCAGACGTGGATGATCTTGCCATGGCGTACTTCGAACATGGCCATGCCGCTCGGCGTTGATCCGCTACGGGTATTCACCGAACGCTCGCTCACGACTACCACCGGTCCATTGATCAACTTGCCGACGTATTCGGAACGGAAACCGGCCGGCATGCGCTTGAACAAGCTGCCATAGACCTCACGCAGGGCGGCCTTGCCGACGATGGGCTCGCGCTTTCTGCTCAGGTCGGTGATCACCACATCGTCGGCGTAGCAGGCGGCGAATGCATCGAGATCGTGTGCCACATACGCCTTGTGCTGTGCCATCACCACCGCATCGGCGCCCTGCGTCCCACTGCTGCACGTCGCCGCACGCGCGCCAGACGAAACAGCAAGCGCAGCAAGCGCAAGCAGCCATCCGCAACGATGATTCACAATTCCTGCCACCTCAGTTGCTGCGTTCCGCATGCATCCGACGGATGCGCACCGTGCCGCCGCCCTGGTAGATCACGACGTAGGTCGAGCCTTCGTGCTTCTGCTGCGCCACCTGCACGGGGTCCGTCTGCACTGCCTTCTCCACGGCGTCCTGATGGAAGGCGGCCATATCCCCGTTGGGAACCAGCATCAGCGGAGGGCTGAGCTGCTGGAAGCTGGTGAAGTGGCCGCCACACTTGGTTGTCGTCGGGTCGAACGCAAGCCAGCCCTGGCCGCAGCTCGCGCCGGAGACTTCCGGCAGGCGCTTGAGCCAGATGAAATACTTGTTCTCGTGGGTGATCCAGACCCGGTTGTGTCGGGCGTCGTCGCCACCGACATCGGTCGAATTCCAGACACGAACCACCGATGCCAGGTGGCAGTCGGCCGAAGCACATTCCTGCAGCACCAGGTATTCGTCGTCCTGCAGATGGACCGGCTCGATGCTGAGGATGTCGTCCTTCACCAGCGCCTGTGCAGGAAACACCACCGAAGGCATGCGCGGGTCGACCCTGAAGTCACCGGAGATCAGGTAACCACCATGTTGCGATGAGTATGCCGGTGCCGTGACCCTGACCGAGGGAAGAGTCGTTTGTGCCGAGAGCGCGAGACTGGCCAAGGCCAGGCTACCTGCCCACAGGATGCGTGCTGTTTTCATCGAGTCCCTGCCCTGGAACAAAACAGAAGCCGCGGCGGCACAGAGGTCGAGCGGTGCGATCATCCTAGCAAATGCTGAACTGAAATCAGCAGCTGCTGTTCAGCCACGGGAGGCGGCTACGCGCCAGGCAGTCGCCGTTGATGAATTGAACGTTCTCCTCCCCGGGGACTTCCAGCGTGAAGCAAGTTTTTGCGTGACCTTCCCCGTCCCTGGTGACAGCTCAGACAAGCAGCCACGCAGCATGCAGGGCCAGTACCACAAGGCTGATGCCCAGACGCATGCGCCTGTATGCGGGCGACCACAGCGGGTCGCGCTGGTCGACGACCAGCCAGATCGCGAAACCGATCGCCAGCAGTGACAGCGCGATCCAGGTGACGTGCAGCAGCAACAGCGCAGAGAAACCAATCAGGCTGGGCAAAATTGCGTCGGCATAGCGGCCCGTCGACGCACGGCCAGCCAAGGCGCGGCCCCAGCGCGCGCCGCCGAGAAAGCTCAGAATCACCGCGCCGTAGGATACGAATACCGCCGCGGCGAATCCGGCCCATGCAGGCAGCGCCATGGCAGCGATCACGGCCAGCGCAAACGGCAGCACGCCGCTCCAGCCCAGCGGGAGCACGCCACGCGGCAGCGGCGGATTCAGGTCGTCGGTCATGCGCAGACTCCGTCACCAGCACCCTGCCGGCGATCGTCGGCATTATGACGCAAGCGGGCGCAGCGCCCGAGACAACCGTCTGTCGGGGGCAACTTTGCCGAAGCCTGATCGTGCGAACGGAAATCGCCTTCGCCACTCAGTTGCCGACAGCATCTTCGAGACGCTCCCGGACGAGCAGAAACTATCGATCTGCAATTCCATTCCCGCCGCTACCCAGCCAGCCATCGCGCATCATGTCCCCGCCCATGCGCACCCATCTCGACCAGGTGCCGTTCGGGCCTCAGCAATCCAGGCGCGGCGACAGATCACACCCTATCAGTGTGCAAGCTGCGCCAGGGCGTGGAGCCCTTCCTGGCGCTGGTCACGACGACCCATTCGGCAACAGGCGTGATGGTCAGAGAGAGCAAGTGGCGGTGACCCGAATGGCAGGAAGGGCACCAGCGCAACTAGTGCACACTCGGCCCTGCCCTGCTAGCGGCGCGCCGTTACCCTGAAGTCTGGCCATGATTCCTGCCATCACCGCCTTTGCAACTTTGCCCGACCGCGGCAGGGGACTCGCGCGCGACATGCGCGTTCGCTGGGCGCTGGAAGAAGCTGGCCAGGCTTGAGAGGTTCGCCTGCTGTCCTTCGTCGCGATGAAGGAGGCCGCCCATCGGGCACGGCATCCCCTCGGGCGGATCCCCGCCCACGAAAAAGGCGATCTCGCCCTATTCGGGTGGGGGCCATCGTGTTGCATATCTCACAGGGGCATCGAGGCCTGCTGCCCCCTGATTCGAATGCGCGGGCGCGCGCCATTACCTGGATGTTTGCCGCGGTAAACACCGTGGAGCCACCGATCCTCGATCTCGTCATCGGCAAGCTGCTGCAGGGCTGCAAGCCCTGGTCGATGCCGACGGGCTTGATGGTACGTTCAGCGCGGGCGATCTGATGATGGTGGGCGTGCATCCAGCGGCTATCGCCTCCGCGACGCGCCCCTGCTCGCTCAGAACCCGAATCGTGCCAGCGCAACAGAGATTCGTTCACGTACCGTCGTCGACTGCATCGGAAAAGCGCGAAAGAAGTCCACCCGCGCCAGCCCGGGGTTTCGCGCGCTCACGTCGGCAGCCCACGCTGCCGCGCCAATGGAATCACCGGCCAGCATGAGGGCGGCGACCGCAATCATGGCGATCAGCACATGCGCACCCGGTGAGCGCGCTGCCCGTTCGGCCCAGTCCGCAGCCTCGGCATCTTCGCCCAGCATCATGTGGGTGAAAGCGCGGGTGCCGAGCATGGCGTAATAGAGTGGATCCAGCGGACTCAGGCGCATCGCCAGATCGACGTGCCGGCGGCCCTCGGCACCGCGCTCGGCCAACGTTTCGGTCCAGCCGCGGGCATAGATCCCCTGCGCATAGTTCGGGCTGATCGAGGTCGCGCGCTCGAGCCAGGCGAGGCTGCTCTGCAGATCGCCCTCGAGCCAATAGCTGCGCCCCATCGCGAAATTGACGAAGGGATCGATCGGATCCAGTTCCAGCCCGCGTACCGCAAAACGTCGAGACAGCTCGATTTCGCCGGCGATGTCCTCGCTGTGGTGCATGAAGGCCGTCTGGAAGTGCACGAACGACAACCCCGCGTGGGCGCGTGCAAAGCCGGGGTCTTTCGCGATCGATTGCTGGAACAGCGCGGTGGCCGCCGCATTGTCGCTGCGGCTGAACCGATACATGTGCTGCAGGCCGAGGTGATACGCCGACCAGGCATCAAGATTTTCGGTGACCGTCAGCCGTGCCAGCGCTGCCTCGTGCAGAGGAATCCGGATTTCCAGCGCGCCGAGTATCCGTGAGCGGATGTCCTCGCGCACCTGATGCAACTGGTCGATCACGCCAGCAAAGTGCTCGGCCCAGACGATGCCGCCATCGCGCGTGTCGATCAACTCCACCGTCACCGCAAGCTTCCCGCCCGTCACCTCCATCGTGCCTGACAGGTAGTAGCGCACACCCAGCAGACGGCCGATCTCACCCGCGTCGGCATCCGCCCCGCGCAGCCGGAACGACGATTCACGCGCCGTGACGAACAGCCAGTGCAGGCGCGCGAGCTCGGTGATCAATTCATGCGGCAGGCCGTCGGCCATCGCCGCATGCGCGCCAGCGTTGCCGACCAGGCGAAACGGCAACACCGCGATCGACGGCCTTGCGCCGTGTCCGGCGCATGCGGGATCAGTTTGCGGCGGGCCAGCCGAGGCCGGCATGCCCACCCCCACCACCCTGGCCTCGGCCACGAAGCGAAATCCCTGCCGGTGAATGGTCTTGATCAGGCACTGCCGGCTGCCGTCATCATCCAGCGCACGGCGTGCCGACTTGATCCGGCTGGCGATCGCCGATTCGGAAACGATGCGCCCGTCCCACACCTTCTCGATGATCTCGTCACGCGACACCATCCGCTCGCGATTTCCCACCAGCAAGGCGAGCAGGCTGAACACCTGCGGTTCCACCGGGCGCACTTCGCCATTGGCGCGCAGTTCGAACTTCGCCATGTCCAGCTCGAAGGGATCGAATCGGTAAATCATGGATTCAGCATAGAACAAGGCAACGCAATCTCCCACGGACCTCCATGAAATCTCCACCGGGTCTTCAAGCATCGGACACCAGGGCATGTTGAACTTCATTCGACGCCGCCGTAACCGTTCCGGCGCGCGCGTCCCACCCTGAAGGAGAAATCACATGCCACTGGTCACCATCGACGTCATCAAGGACGTCTTCACCCCGCAGCAGAAGCAGGAAATCATCAGCAAGGTCACCCGCGCCATGGTCGAGGTCGAGGGCGAAAGCCTGCGCGGCGTCACCTGGGTGCGCATCAACGAGTTCGAAGGCGGTAACTGGGCCATCGGCGGCATGCCACTGAAGGCGTCCGACGTGCATGAGATGGCCACTGGCAAGGCGGCCTGATCGGGCGTCGGCCACCTCGGCCCCAACGGATTCAGCAACGGAGTAACCGGACCATGCGGATAGCCAGGCAGGACATACCCGTCAGCATCCACGCGCCAGGGGCGGTGGCGCGCCAGCAGACCCACTTCGGTGACGCCACCGGCTACGGCACGATCAGCGGTGAGTATTTCTCCCTCGGCAGCGGCACCGATATCGCGCCGCTGCTCAAGAGGCTTCGCCACGACCTGTGCCAATGCCCGCATTGGGGTTACGTGCTGCAGGGCGAGCTCACCGTAACCTACGCCGACGGCAACAGCGAACAGATCAACGACGGCGACCTGTTCCACTGGCCACCGGGTCACACCGTCAACGTCGGCCAGGATGCCGAAGTCATCCAGTTCGGCCCGCAGCACGAACACAGTACGGTGATCGATCACATGCTGGGCCGGATGGCTGGCTGATGGCAGATCAATGCGGACAAAGGATTGGATGACGTTGCCGCGAATAATCTTCATCCTTCAGGTTTCGGGTCGCCCCGTTGTATCCCTGACTCCGTTCTCCTTTGCATCCGGGACGCAGCGCTGACTGCAATTGCGTGAGCGGTGCGGCGGGCGTAGCCTGACACGCACCAGAACAAGCTGGCTTCAGGGGAAATGCGTGAAAAAGACTTTTCGTGTCGTCGTTCCGGCGATGTCGATGCTGGCGTTCGCCTCCATGGTTTGCGCTGCCACACCAGCCCATCCCTCCGAACAGGGGCTGATGCCGCCCGCCGCCAACCAGAAAATCGCACACGATATTTTTCGCGATCTGGTCGATATCCGCTCGGTGCACGACGTCGGCACCAAGGGCACCGCCGATGTCATCGTGAAATATCTGAAAGCCAACGGCTTCACCGATGCTGAAATCCATGTCGCGCCGGAAACACGATATCCCACCCAGGTGAACGTCGTCGTGCGCATCAAGGGCAAGGGCAAGGGCAAGCCGGTGATGTGGATCGGCCATATGGATGTGGTGGATGCACGCGCACAGGACTGGACCTTGCCACCCTTCAAATTCACGCAGAAGGACGGCTACTTTTACGGCCGCGGCACCGCCGACATGAAGGACGAAGATGCTGCCGTTGCCGCATCGATTATTCGCCTCAGGAAGGAAGGCTTTGTCCCCGATCGTGACATCGTCGTGGCATTCACGGCGGACGAAGAAGTGGGACTTGAGCAGGACGGCCCGAACTTCCTCTTGCAGCATCGCAAGGATCTCGTCGGCGATGTGGGTCTGGTGATCAATCCCGATGGCGGTTCGGGTGAGATCAAGAACGGCAAGCGCATCGATTTCGCGGTCGAGACCGTACAGAAAACCTAAATGACCTTCCAGATGCAGACTCGCAACAAAGGTGGTCATTCATCCGATCCGCGCCCCGACAATGCGATCTATCAGCTTGCGGGCGGATTGACGAATCTCTCTCGCTACGTGTTCCCATACAAGACCAATGCCACGACGCGCGCCTATTTCGCAAGCATCGCCCGGGACGCGACCGGACAGGTCAAGGCCGACCTGCTGACGCTGTCGAAAGAGCCCGTTGACGTAGTTGCTGCCGCGCGTCTTGCGCAGGACACCTCGTTGAACGCGATCCTGCACACCACCTGCGTCGCCACCATGCTGAGGGCCGGCGTGCAGGAGAACGCGTTGCCATCAAGTGCCAACGCGACCATCCAGTGCCGCGTGTTTCCCGGCGAGAGCGAGCAGCAGACGCGCGCCACACTGGCGAAAGCCGCCGCCGATCCGGACATCGCCGTAACCCTGCTGGAGCCGGTGCAGCCCGCGCCGGAAACCACACCAGATCCCCAGGTGATGGCCGCGGTCGCCGATGTCGTGCATGGCATGTGGGGCAAGGACATTCCGGTGATGCCGGTGATGGCGGCGGGCGCCAGCGATTCCATCTTCACCCGCGCGGCCGGCATGCCGAGCTATGGCGTGGGTGGCGGCTGGAATGATATGGACGACATCCGCATGCATGGCCGCGACGAACGCAACAAGATCGGCAATTTCTACGAGACGGTCGAGTTCACCTACCGGCTGATGAAGAAGCTTTCGACCGTGCAGTGACCGCGCACCAGGCGTTGGACAAGGGGTGAAGGGAAGTGAGTCGGTTTTGATCGACTCCTCATGCCCGTGACTCTTCCGCAATTCGCCCTGACACTCTCTGCCAAAACGTGATGCTGATCCGATCACCTTCCACGGCAACTCGCCGTAACAAGGGAACACATGAACATCCGACTCACGGGCTTCTGTGCCCTCGCCTGCCTCGCACTGATGGCAACCTCGCTGCCGCTGCGGGCGACCGACCATACCAAGGCACCCGCCAAAGCCACTGCGTCGACGACCTGGATTTATCCGGTCATCGCGAAGTTCGGGGCGATCCATCCACGCCCTGACGTATCCGGGCAACCGGATCCGAACGTCGACTACAAGGTATTCATCGACGTGATCGGCACCCCTCAGGACAAGGGCAAGCACCTCGCTTCGCTCGGCCGCGTCGCGCGTCTTGTCAATCTGATGGGCTTTGCCAAGGTGCCCCCCGAGCACGTGCACATCGTGGCCCTGCTGGATCGCGACGCAGAGGACGCCGCCATGGTCAACGCGGCGTATCGCAAACTCTACAAGAAGGACAATCCCAATCTGGAGATCCTGCATGCACTGAAGAAGGCCGGCGTCGAGCTGCTGATGTGCAGTCAGGCCATGGCCGGCCAGGGCCTCAAGGACAGCGACATCGACCCCAGCGTCACCATCACGTTGTCGGGCGTGATGGCCCCGGTGGTCTACGGTCAACGGGGCTACACCTTCATGCAGTTGTAGGAGGCTTGCCGCCGTTGAAAGGGGCGGATATGGCGGACGCAGGGAATTGGCGCGACTGAGCCTGCTCCGTCCCGGCCTCGCCGGTTTTAGCAACGCCATGCATCAAGTGTCCCAGTAAGGGGGATCACCGAAACTGACTCGCAGGCTGTGGATGAGTGCCGCGACTTTCGTCGCCACGTTGCACTCACGGGAATAGGAAAGAAACAGCTCCGCGCCTTCGGCCTCGACGCCGATATCAACGCGAAGCAGTGAACCCCGGCGGAGCTCATCGCGCACGAAGAATGTCGGCAGCAGGGTCAGGCCAAGACCGGCGATCGCGGCGTCCCGCATCACCATGCCGTTGTTCACGCGCAGGCTTGCGCGGGGACGCACGACTGCCCAGCCATCGTTCATCGCAAAGCGCCAATCGGTTTCGCGATTGATGTAGAGAATGCCGTGGTGCCGG
This sequence comes from Lysobacterales bacterium, assembly GCA_038215995.1. Taxonomy (GTDB): domain Bacteria; phylum Pseudomonadota; class Gammaproteobacteria; order Xanthomonadales; family Rhodanobacteraceae; genus Rhodanobacter. The sequence goes on from JBBQQL010000001.1 coordinate 62,613, forward strand.
CCCAGTTCTTCAAGCGATGTCGGCGTGCCCTCGCGCGCCAGGTATTCGGGTGATGCCAGCAGAACCCTCCGGCTCGTCGCCAGGCGCTTTGCCACCATGCGTCGGTCCGCCACCGGACCATGCCGCAGCACGGCATCGAAACCGTCAGCGGCAGGGTCGATGAAGCGATCATCCAGCACCAGGGTCAGATCGATGGCGGGGTATTGCGCCAGGAATTTGTACAGCGCCGACCCGAGATGCAGTACGCCGAAACTTACTGGAGCCGAGATCCGCAAGGGGCCCGCCAGCGATCCTTGCCGGTCGGTCAGCTCAGCGACGGCTTCCCGCGCCTCACCGAGAATACGGTGCGCCCGTGGCAGGAAGCTTTCGCCATCCGAGGTCAGCGACACGCGGCGAGTCGTGCGCTGCAGGAGACGCGTGCCGAGGGTCTGTTCGAGGTCAACCAGCCGCTCGCTGACCACCGACTTGCTGTAGCCGAGCCTTCGAGCAGCGCCGCTGACCGAGCCTTCTTCGACGACGGCGACGAACGCCGCAAGCCCCTGGAGCTTCATATCGTTCGGCATTGCCGTAAGCCAGTTCCGGTCACTGGTGACTACTGGCGACTTTGCACCGGTGCAAGACTCGTGTCCACACACGCGGCAACCCGCCGACGCCCCTTCTATCGGAGATCCCCATGCGACCACTCCTCGCCATGGCTGCCCTGGTCCTGGCCGCGACGTGTACCGTCGTGCCCGCGGCAGCCGCCCAGCCCGACCGCTTTCCGCCAGCGTTCCAGACCCGCGAGATCAGCACCAATGGCGTGACCCTGCACGTACGCTACGGCGGCAGCGGGCCTGCAGTAATCCTGCTGCATGGGTACGGTGAAACCGGGGACATGTGGGCACCGCTGGCGGCCGAGCTGGTCAAGGATCACCGCGTCATCGTGCCGGACCTGCGCGGCCTCGGCCTGTCCAGCAAACCGGCGACCGGCTACGACAAGAAAACCCAGGGCGAAGACATAGCCGGCGTGCTGGATGCACTGAAGGTCGATCGAACCGTGGTGGTTACCCACGATATCGGCAACATGGTCGGCTATGCGTTCGTGGCCGAGCACCCCGACCGGGTCACCCGTTTCGTGCTGATGGACGCACCGCTCCCGGGCATTGGTCCGTGGGAAGAGGTTCTGAAAAGTCCGATGCTGTGGCACTTCCATTTCGGCGGCCCCGACATGGAGCGCCTTGTTGCCGGGCGCGAACGGATTTACCTCGATCGCTTCTGGAACGACTTCTCGGCCGACCCGCGCCGCTTCAGCGAGGCAGATCGCCAGCACTATGCACGGCTCTACGCCTTGCCCGGCGCCATGCATGCCGGCTTCGCCCAGTTCGCGGCCTTCGAACAGGACGCCAGGGACAACCAGGCATTCCTCGCACAGGGCAAGCTGAGCATGCCGGTGCTGGCCATCGGCGGCGAAAAATCATTTGGGCCGACAATGGCCGTGGTCATGCGTGCGGCGGCCACCAACGTCACCGAGCTGGTGATCCCCGACGCCGGCCACTGGTTGATGGAAGAGCAGCCCAAGGCAACGATCGCTGCGGTACGCGCCTTCGTGGATGCCCCGTGAGCCCGTACCTCAGGGCATGCATGGCGTGTCAGCTTGCCCTGATGGTCCAGACCGCCTGCGGCGGTGAGGACCTTCGGGCCCCGCTGCAGGTCCAGCGCATGACAGTCGAAGAGATTGCAGAGCGGCCGCCGCTTGGTGCCATCGCCGGCACGTCGGGCCTGACGGGTATCCGCACCCGCGTGCTGGCCGGCAATCCGACCCGCCCCGGCATGTACGCCATCGAGTTGCTGGTACCCGCCCATACACGCATAGGCGTCCACGAACATCGCGACGATCGCACGGCTGTTGTCGTCTCGGGCACCTGGCATCTGGGGTATGGCCGCATCGCGGACGACGCTGGCTCCAAGTCGCTTGGTCCGGGCAGCTTCTACACGGAGCCCGCCAACGTGGCGCACTTCGCCCATACAGACGATGAGCCGGTCACCGTCATCATCACGGGCGACGGCCCCACCGACACGCGTTATGAGATTCAGCCCACGGCACATGCAGCACCCGAAAGGAGCCGACCATGACCTCAGCGAATACCCCGCGCGACCCCGTCGCCGATCACATGCTTACCGCACAGAATGCGGCCCTCCTGATCATCGACTTCCAGCCCGTCCAGGTCGCCTCCATCGCCTCCATGAACAAGCGACTTCTGGTCGCCAACGTGGTGGCCGTTGCACGCACCGCAAAGCTTTATGACATGCCGACGGTGCTCACCACGGTCAACGTGACGAGCGGGCGCAACCAGCCAATGCTCAACCCCATCACCGACGTGCTGAGCGGCGTGCCGATTGTCGACCGCACCTCGATCAACGCCTGGGAGGACGACGACTTCGTCGCTGCCGTCAAGGCGACCGGCAGGAAAAAGCTGATCATGGTCGCGCTGTGGACGGAGGTCTGCCTGGTGTTCCCCGCCCTGGATGCGCTGCAGGATGGCTTCGAGGTCTACGTGGTCGTCGATGCCGTAGGCGGCACCTCGGAGGAAGCCCACCGCGCCGGTCTGCAACGCATCGTCCAGGCAGGCGGCATTCCGATCAGCTGGATCCAACTGGCCTGCGAGCTACAGCGGGACTGGAACCGGGAAAGTACCGCGCCAAGCTTCGCGGAGATCGTGTTTGCGGAGGTAGGGCATTGACGCGCCATCGCCAAAAAAAGGAAAAGGCTCAGGCAGCGCGCCTTGACCTCCTGCGATCCGGCTTACCCTGGGCCTGAGCGTAACGATGTGCATCAACCAGAAGCAGACGGCGCGGCCCGGTTGAAGGGGATGATCCGGGCTGCCGGCAACAGGCGCTGACGAAGCAGGTCGAGTGGGCGGTGATAGTCCATGTTGTAGCGCGTGTCACGACCCAGCGCAGGATGCTTGAACAGGCCATCCCACTCCTGGGCCGCGACCTCCGGCATGGAGCGGTCGCCGTGTTCGAGAGCCAACCAGAAGCCGAACTTGCGCTGATTGAGCGACGCCAGCAGGCTGCGATCGCGAGTGGCGGCGAAGGCGAAACCCGCATCGAAGCCATGCAGCTCGGCATCCACACCCGCCCCGCACAGCCCGACGTGCTCGCAAATCGCAGCGAACTGCAGCAGCGCGCGCTCGTGCAGCCGGCGCAGGCCTTCGGCGTTGCCCGGCAGCACCAGCACCGCGCCGGTGGCGGCATTGAGCATCACCACGAACGGCTGCCGACGCCAGAAGTCGATATCCGCATACCACTCGCCCAGCGGATTGGTCTGTGGCGCCGGTTCCGTTGGCTTGGTGACCTGCTTCAGGCGCTTGAGCAGCTTGGCAGTGCAACGCAGGACGGTCATGGGAATCTCTGCTCTCGGGGACACCGAAAGTTAGCGCAACTCAACTTCCGCTGTCCCGGTTTCCAGTCAGCTCCATGAGCTGCGAGCGCTCACGAGCCCACCGGACAAATCCCGGCAAGATATCTTTCAACGATATCACGGCTTGCGCAATGCCATGCCACATGACTTCCGCGTCGCAGCGCAATCAATATCAGCGACCGGCCACCAAGATGTTTGTCGGTCGCCGTTTCATCGAACGTCAACCAGATGCTTCCCTGGTGAATCCGGACTTCGCTTACGTACTGACTGTGAAGGGATACCGGTGACAGCAGCCCCAGCGCACGGCTGTCTTCAGGCAAAGCGCCGTGATCTCGCAGATAGGCTTCAACGGCTGCGGTTGCGCCGGAAGCTGATGCCAACGCTTCATCTACCTGCCTTCGTGCAACGCTGACCTGGTGAAGCGACTTGGCGATCCAGGCCAGATTCGAAATCACGATCACCCCACAAGCAAACTGGAGCGCTTGAAACGCCGTCCATCCCCGCGCTCGGCCGGCGGAGCGCCGCTCGCCCGTGCCGATGGATCTGCGCCGGTTGCCGCCCCTTGCGACGAGCCCCTTGTCGCCAGGCACCAGCATCTTCAGCAGAAACGCCAAAGCCATGAGCATGAACAGCACAAAGATACTCAAGAGCCACACGACAAGCGCCCAGAACAACCCGGGGCTTTCATCATGACTGTGGCAAGTCACGTGAATGGTAAACCGGCCCGATGCACAAACCACCCCATCCAGTCCGTCTGCCACGACTGAGGCATACAGCGCGAAAAAAAACATCAGCAACACGAAGGCCAGAACAAACTGGCACACCTTGTGGAACGCGACGCTTTCATGGAAAAAACGCGCCCATACGAACCACAGGATCACCCAGAAGGTGAACCCGAATACCGTGGCATGGAAAAACGCGTTCGAACTCGCAAGACGAACCAGATGTTCCATGTCAAAAATCCATTTCGTGTTGCCATGTGCCGCGGGCGGAGCGTGTTGGTTCGGGCTTGGTCCCGCCCCGCGTAGTCCGCATCAGTATGCTGCCGCGGCGATGTCGAAGCGTTCGACCCGACCGACTTTTGCCAGCGCGGCCTGGACGTCGGGACGTGCGGTAACGGTGTTCCAGCGTTGTTGGAATACCCTCATCGTCGGTGTCTGATCGCTGCGCAGGTAATGCTGCATCTCGACCAAGGCAGCGCTACGCCAATCCGGGGCCTGCAACCGATCGATCAGCAGCGCCGCAGCGGCATCGAGATCGCCATGGCTCAGCAGGGCGCGCTGCCATGTGCCGATGTCATCGGTGCGGTGTTGCCGTAAATAAGCCATCTCCCTGGCGATGGAAGCGGAGTCGTTCTTCTCCATGGCGATCTGCAATCTGACGTAACTCAGTTGCATGCGCCCCATCGGCGACATGGCCCCCGGCTCGACGATGGCGGCGGCGGCCTTGTCGGGCTGGTCCAGGTCGGTCAACAAGCCGGCGAGGTTGATCGACTGGCTGACGTTCACGCCGCCACCCTCGGGGCGTCGTGCGGCACGCGTCATTTCACGCACGGCATCGTCCCAGTGACCCGCGTGCGCGAGCGCAAGCGAACGCTGGTTAAGCACCCAGTTGTAGCTCTCGCCGAAGTCGGTATAGGTCTTTTCGCCATCGCCGCGTTCGGCGTGCGCCACGGCGGCGTCACTGACCGCGAGAACCTCGGCGTTCTGCCCTTTCTCGAGCAGCAGATCCTGCAATCGCTGGACGGGCTCGAGCTGGTCAGGATGGGCCTTGATCCGCGCCCGCGCGGCCTGGATCTGCGCGGCCAGCAGGCGATCCACATCAAAGGTCTGTGGCTGGCCGCGGGTAAGCGGGTCAAAGCGCTTGTCGATGCGCATGCTCAGGGCCGCCTGGGCGGAGCGGATGCGCTGGGCGACCGTTGCGGCACGCTTGGGGTTGTTGTGCTCGATCTGCATCAGTGCCAGGTCGCGCCACAGGGTGTCGTAGGCGCTCTGGCCAGCCTGCCACTTCGCATCGAACAGTGCATCGAGCATGGCGCGGTCAACGTCGTCTTCATGCGCTGCGCGCAGCGCAAAGTGGAGCTGCGCCATGCCCTGCGGGCGCACGTTGTCGAGCTTGTCAGGCCATTGGCTGGCGATAGTCTCCACACACCGTGCGGCGTCAGGGTTGTCGCTTATGTACATCGCGGCAAACAGACGAATCAGCCACGCGCCGCCCGCCGCCTGATCGAGCCCGGTGGCCTTGATCGCGAGGCCGTGTGCCTTGGCGTAGTGCTGTGTCTGGAGCGCTATCGCAGCTGCCACGTTCAACGTCTGGAAGCGGAGCGCGGGCGCCAACTCGCCAAAACTCGAGGCGGCAATGATCCTGTCCAGCTCAGGTACGGCTTTTACATAGTCGCCATTGCTGACCTCGCCGAATACCTGCCTGAGTTTGAGCGTCGCCTCCTGGACCTCGGTGGATGGTTGCGCGCGGATCGGCTCAATTGACGCGCACGCCACGCCAACACCCAGCAGCATCACCCACGCTGCAGCTATCGTGATCGTCCTGTTCATTTTTTCCCCTGACATGGTGGACGTGGCACTCACGCCACGCGCCTCTGCTCAATGCTGTAGCGTCCATGCGAACACACGAATGGTGTCAGGGACAATTCGAGCAACTTGGTAGCCGACAAAAATCGTCCCTCACACCTTTCCCCAACATGCCGGGCAAGCGGCCCCTGTTTTATCTGAGCGTCAGCGAATGAGCGTTTCGTACGGGGGCAGGTCGGCATGCTGGACACACGCCTGCTCATAGACTTTCCGCAGCTCCATCGCCGTGATCTCATAGGACTCGATGATTTCGTCGTAGTCCGCCTGCTCCGGACCGGCGACGCCGTCTCTCTCGGCACTGTATTGCCCGGTAACCTGATGGATGGCCTGAATCGACATCATCAGTGCATTGGCGCTGATTTCGAGCATGGTAGTTCCTCGTTGACCGGACGGTGATTACTTGAGGCTGATGCGGAGTTCGCTGGCCCTTGCCACGCAGTTGCGCGCAAGCGCGTCCAGTGCTCCGCGCAGGGCATCGGCCCCGAGCTCGCCTCCGGTGGCAACTTCGATTTGCCAATGCGTGCTTTGGTACTTCTCGTTCCGACTCCCCTGCACCAGCTTCAAGGTCGCGGGAATCACGGTACCCTCAGGGAGTAGAAAATAGCTCCAGTACGTGTTGCCGAAGACCCCTCTCTTGTCCCAAAGCGACGTGCCATGGCCCTTGATGAAGTAGCCGTCCCTGTCACTGCGCCAATCCTGGCGAGTAACCGCTTTTCCTGCGACGGTCACGGTGCGCGGGGCTATGTCACCATGCAGGACGGCAGGCGCTGCCTGACCATCCTCGCTGATGACGCCGTAGGTGAACTCGTCCTTGCGCACGCTTCGGTACAGATGTTCCTTTATTTTTTCCATGATCGAATCCGTGATTTGGAACCGGTGAGTGGACGACTGTAACCCTGAAACACCATCAGGAGCGGAGGACACCGCAGAGGCTCGCTCTCGATGTGACGACAGGTCATTCAACGTCCACCGTCCCGTTTTCCAGCATCAGCCAGCACTCTCGCGAACCTGGAACACATTGCCCTCGGGATCGTGACCGTCGCAGGCGGTAAATCCGCGGGCCTGCCACTCCTTCGCCTTGGCGCCAATGTGGCCGCCCAGTTGCGCGGCCCGGGTGCGCGCTTGGTCGATGTCATCGACCGGCAGACAGATCTTGATCGGCATGGCGTCGCGTATTTGCGGCGGTTGGGTGATCTCGATGCTGGAGGCGATGCGCGCGGGAATACCGTGGATCACGAGCTGGAAGTGGCCGCCGTCGAGGACAATGTGATCCTTGTCGCCGTGCACCGCTTCCATGCCTGCGACGTCGCCGTAGAAACGGGCCATGCCCGCCACGTCCCTGGCGAAGACGACGGCGCTGGGTTTCGGTTTGCGGTTCATGCCTTGGCGCCGGTGGTGAGTTTGCCGATCTCGATCACCGCCGCCAGGGTGCGGCGGGCGATGTTGACGTCGGCCTGCCCGACCCTGGCGATCAGTTCGGCGTCGATCAACTCGCGCGCCCCGGCCTGGGTCGCTGCGGCAGCCTGACCGCGTTCGGTCAGGGTGATGGTCAGCTTGCGCCGGTCGCTCTCGTCGACATCGCGTTTCAGATAGCCGCGAGTGACCAGTGCGTCGACCAGTTGGCCGGCGGCCTGCTTGGAGATACGCAACTCATGGATCAGCTCGCCCAGAGGCGCATCCCCGGCTCCCATGGCCAGGCCGCCCAGAACGTATAGGCCGTTGGCGGGAATGTCGTCGTAGCCTGCGTCAGCCAGCGCCTGACGCATGGCCACGCCGTAGGTGTTGCGCGCATGCCGCAACAGCGCGGGAATCACCACCTGCAGGTGCCAGGGCTTGTTTTCGGTCATGATGGCTCAACTAGTCAATAATATTGACAGTCAATATACACGACCACCAAGGCGCGACAAGTGCGCGCCGGTCATCGCTTTCCCGGGTCAGTGGCGGCGCACACCGTGGATCGGGGTCGGGCCCACTTCCGCACGAGGGATAGGTAAACCTGATCGCGCTTTGCTCCGGCACGCCCGTTCTCCAACGCTAGTCTGCGGAACAAGAGTGTCCGTCATACCCGGGCCGGCTCAACCCGACCGCGTTTTTTCTTTCCGCTGACTTCAGCGGACACTTGCGCACGGCCGACTTATGCAAAACACTGAACCACATGGTTCAGTATGAGTCCACCACCTTCGACGCCTCGTTCGCCGCGCTTTCGGACATCACCCGTCGCGGCGTACTCGAGCAGCTCGGCCGCGCGGACGCCTCCATCACTGAGTTGGCCGACACGTTCCGGATGTCGCTCACCGGCATGAAAAAGCATGTCGACGTGCTGGAACAGGCGGGCCTGGTCACGACCCAGAAGGTCGGACGCGTGCGGACCTGCACGCTGGGCGCGCACTGCCTGGAGCAGGAAGCGGCCTGGATTGCGCGCCACCAACAGCTGTGGAGCGAGCGCTTCGACGCGCTCGACGGCGTCTTGGACGAACTCAAACGACAGGAGAAGGCCGATGGACGCAAGCAAAGAAAGTGATCGCACCAACCATGGCGTGGAGGTGACGCGGGTCTCCGACCGTGAGTTGGTCGTGACGCGACTGTTCGACGCCCCGGCGCGCCTGGTGTTCGAGGCGTGGACGAAGCCGGAATGGTTCCGCCAGTGGTGGACGCCGGCGTCGTTCGGCATGACCTTCCTGGCCTGCGAGATGGACGCCCGCACGGGCGGCACCTACCGCCTCGAGTTCAGCCACCCCTGCTCGGAGCAGCCAGCGGCGTTCTACGGCCGCTACCTGGAGGTAACGCCCTACTCCAAGGTGGTCTGGACCAACGAGGAAGGCGGCGGCGACGGCGCGGTCACCACGGTGACCTTCGAGGAACAGGGCGGGCAGACGCGTGTTGTCATGCACGACCTCCACCCATCGAAGGAAGCGCTGGATGAGGCCATCAGCTCCGGCAGCACCAGCTGCACTGAGGAGCAGTTCGCGCAGTTGAACGATCTGCTCAGCTCGTCGGCGGCTGCAGCGTGCCAGTGAAGTTTGATCAAAAATTGTCCCTGGCACGAATGGCACTGACTTGAGCCCGTCATCCTCGCGAGGCGCTTTGCAACAGCGAAACTGGTCAAGCGAGGATCCAGAGCCTTTGGCTACGGGGAAAAGGCCGAGGTCACTGGATTCCTGCTCCCGCAGGAATGACGAAAGATGGCGACTCGCGCTCAAGTCCGCGCCATTCGTCCCCGACACCTATCAACCCTGCAGCTGCGTGAAACTCATCCCCGTCACGTTGGCCCGCATGATCCGCCGTTCCAGCTCATCGCGTGCAGCATCGTTGACGTAGATGTCGCCGGGCATGGAGGGCTCGATGAACACCGCGGCATCTGCCGGAATCGCCGAATCGATGAACGACGGTTTGTTGATCGCCCCCGAGGCCCGCCTTTGCGATCACTCCGGATCGACGCCATCGATAGGGTGGGTCGGGTTGAAGTAATACTCGACATGACCGTCGACATCGACCTCGAGAAACTGACCAAACTGCGACAGGAAATCACCGAGCGTATCCCGTGCCTTGGCGCTCATGACCAGGCCTTCGGCGGTGAATGGGCTGATGTCGGCGCGTGGCTTGGGGCCCTTCTGACGACGATCCTTGAAGACCTCCAGCTTCGGCGGCGCAGTCCAGCGCAGCGGGCGACCATTGCCTTCGAAATGCTTCCAGAAATCGTCGTCCGAATCATCGGCAACCACCAGCATGGCCACATTGTTGACCAGGTCATTCTCTAATTTGCCAAACGTTCATGGGTTGAACACCACTCGTCAATTATTCCTGAGACCTTTTTCCAAGCATCACACTCACGGGCTGGACAGGATGATAGGGCTTCGGTGAGCATGAACGACTATGCCCGCCCCTTCCACGCCGCCCGGAGAACTGCTGCAGCTGCTGCCCGAGGCAGTGGTGCAGACGGACGCGCTGTGGGTTATCACCTACTTGAATCCCGCCTGGCACAAGCTTACGGGCCATGCGCTGGATGGGTCGCTCGGTCAGTCCTTGCTTGACTTCGTGCATCCCGACGACACCGGTACCTTGCGATCAGGCATGCCGGTGTTCCGGCTGCGCCTGGCAAACTCGGACTATCGCTGGATGCGCCTGCAACTGCAGCCGCAGCATGACGCCGCGCATCGAGTGATCAGTCGCCAGGGCGTCCTGATCGAGATCACCGAGATCACCGAACACGTATTGATGGAGGTCCGCCAGCGCTTCCTGCGGCTGCTGGAAACCATCGACGGCGTTGTTTGGGAAGCCGAACTCGGCGTGGGCAATACGTTCCTGAGCCCGCAGGTCGAGCGCCTTTTCGGCTACTCGGTGGAAGAGTGGCGGGCCGATCCGCGTTTCTGGCGGCAGCATGTGCATCCCGATGACTTGCCCGAAGCACTGGTCATTGACGATGCTGCGTACAACGCAACGCACAGCTATGCGTACGAGATGAGTTACCGGTTGATCGCCAAATCCGGAAACGTCATATGGGTGCGCGACCTGTGTCGCGTGGTGGTCGACAAGGACCGCCCGAATCGCATGATCGGCCTGATGATTGACGTGACCCAGCAGAAAAACACCGAACTCGAGCTGGTGCAATCTGACAACCGCTATGCACTCGCCACCCGCGGATCCAATGACGGTATCTGGGACTGGAACCTGCAAACGGACGTCTTGCACGTGTCCCAGCGCTTCCATGAGATTGTCGGGCTGAGCGACACCGGCAACCTGCATGAAGACGGCTGGCACTTTCTGCAACAGCTCATTGATCCCGATGACCATGAACGCGTGCAGATGGCGTACCGCAGGCACCTGTCGGGAAACCGCCCGAACTTTTCCGTGGATTTTCGCGCTCGTCTTGGATCGGGGCGACTGGTGTGGCTCAATTGGCGCGGGGTCGCCCAATTCGAAGACGGCGTAGCCGTGCGGATGGCCGGGTCACTCAGCGATCTGGCGGAGCGCGGCAGCTCCTACGACGCCTTGACCAACCTGCCCGGCCGCCCGTTGTTCCGCGATCGCCTCGAGCACGCCATCGCTGTGCATCAGGACGCGGCTTCGAAAGCTGGTGACGCGCAGACACAAGGCGACGCCACCCTGTTCGCCGTGCTGCTGCTGGACCTCGATCAGTTCAAGGCAGTCAATGACACCCTTGGACACCATGTGGGTGACCAACTGTTGCAGCAGGTGGCACGCCGGCTTGAATCCTGCGTACGGGCGGTTGATCTTGTCGCCCGCATGAGTGGCGATGAGTTCAACGTGTTGCTTGAGTGTGTCGATCAAGCGGGTGCCACCGATCGGGCCCGACACATTGCCGCCGCCCTCGCCGCCCCCTACCAGATCGACACGCATACCGTGACCTGCGGCGCGAGCATCGGGGTGGTCAGCAGCCAGTCCGGCTTCGCGACCACCGATGACTACCTGCGCGCCGCCGACGTCGCCATGTACCAGGCCAAGAGCCATGCATTGGGCGTGTGCGTTTTTTCCAAAACCGGCGTTGACGTGCACTCACTTGAAAGGCCGACTCCGACCCCGGGCTCCCTTTAATCGCCAGCACCTCTTGCAGCACAGCGACAAGCCAACCCGAGGATGATCCATTGCGCACCATGATTGACCCGAAGAAGTTGTTTCTCCTGGTGGCCGTCTGCGGATGTTTCATGTCATCCGCCCTGGCGGCGGACCAGGCCAGCACCAGGCCTGCGGCACCGGATTTCAAGCCGGCCGCGGTCACCACCGACGGTTCGGTCACGGTCGCCGGCAAGCGCATCGAGTACCGCGCCGTCGCCGGCACGCTCATCGTGCACGCCAAGGGCTGGGATGACGCGGCGCCGGCCGGCGCGAAGGAGGACGGCCACGACAATCCGACCGCCGTCGCCTCGATGTTCTACACGGCCTATTTCAAGAAGGGAGCGAAGGCCGCCAACCGCCCGCTGACCTTCCTGTTCAACGGCGGGCCGGGCTCCTCCAGCATTTGGGTGCATATGGGTGCATTCGGCCCGGTGCGCGTGGTCACCAACGGCGTCAAGCACACGCCGGCCGCGCCCTACGCCGTCATCAACAACAACGACAGTCTTCTGGATACCTCGGACCTGGTGTTCATCGACGCGCCGGGCACGGGCTTCAGCCGCATCGGCGGCAAGGACGCGTCCAAGTCGTTTTACGGCGTCGACCAGGACATCCACGCGTTTGCCGTTTTCATTCGCGAGTTCCTGAGCAAATATGGCCGCTGGAATTCCCCGAAATACGTCTTTGGCGAAAGCTACGGCACCATGCGCGGCGCCGGCCTCGCCTATGCGCTGCAGCAGGAGCACATCGACCTCAACGGCGTCATCCTGCTCTCGGACATCTTGAATTGGGACCTCGTGCCCGATGATCCGGAGTTGAATCCGGGCATTGACGAGCCGTACATCATGTCCCTGCCCAGCTATGCCGCGACAGCCTGGTATCACCACAAGCTGGCCAACCGCCCGGAGCAGCTGCAGCCATTTCTGGCCGACGTGGAAACCTTCGCGATCGGCGAATACGCCCATGCGCTGATGCTCGGCGATCAACTGGACCCGAGGGGCCGTATGGCGGTCGCCGAGAAGCTTCACGCCTACACCGGCCTGCCGATCGCCTACTTGCTGAAAACAGGTCTGCGCATCGAGTACGGCGCCTTCCAGAAGGAGGTATTGAGCGACCAGGACGAGACGACCGGGACGCTAGACACACGCTTCGTCGGGCCGACCCTCGACCCGCTGTCGAAAATCGCCAAATACGATCCGCAGGGCGCTGCGATCTCCTCCGCCTATGTCGCGGCGTGGAACACCTATGCGCGCAAGACACTCAAATACGGCAGCAACCAGACGTTCAAGGCGGGCATCCCTGTCTACGAAAGCTGGGACTACCGGCACCAGCCGCCTGGCGCACCCCATCCCTTGATCGCGCTACCCAATGTGTTGCCGGACCTTGCCGCGGCGATGAAGCAGAATCCCGATCTCAGGGTGATGGTCAATGGCGGCTATTTCGACATCTCCACGCCCTTCTTTGCCGGCAAGTTCGAACTGGAGCATCTCCCGATTCCTGCCTTGCTGCGCAAGAACATCGAATACCACTACTACGAATCCGGCCACATGGTGTACGTCACGCCATCGAAACTCGCCGAACTGCACGACAACGTCGCGGCCTTCATTCGGGGAACGGGCAACGCGAAATGATGCCCCATGCGCTCCGCATCAACAAAAAAGGAGACGGAGCGTGCAGGCGTTTGACATGAGATCATTTGACTTCCTCCGTCCCGGCTTCGCCTCGGTTTCGCCTGGCCGTCGCGTCAAATCGCTCGGCTGCCTGAGCGATCAGAAGCGCACTAATCTGCAAGACGGCCCCGTCGCCTGTCGCTATGATTTTCACGGGTCGGCTGACCCATTGCGGCAGCTGGTGAGCAGAACATTTCCGATCAAGGCGGCCAGCCATGACACCGCACGTTGAATCTTCTGCCGCCGTGGCGCGGCCTGTGACGCGACGCGCACTGACCATGGCGGCGATCCTGGCAACCATGTTCATGGTTGCGATCGAGGCGACCATCATCGCGACCGCGATGCCGCAGATCGTCGGTGATCTGGGTGGCTTGAAGATTTACAGCTGGGTATTCGCGTCCTTCCTTTTGACCCAGACGGCCGCCACCGTGGTGTTCGGAAAGCTGGCCGATGTCTACGGCAGGAAGCCCGTGATCCTGCTTGGCATAAGCGTCTTCCTGGTGGGTTCCGTGCTGTGCGGTTTCGCCTGGTCCATGCCGACGATGATCGGCTTTCGGCTTGTGCAGGGTCTCGGCGCCGGCGCAGTGCAGCCAGTCGCACTGACCATTGTGGGCGACCTCTTCCCAGCGCGCGAGCGCGGCAAGGTGCAGGGCTATCTGGCCAGTGTCTGGGCTGTCTCTGCATTACTGGGACCGCTGACTGGTGGCTTTATCGTGCGCGACTTCTCCTGGTCGTGGATCTTCTGGATGAACGTACCCATCGGTCTGCTGGCCGCTACGGGCTTTGTGCTGTTCCTGCACGAAGATGTGCGCGTCGAGCGGAAGCCCATCGATATCGCCGGGGCACTCCTGTTCACACTTTCGACCGGAGCTTTCATGATCATGCTCACCGAGGTCGCCAGGGCTGACTTCCGCGGGGCGGCCATCGTGGGTTCGATCTTCCTGTTCGGCAGTATCGCCTTCGTGTTGCAGGAGCGGCGCGCGGCGGATCCGATGTTGTCGTTTGCCCTGTGGAGTGCGCGCGCTATCGCGGCAACCAATGGTGTCGCGGTCCTTGCCAGCATGGCACTGATGGGGCTCACCTCGTTCCTGCCGATGTACGTGCAGGGCGTGCTGCATCGTTCGCCGGTGGTGGCCGGGCTCACGCTGACGATGATGATGGTGGGCTGGCCAGCCGGCGCCATGGTTGCAGCACGCACGTTCCCTGCTGCCGGACTTCGCCGCCTGCTGATTGCGGGCGGTGCGCTGATCCCGATTGGAGCCATCGCCTTTTTGCTGCTTACACCGCGCAGCTCGCCGGTACAGGCGGGCCTGGGCTCGCTCGTCATGGGCTTTGGCATGGGTTTGGTGAGCGTCAGTTCGCTGGTGCTTATTCAGGAAGTCGTGCCGTGGCAACGGCGCGCTAGTGCAACTGCATCCAACATGTTTTCTCGCAATCTCGGCAGTGCACTCGGTGCGACCCTGCTCGGTACGGTGCTGAACTTCGGGATCCGCCATTCCGACGGCTCGCGGTCTGTCACCTTCGAGGAACTGGAACGATTTTTTGTTACCGCGAGCCACGATGGCAAGCAGCTCGTCGACGCCGCCGCCACTTCCACACTCCAGCACGCCCTGCATCTGACGTTTGTTGCGATGTTGATGCTGTCAGCCTTTATCGTCATTCTCGCGGTCGCGGTGCCAGACGTACAGCTCAAGCAGGATCAGGATGACAAGTAACCCGGCCTCTGGCGGCAACACGAAAGACAGGGCCAGGTTCGCTTCCGCGCGAGGGATAAATGAACCTGATCCCGCTTTGGCGAGCCACGTATCAGCCTGCCGTTTCGCGTGCACGGACGCTCGCCGGGAGCCTGAAACAAGCGACGAGCCCTGTGCTCGCCGTCTCCTGCGCGAATATCCCATGGAGGATTCGGGCGCTTGTGTGACGCAAGCCGTGCCACTCCTGTTGCCCGGATCTCGAGACTTTCCAAAGCGCGTCCCCGCCATCAAACACGAACGACCCAGATGCCGACCAGCGCGGCGAATGCCACCAAGATCAGCGAGCCGTTGATACCGACCAGAAGCCAAGGTGGTAACCGGCGGATATCGGGACGAGGTGCCGGGGCACCGGCGTCCCACTCGCGCCATACCCCCGCCATGAAGCAGAAGGCGCTGAACAGGATCATCAGGGAACCCGTGGCGCTGCCCAGCCACGGATCCACCACATCCTTCAGCAGGGCTTTGGCGCCCACACCGGCCGCCAGTGCCGAGAGTCCGGTCCGGACCCAGGCCGCATAGGTCCGTTCGGCGGCCAGTATCGTGCGGTCTGCGGCAAGTTCCGTCCGACGGTAGGCACTGTCGGTTTGCTGTAGCGCACTCTCTTTCAGCCCGCTTGCGCTCTCGTCGAGCGTGGCTTGTACGTGATCCGCTTTGGAGGCATCTGTCATGCCGCGATGCTCGCAATGAGGCCGTTGAACGGGATCAGGAAGCCGCTTCAGGATCATGATCCATCGCCGTTGTGTCACGAATAGAGCGCAGCAAGTGAGGCCGGCTCCGTGACGGCTCTCTGTCCCGCTGTCCGCGGTCAAAATGCTGCGCTGCCGTGCTGGCGGTCAGACCTGCACCTGCCCACCATCGACGAACAATTCGGTGCCGGTGATGTAGCTGGCCTCGTCCGACGCCAGGAACGACACCGCACTGGCGATCTCGTCCGGCTTGCCGGTGCGTCCCAGCGGCGTGATGGCCGCGGCCTGGGCGTCGAACTGCGCGATCTGCTCGTCGTTCATGCCCAGCTCGTTCTTGTACGCGGGCGTGACCACGGTGCCGGGCGCCACGATGTTCACGCGGATGCCGCTGCCCTTGAGGTCGGACGCCCAGGTGCGGGTGAACGAACGCAGGGCCGCCTTGGTGGCCGCATAGACGCCGAACGCCGGCGCACCCTTGACCGACGTGATCGAGCCGGTGATGACGATGGCCGCACCGGGCTTCATCAGCGGCAGCGCCTTCTGCACCGTGAACAGCGTGCCTTTGACATTGATGTCGAAGTACTTGTCGAACTGCGCCTCGGTGATGGCGCCCAGCGGCGCGAACTCGCCGCCACCGGCGTTGGCGAACAGGATGTCCAGCCGGCCGTGCCGCTCGCCGATGGTGGCGAAGATGCGGTCCAGGTCCGCGGCCACCGCGATGTCGCCGCGGATCGCGATGGCCTTGTCGCCGATGTCCGCCACGGCGGCATCCAGCTCGCCCTGGCGGCGGCCGGTGATGTACACCGCGGCGGCGCCTTCCTGCACCAGCCGCTGCGCGGTGGCCAGGCCCAGGCCCGAGCTGCCGCCGGTGACCAGCGCGATCTTGCCGGCATGCCGGGTGGCGTGGATGTTGTCGAGGGTCTTCATGATCGATCTCCGGTGGTGATGAGTTATCGCGGCGAAAGCACATCCTATTGCTGCAGATGGCGTGGATAAATACGGCTAACGTAGTTTCTTTATTTCGTTGGGGAGATAATCAACGTCCATCACGCGGAGCCAACTCCATGGATCACCTGCAGGCCATGCGCGCCTTGGCGCGTGTCGTGGAGAGTGGCAACGTCGTGCGCGCGGCCAAGTCGCTGCAGATGCCGGCAGCCACGCTCAGCAAGGCGATCCAGGCGCTGGAAACGCATCTCGAGGTCCGGCTGCCCGAACCCAACACCCGGCGGGTCAGCGTGACCGAGAATGGCGCCGCCTGCGACGAGCGCGCTCGGCCATTGCTGGAGGCGCTGGACGGGCTGCAGAGCTCGAGCCAAAACCCGGGGCGCCCACTGCGTTTTCACCTTGGGCCGAGGCATGGCCCTATCTCGAATTCCCGATGTGCACGAACTCGGACTCGGGAACGAAGCCGTTGCGGTTGGGCATCTCGATGCGCAGAAGCGAGGCGCGGTCGAGCGTCGCATCGTCGGGGACGATGCCGTTGAGGTTGAGCAGGTAGGCCTCCACCGCGTAGGTGTCGTCGATGCTCAGGTAGCCCGGCGCGGTATAGGGCATGGCGCGGTGGATGTAGTCGAACAAGGTGGTGGCATAAGGCCAGAAGCTGCCGATGGTCTTCACCGGTTTGTCGGTCGCCAGGCTGCCCTGCCCGCCGGCCAGCCGATCCCGGATGCCGCCCTGTCCGTTCGGTCCGTGGCACGCCAGGCAGTAGGTGGCGTACACCGTCTTGCCATGCGCCACCGTGCCCTTGCCCTCCGGCAGACCCGTGCCGTCCGGGCGGACATCGATGTTCCAGAGCTTGATCTCTTCCGGTGTCGCCGGGCGACCGACGCCGTAATCGGTCTGCGCGACCGCCGCTTGCGCGCAGCCGAGCATCACCACGAAAACACCTGCGTTACGACAGAGCGTTGCGTACGTTGCCATCGGAATCGATGCTCCATGTCTGCTGTGCGTGGTAGTGGAAAAGCGCGTTGGTGCCGACCTGCGCAATGAAGGACTTGCGGTCGGGTTGCACGTTTCCCTTCTCGTCGGTGGCGCGGCTGACGATGCCGGTCGGCTTGCCATCCCAGTGCCAGTCGAGCTGGAAGCGGGTCTGCGCCTTGTACAGCACCGGCAGGTTCAGCTGCGCCGTCCGCCAGATGCGACCGTCGTCGGTGCTCACCTCCACCTTTGCGATCTTTCCGTGGCCGCTCCAGGCGATGCCGGTGATCCGGTTGTAGCCCGGCCGGATGTTCATCATGCCGGAGGGCGCGGTGATCACCGAGTTGGTATCCATGCGCAGCTGGAACTGGGTCGCCTTGCCGTCGGGCCGCAGCTGCGTGTAGCGGTCGGTCTCCCAGCGGGTCATCCATGGCCGGTCGCCGAACTTCAGTCGCCGCAGCCACTTGATGTGCAGATTGCCCTCGAAGCCCGGCATGATCAGCCGAAGCGGGTAGCCGTGCGCCGGCCTGATCGGCTCTCCGTTCTGGCCGTAGGCGATGAAGGCGTCCTCCAGGATCTCGTCGGTCAGCGGAACGCTCCGGTCCACGCCGGCGCCATCGCCGCCCTCGGCCAGCATCCACAGCGATCGGCGATCCACCCCCGCCATGTCGATCAGCAGTTTCAGCGGCACGCCGGTCCATTCGTTGCAGCTGACCAGGCCGTGGGTGCCCTGCACGGTCAGCGTGTCGTCGGCCTTCTTCCAGTTGGCCCAGCCGTTGCCCGTGCACTCGATGAAGTGAATGCGCGAGACGGAAGGCAGTGCCATCAGGTCGGCCACTGTCAGCACCATCGGCTTCTTCACCATGCCGTGGATCAACAGGCGGTGTTTGGCGGGATCTATTTCCGGAACGCCGGAATGGCTGCGCTCGTAGTGCAGGTCCGTCGGCGTGATGATGCCGACCAATTTTTCCTGCGGGGTCTTCGAATTGAACGCATCCAGGGCTTCGACGCCCTTCTTGCCCGGAGCCGCTCCCAGCACGCGATCCAGATGAACGTACTCGGAGCGTTCGCTGTGCGCTGCGAGCAGGTTGCCCGCGCTGCGGGCCGGCACATCGGCCAGGCTCTCTGCCCATGCGCTGCTCCAGAGTGAGGCGCCGGGCAGTGCCGCCAGTCCGAGGAGCAGCTTTCGGCGAGTGGCGAAGTTCGGCGACGGAACGACAGCCTCCACCGGCGGTGGTTCGCCCCCGCCTGCGGCGACGTCAACGCCGCGTCGATCGTACAGTTTCATGCCTCGACTCCTTTGCTTCGTGCAGTGACGCAAGCGCTTCGGTATCCGTGGTCTTGCGGCCCGGCACTGCGCATGCAGGTACCGTCCGCCACTCCTTTCGCATCGCCGCAGCCAGCGGTCGCCTGGCGCGGATCAAGACTGCACGCGCGGACTTCTCATCCGTTGAGCATGCTGAGCTCTCCCTTGAACAGGCCGCTCAGCGTGCGCACGAGCAGCCCCAGGATGATGGTGGTCGCAAACACCAGCAGCAGCCAGGCAATGGCCTCGGCGAGCCAACTGGGCTGGGAGGTGGCGACCTGCAGGGCGGTGCTCGCCGAGGCGGCCAGCGGAAAGCTCACCGCCCACCACGAGAACCGGAACGGACAGCAGCGCGGCAGGTGGCGAATCCTCGGCAGCAGGGCAGCCAGCAGGAACAGCATCAGCGTGTAGAGCGACTGGGCGAACAGGCCATTTGAACCGGTGGCGATGGTGTAGCTCGCGGACCCCACGGCACATGGCGCCGCCAGAATCAGCAGGGTCGGCTGCAAGCCCTCCGGCATCGGGTCTTCAAACAGGAGGCGCGAAAAAACCAGGGTGAAAAGCACGACGGCGAAGAACAGCCCGACCGCCAGGCTCATGGTCATCAGCAGACGCATGGCCTCCGCCCAGACGGGTGAAACCGCGAGCGCGGGGACGGCCAGCGGAATGCCCAGCAGACCCACCACGGGCACGAACCAGGCGGGTGAGGCGTGCGCAACATGCTGCCGGGTGCTGAGCCAGCGACTGACGATGACCCAGGCAAACACCAGCATGCCCGCGGTACCCGCCAGCCAGAGGATCCGTGCCAACCCGAGGCTGTAGGGAGCCAGCAGGATCGGCAACAGCATCAGGCTGACGAAGAAGGTGCCAAACAGGCTGCCCGCAATCGGATGTCGAAACTCGGCCAGCACGGCCCCGGGTGCCAGCAACGCTTTCGCGCCGTAGGCAACCAGCAGCAGCATGAAATCGATCAATGCAACGATGGCCAGGCTCGTCGCGATCCACGCCGGGGTGCCGACGTACGCGTGCATCTGCCGCCAGACGATGCTGAGGCCGGTGAGGCCCATCACCGAGCCGAACAAGGCCACGGGGAGATTGGCCCATGGTGGGGTAATGCCGGGTGTCTCGGCGACGGGATCGGTCATGCGGAAAAGTCCAGAAACGGCCGCTTGGAGAGCCAGTGCGCTCGCCTCCGCGCGAATCAACGTGGCACGGTCGGCGAGCGGCCCACTGGCGATGGTTCGTTACCCGATGGCGCGGGTCACGCGGTCACAAAAGCCAGCAGATCGGGGTTGATCACTTCCGGATGCGTGGTGCACATGCCATGCGGAAAGCCCTTGTAGACCTTGAGCGAGCCATGCTTCAGCAGCTTGATCGAGAGCAGCGCCGCATCCTGGATCGGCACGATCTGGTCGTCGTCGCCGTGCATGACCAGCACCGGCACGTCGATCGCCTTGAGGTCTTCCGTGAAGTCGGTTTCCGACCATGCCTTGATGCAGTCGTATTGGGGCTTGGCGCCGCCGATCATGCCCTGTCGCCACCAGTTGTTGATGGTCCCGGGAAGCACCTTGGCACCAGGCCTGTTGAAGCCGTAGAACGGCCCGCTGGCCACGTCCAGGTAAAATTGCGCCCGGTTGTTCGCGAGCGAGGTGCGCAGGCCGTCAAACACCTCGATCGGGAGTCCGCCGGGGTTCGCCGCCGACTTGAGCATCACCGGGGGCACCGCGCTGATGAGCACCGCCTTGGCCACGCGCCCCTTGCCATACTTGGCGACATAACGCGCGACTTCGCCGCCGCCGGTGGAGTGGCCGATATGCACCGTGCCCCTGAGGTCGAGATGCTCGACCAGTGCCGCCACGTCAGCGGCATAGGTGTCCATCTCGTTGCCACTGTCAGTCTGTGTGGAGCGTCCATGACCGCGACGATCGTGTGCAATGACGCGGTAACCCTTTGCGCGAAAGAACAGCATTTGCGCATCCCAGTCATCCGCGCTCAATGGCCACCCGTGGTGGAACACAATGGGTCGACCAGTACCCCAGTCCTTGTAGTAAATCTGGGTTCCGTCCTTCGTGGTGATGTAAGACATGGTGGAATCTCCGAGCGTAGAGGCATGATTGGACAGACCGGCCGGGCGTTCCAGCGGGTCGGCCGAGGCGTGGATGAAGGGCCAGGCAGCAACCGCCGCCGCCGTCGTGGCGCCGGCCACCAGGAGACGCCGACGCGCAAGGTCCGGATCGTTGGGATTCATGGGGTTCGGCATGAGCACTCCTTCGGTGAGCAACACGACAACAGCGATGGCAGCGAATGACGGGCAAAGGCAGCGACGGGTTTCCCTGCCATTACTCCTGAACGATCGCAACGCCAGGCATACCCGTCACATCCGGCATACCCGGTGAAGACATCTTCCGCTCGGCTATTTCAACGGGCCGAATGCGCACCTCGGCGCGTGCTCTCGCACACTCGCACGCGTACAACGGCGCGATGTCTTGCAGCCTGCATCGATCGCCGATGTGTCATGCGAGAAAACGACGCGCGCGGCGCGTGGCGCTCTGGCTAAAGCCCGGCGTTCGCGATTACAAAGAGTCATCTTCCAGGGGGACTTGACGGTCGGCAGCACACGTATCGCCTTCATCCACGCCGATCGACGAAGACACACCGTAGCGTCGCATGCCGCGTCCGATAGTTCGTACTCATGGGGTACGTCAAGACTCACGGCGCAAGCGCCAGCAAGTTTGAACGATTGATTGCCCGATTGAGCGCCCGCATGCCAAGCCTCCTACGGAGTGATATTCACAATTTCCCATCAGGCGGGAAGGCGTCCTTCCTGCGATAC
Organism: Lysobacterales bacterium; assembly: GCA_038215995.1. Taxonomy (GTDB): domain Bacteria; phylum Pseudomonadota; class Gammaproteobacteria; order Xanthomonadales; family Rhodanobacteraceae; genus Rhodanobacter. The sequence goes on from JBBQQL010000001.1 coordinate 84,341, forward strand.
ACAGCGCATGTCATGCGGCACGTGTTCAGGCATCCATTCTATTCAACTCATTCGTCCCGTATTGTAGAAAGCGAGCGCGATTGACGAAATGCACGATCCGGGATTTTTGACCGCCGATGGATGCCCTTTCGTACACCAGCACGTCGCCATAGCGTCGGCATCAACGGAGCCATTCCGTGGCGCGCAGCCGTCGTCTTGTCTTTGTTCCCGGGACTGGCTCAACCTGAAGTCTCACGTCGCCGCCTCCATGCCGCTGCACCTGGACTTTCATACGTAATACGCGGCGTCAGAAATACCCAGCTCGCGGCACACGGCCTTGACCTTCCGGCCGCCTTCGACCTCTTCAGTGTCACGACGATCTGACTCTCGGTGAACTTGCTCTTGCGCACTTCGGTCTCCTTGCGGGCACGTTTGCCCGGAGACCTCCAGCTATCCCTGGACCAGGATTACGGGGAGTCGACAACGTGCACCTGGACGGGATCCGCGATGACCGATGAGTGTTTGGCAAGCAGCAAGGGCCGCTGATGCGGCCCTACCCAGAACGGTGACTGACGCGATCTTGGCGCCGCATGAAACACAGCGGCTGGTGGTCAGCGACAAGACGGGCAAACACGCCTCGGCAGCGCTGGGGAAGAGCAAGTGCGTGTCTATTGACCCCGGCGGCGAAATGGTAACCCCTGCCCCCTGCTTTCCCGGTCATCTAAAGGCTGTACGTCACCTTCGTGCCATCGACGGCGACTTGCCCGCTCTTCTTCAATGCAGTTAGCAACGCGTCGAGTTCGCCAACTTCGAGCTGCTTCATAAAGAGTGACTGGATGGTTCCTGAAAGCGTTTTTACGGTGCGCGGACGACCTGCCCCACGTTGACGAAGATTGCGCAGGACGACTTCAAGCTTTTCTACAGAAGTCTTCGAATTGGCCGCTTTCAGGATGGGGATTTCAGCGACGTCCTTGGATCTGCAGGCGAAGATCTTCTGTGCCTTCAAGTGAGAAATCAGGGGCTCAAACCCAGTGTCCTTACTGATGATGTGGAAAAAGCCATTTGCATCAGCGGTCGCGAGCCGTCCAATGTAGTAGGCGATATGGAAGTCCAAAGCGTTCGGGCCATTGTCGGCAATTTTGACGTAACGAGCGTTATCGCCCAGCATCTGCATGGCCTCAACCACCTCGAAGTTCACCTTGCTCTGGCTAGCCCCCACGAAAAGGTAGACCTTGAAAGGCTGCTCAGACTTCAGTGACGCCAGCGTCCTGGGCTGGACGTTTTCGTAGTCAATGAGAATGTAGTTGGTGCGCATGATCATCCTTCAGCGACAGGAACTCAGGAACCGGGTGGGATGGCCAAACATAACTTGGCTTCCTCCGTCCCGGTTTCGGGTTTCGGCGCCGTCGATCAGTGGAAGTCGTCTTCGCGTTGGTGACGCACGGCGAGGATGGTGATGGTGGCGCCATCGGTGATCTCGAACAGGGCGACGTATCCGGCCCCGCCGAAGGGGATGACCAGTTCGCGCAGAAAGGCATTGGCGTCGTCCGCCTTGCGGCAGGCGAACGGCATCTCTTCAAGAAATCCGTAGCCGCGCTCGATCGCCGCGCGCGCGCGCAAGGCGGCGGAATAATCCACCGGCGCGAGAAAAGCCAGCAGGCGTTGCAGATCTTCCTGCGCCGCCTTGCTGATCCGGACTTCGAAACTCACCGAGTGCCGGGCTCGTGGTGGGCAAGGATGGCATCCAGTGCCGCCAGTGATTCCTCCTTGCTGTAGTACACGCCGGTGCGTTGGGCCTCATCCCGCGCGGCGAGGCCGCGGGCGATGAACTCGGCCTGCGTGCGACGGCGATTCACCTCATCGCGCAAGGATTGCTCCATCAGACTGGACAGGCTCTCGCCTTCGCGTAGCGCGGCCTCGGCCGCCTGGCGCAGTTCGGGGGCGACGCGCAGGGGCGGCAGGGTGGCGGTTTTCATGACGGCATCCTCATGTATTGCATTTGCAATGCAAACCCTAGCATGCGTTCGCGCGGTGCGCCAGCGGAAACATGACCAGGTCAAACGAAAGGCAGGCCGCCCTGGGATTCGCGGAGGTACTCGTTGACCAGCAGCTGCTGAATCAGGCGACGGGTGTCGAAGGGCTCAGGTTCATTTTCAAAGAAAACTTAATGAACCTGAAAATCAAAGGGGACGGACGCAATTATTCCGATTTATTTGCCTTCGTCCCCTATGTTCCAGGCGGGCCATGGCAGCATGCACATGCTCCCGCTCAGCGTGCAGATGCCGATTGCCCAACAGTCGATCCAGCGCTTTCAGCGGGGCGCGGATACGCGCTGCACCCGGCCATGCGCGGGCGACATCGATCAGCGTCAAGCGACGGCCCTGGATCAATGCTTCCACGGCCCGCAACAACACGCATCGGCGCAGCGCGTGCATCGGCTGCAGTGCATCGTTCAAGCACTTTTGCAATACTTCGGTGGCGCGCATGGTGTGGTCTCCTCTGGCTTCGTAACCCGTGAGGAATGACCGCATCATGCGCGCACTGTTCCTTCAGTCCGCACGCAACGTGTTGATTGAGCGAGGAGGTTCGTGGGGAAACCTCAGCCTCCGTCCCGGTTTCCCTTTCCGGCTTCCTCTTTATGGCTGCCTCTGTCTGGCTACATCTTCAGCCTGCGAGGGGCACTGCGTTCAGGTCATTGATCAACTGCACCAGAATGTGATCGAGCGCCAGCTTGCTCGACTGCTGAACCGCGTTCTTCATGGCGAAAGCGCCACCCCAGAACATCTTGCCGCCCTGCGTCGTGCCATCGGCCTGATAGACCTTGCTGAAGACCTCCTTGCCGCCGCGACGATAGGTCACCTTCAGAGTGATGTGGGCACCCATCTCCGCGTAACTGTAGTTCTGCAGATCAAACACCAGCAGACCGCCGCTCTCGTCGGAACTCTTGACCTTCATCAGCTTGCCGAACGCCGCCTGGACGTCGCTCGATTGCATGGTGTCGTCCAGCAAGCGGCCAAACTCCACCACCCAGACATTCGCATAGCCAGCCATCGCAGAGCGAAACTCGTAGTGATTCGCCTGCGTTGCCGGCATCACCGCGTAACCGGATGCCGACGACGTGGTCGGCAAATGCGAGTTGCCCTGATTGTTCATCAGGTACTGCGGGTAGTCCTTGACCACGTCGTGCTTGATCGAACACCCGGACATCACCAGCGCTGCGGCCAGTAAAGCTATCCACTGCTTCATGTATTCCCCCTGTAAAACACGGCCGCACGATGCGGCCGTTTCCTTGAAAATTGGGCCCGACGGGATCGGATTCACTTCCAACCGACGAAACAAACGGGACGGAGGGAGCTATTTTTACTTAACTACCTCCATCCCGTTCTCACTGCCACTTTCCTACGCGAAATAAGTGGAAATAAGTGAAACTGACCCGGTTTCCCGCGCCGAATACCTGCTTGAGTTTGAGCGTCGCATCCTGGACATCGGCGGATGGTTGCGCACGGACGGGCTCAATCGACGCGCGCGCCACTCCAACACCCAGCAGCATCATCAAGACTGCAGCTATCGTGATCGTCCTGCGCTGAAACGGGACTGCGCTGAAACGGGACGGAGGACGTTAAGCGCAAACTTCACGCCTGCAGCTATTTAGCTTCCTCCGTCCCGGTTGCTCTTTTCTCCATCGGCGGCACTTGCCGACCCGGCGCAACTGGCGGATAAGGAGGTCGCTTCATATCTGCTGTTTCGATACATGCGTGCCGGGGGAGACCGACCATGGATCAGACGACGCAAGCGCACGCGCAGCATTACGGCATTCCCCAACACGAGAGTCAGGCGCTGGGCAGGCGCCGCGAACTCAGCGGGGTCGATCCTGCGCAGCCTGCGATCGGACTGGCACTGTCCGGTGGCGGCGTGCGCAGCGCGACATTCTGCCTGGGTGTGCTGCGGGCGCTGGCGAAAAACGGCGTACTGCACCGTTTCGACTACCTCTCGACCGTGTCGGGAGGTGGCTATACCGGGGCCGCGTTTGGACGTTTGTTCGGTGCGAAAACCAGGGCCCGTGAGGTCGAGCGGGGCCTGGCCGACGACCGCTCGCTGTGGCTGTGGTGGCTGCGCAGCAACGGCCGCTACCTGGTCCCTTCCGGCATGCGCGATCTGCTGCAGACCTGGGCCGGCCAGCTGCGCGGCTTCGTCGCCACGCAGTTCGAGATCACCACGCTGATCCTGCTGCTGTCCTGCGTTATCACGTTGCCGCACCTGCTGGGCTTCCACTGGCAGTCCGCGTCGGCGCCGCTACCAACCAGCACATTGTGGTGGGTGGCGACTCCGCTGGCCGGCTGGATTGTCATCTTCATGGCATTCGCCTACTGGTGGTCGCGCGACGCCGACGACTGGTCGGCATGGAGCGATCTCACGATCTGTGCATCCACCTCGGTGATGGCCGTCTATCTGCTGAGTCCGCTGTGGAGCACAGCGATGGCCGGCCATGGCAAGGTCACCATGGCAGTGATCGGCGGCATCCTGCTGGCGGTACCGCTGTCGCGGCTGTGGTTAGTGCTGCGCCCGTCGCATCCGGCACAGGATCGGGTGCGCTACACCATCGCGCTCAGCACGTCGCTGAAATATCTGACCCTGCTGTTTCTGCTGGGCGCGGCGGATCTGCTCAGCTGGCTACTCGCCGACCAGATCGACGCCACGTTTCGGCACAGCTCGGTGCTGACCAGCGCCGGGCTTGCGGCGATTCTGATCGGGGTGGCGCGATTCGCGCTGCCGCTGCTGCAACCGCACGACCACAAGAACAGGGTGTCGCAGCTGCCGCTCACGCTGCTGGCGAATCTGTGCGGCTTGCTGCTGCTCGTGCTGCTGGCGATGTTCTGGCTCAGCGCACTGCAGTACTTCGTGTTCGTCGCGCGGCTGTCGGCGCTGGACAGCTGGATGCACTGGCTGGCCGTGCTGGCGCCGGGTATCAGCGACCCACCCGCCGCCGACAACTGGCTGCGTTGGCTGACCGTGGCCATTCCCAGTCTGGCCTACGTGGTGCTGACCGGCAGCAACCTGCAGATGATCAACCGCTCTTCGCTGCATGCGTTCTATCGCTCGCGGATTGCCCGCACCTATGTGTCGGTGGGCAACTACGCAGGCGCGGAGCACGCGTCCGGACCGGCGCGCTTTCCGCTCTCGCCGTTGACCCCGAAGACCCGCGACAATGCCGATGCGGTGAGGAAGCTCACCGAACTGCTGGACGGCGATGACGTCGCGCTGCCCGAGTACTCGCCGCACGACTACGGTGGCCCGATCCACCTGATCAACTGTTGCATCAACCAGACCATCGATGACCGCACCGATACCTACAGTGCCGACCGCAAGGGTGTGTACCTGACGGTAAGTTCGCTGGGGCTGGAAACCGGCACCCGGCCACCGCTGTTCTGTTCCGGGGCCGACAATCCGCTGGCGCGCAGCACCTTGTCCCAATGGATCGCGATTTCCGGTGCAGCCGCCGGCTCCGGCATGGGCTCGTTGACCCGCGCCGGCATCTCGGCGCTGTTTTTCCTAAGCGGGTTCCGGCTCGGCTACTGGTGGCGCAACCGGCTCAACCCGTCCCGGTTCTGGTGGTCACGGCTGGGCAAGTCGCGCGCGGCACTGCAGGAAATGCTGGCGCGCTTTCCGGGGCTGCGCAGTCCGGTCTGGTATTTGTCCGATGGCGGCCACTTTGACAATACCGGGGTCTACAGCCTGCTCAAGCGCGAGCTGAAGCTGATCGTGCTGGCCGACTGCGGCGCGGATCCGAACTATGTGTTCACCGACGTCGAAAGCCTTACCCGCAAGGCCCGCATCGACCTGGATACCGGCATCGCCTTCATCGATCCGGACAGCCTGCCGACCGGCCTGTCCGCCGAGCTGCGTGCGCGTTTCGGTACTCCCGACAGCATCATGCCAAGCCCCGGCAACCAGCACCTGCTGCTGGCACGCATCAGCTATCCCAGCGGTGCCAGCGGTTGCCTGCTGGTGGTCAAGCCGCGGCTGTATTGCGAGTTGCCGCTGGATGTCGCCGGCTACGCCGATCGCCACCGCGATTTTCCGCAGCAAAGCACGGCGCAGCAGTTCTTCGACGAATCGCAGTGGGAGAGTTATTGCCAGCTGGGCGAAGTGCTTGGTCTGCCGATCGACGCGCACCTGCTGGACATGCTGCCCGGCCTGGCCAGCAGCGGCACGGCGGTGAGCGCCAATGCAGTGTCCAGTGACGACCAGCCCAACATCATGACCCGGCGCCAGCGGATGGGCGCCACCATTGGCGCCTCACTGAGCCTGGGAGCACTTGCCACCGTGGCGCTGACCAGCTGGCAGGCGTGGGACTCGCACCAGGCCCAACTGGCCAGCAGCGGGCACGACGTGGAGGTGCAGCAGAGTGCCGCCGACGCCGTGCAGACCGATCTCGATGCCGGCCTCGGCTACGACCCGGCAATGCACCGCAAGCTTTACTCGCTGATGCGCCGCTATGACGATGTGCGCGATTCCGAAGGCATGACCCACACGATGAACCAGCTGGCGGATACGCTGAACCGGGCGTGCGGCCGGCTCGCCACCGGCATCGCGTTGGTCGATCGCTGTCTGGCCGACTACTCCGCGCTGCGTGGTGCGGTGACGGAGCCGACGACCTGGCAGAAGGCGATGCAGGACTACCGCAACGCGATTCCTTCGGCACTGCCGGATGTGCTCGGGCCGCCGTCCGACGAGTACGCCGCGGTGACGACTGAGGCGGGCGAACCGACACTGGTCGGCTCGGCGCCGACGGTCGTCGGCGCATCGGTCGCCGGCATACCAACGCCAACATCGGGACAAGCGGTGTCGGCACAACGCGCCTCCGCAGCTGCCGCCGCGCCACCCGCCGAGCTGGCCGCGAACACGGCAGCCCCACCGCCGCCGCCCCCGCCGACCGCGGCAGCGCCGTTGCCACGGGTGTCGACGACCATGCCGTCGGCTGCCACGGCGCAGCCGTCCACAGCGGCGCTGTCCGATGCCGCCATGCAGGCATGCAGTGGCGCGACCACCGACCAGCCGCAGCACCTGATCGTCTACGTGCAGATCTACAACGAAGACCAGCGCGCGCCGGCGGCCGGGCTGGTGCGGCAGTTCTCCGCCTTCGGGCTCGCCACGCCGGGCATCGAGAATGTGGTCAGCAGTGCCCACCGCTCGGGTCACGGCGCACCAGCGGCCTGGGACAAACCGGTATTTCTGTACAGCAACTACAGCGAACAGGCACCGATGTGCGCCCGCGCGCTGGCGCGGTGGCTGGCAGTACAGCCGGCGTTCCAGGGTTCGACGCCACGGGCGCTGCCGTTGCCGATACGCCTGCACGGCGACCCGGACGTCATCGAGTTCTGGTTGCCCGCGAATCACCTGCAGCGACCTCGCTAGCGCGATTTAGGGCAACGCTGATTGAGTCTAAAAATTTCGCAGACGTCCGCGTAGCAATGCGGCTTCCCGAGGTAGGAAATTGCCTTGTTCAACATAGCCTTAATTGCCTCCGTCCCCTTTTACGTGCTGTCCCCTTTTACGTGCTCAGTACCTTGGCGGCGTTTGCCACATGGCTGGTAGGCATGGCGTGCGAAGCCGGCGGCATCGATACGTGGTTGATGCCCTATCGCAGCAAGCGACGGCTGTACTCGGTGATGCGACTGGGGCGCGAGGCGCTGGTGCGACGATGGTCAAGTACGCGCTTGCGCGCACTCATCGCTCAGCTGCGAGACCCACGCCAGCACCTGCTCGATCACCTGGGGGTGCCAGCAGGAAAACGTGGGGAAACCTCAGAACCTGACCCCGTTTTGTTACAGGCCGCCCCTCTATTAGCACCCACTGTCAGGCCACGAGCGATTGAGTCAACTCCGCCGCCAAACCCGACCTGACGAACCAGACGCAAGCAGCCAAGTTGACGACAACCGTCAGCCAAAACATGACCTGAAATGACTGCTTCATCGTCTTGTGCCGAAACTGCTGCTGGGCAACGAGCGCACCGGGCCAGCCGCCAAGTAGATCTGCAATGTGCAAATTGCCCTCAGGCACGCGCCTGCGACCGTTCCGCGCGGCAGATTTGTCCCACCCATACATCAGATACGAGAGCGTGCTGACACCCAAATAAATTCCCAGCAGCAAGAGCGGAAGCGCACCACTTGCGTACGCAACCGAGGCCAACGCGAGTGCACCGATCCCCAATCCAGCGCGCGGCGCGTGCGACGGTGGCCGAACCGCCTGGAACTTCGCCCCCACAGGGCGAATCTGCTGCGCCGTGGTGCGCCCGCGATCGTCGACTAACGGCAAGTACGAGATGAGGTCACCCACAACGGGCCGACGGGTTCGCCCCTGGAACTGGCTGATGTGAATGAAGGCGCGAGTGCCTCCGCCGTTGGGGACGACGAAGCCGAATCCCTTCTCGTCGTTCCATTCGGTGATCCGACCTGCAAATCGCATGACTGCCTCCGCCAGTGCCACATGTGAACGAAAAGGGCCAGGCTCATTTATCGAGTACTACCGCGTAACCGGGTCGCGTAACCGGGTCAGAGCC
>JBBQQL010000002.1:0-71386 GCA_038215995.1 Lysobacterales bacterium
GAAATCCGTCGCGCCAGCGCGGACAACCGCATGGAAGGCGATGGCATGGCGATTGGTGGCCTCGTGCTCGGTTACCTGCAGCTGGCCGTGTGGCTGTTGCTCATGATGGCGTTCATCGTGGCCCTGGTTCTCGGTGTGACGCTCTGGCATTGGCATTGAGCGGCGAGCCATGAGCAACAGGCAGCCTGTTTCACCTTTTGATTTTCGTGGTTATCGAGTGCTGGTCGCTGGCGGCAGCAAGGGTATCGGCCGCAGCATCGCGCTGGCGTTTGCCGGTGCCGGCGCATCGGTATCGATCTGTGCACGCGGCGAAGCGGCGATCGAGCAGACCCGTCAGGCGATCGCTGACTGCGGCGTCACCGCACATGCGCAGCAGTGCGATCTGGCCGATGCCGCGGCGATCAACTCCTTTGTCGAAAATGCGGCCGCGGCGTTGGGCGGCATCGACGTGCTGGTGAACAACGCCAGCGGCTATGGCTTCAGCGACGACGACGAAGCGTGGCTGGCCGACTTCAATGTGGACCTGATGGCGGCCGTGCGTGCCTCGCGCGCCGCGCTGCCGCATCTGGCAAAGTCAGACCACGGCTGCATCCTGCATACCAGTTCGATTGCGGCAGCGCGTCCGCGTCCGGGCGGTCCCTCTTATGCGGCGATGAAGGCGGCCCTGAGCCACTACACCATGTCGCAGGCGTTGGCCTTGTCGGGTCAGCGGATTCGCGTCAACGCGATCGCGCCCGGTTCGATCGAGTTCGTCGATGGTTTGTGGGACCGTTGCCGGCAGGAAGATCCGACACGCTACGCCGGTGTGTTGGCCAAGATTCCCTTCGGCCGTTTCGGTACGCCCGAGGAAATCGCCCACGCGGCGCTGTTCTTGGCCTCGCCGTGGGCGGGCTGGATCACCGGGCAGACCCTGGTGGTGGATGGCGGTCAGATGCTCAATGGCTGATCTGGACGCTTCGCTGCAGTCAACCACGCGCTTCAGCGACCGCGTCGATGACTATGTGCGCTTTCGCCCGGACTACCCGCCGGCACTGCTGGAATGGTTGCAGCTCCAGCAGGGTGTGGATGCGAGCTGGCGGGTGGCCGATGTCGGCGCGGGCACCGGCATCTCATCGAAGATGTTTCTCGATGCGGGCTATCAGGTGACCGCGGTGGAACCGAATACGCCGATGCGCGGCGCGGCCATCCACTGGCTGCGGGACTACCCGCGTTTCAATGTGCTCGACGGTCGCGCCGACGCCACCGGCCTGGCCGATGCCAGCGTGGATCTGGTTACCGTGGCGCAAGCCTTTCACTGGTTTGACGAAGCGGCGGTGCGGCGAGAGTTTGCCCGCGTGCTGCGTCCCGGCGGGCTGGTGGCGATCTGGTGGAACTCCCGCCGGCTCGCGGGCACCCGCTTTCTGGAGGGGTATGAGGCGCTGCTCAAGGCCTTCGGTACCGACTACACCAGCGTGGCCGAGCGCTATGCCGACGACGCCCGCATGCGCGACTGGTTTGGCGCCGGCTTTCAGGGGGCAGCCTCTTTCGCCCATGGCCAGAAACTTGATTTCGAGGCGTTGCGCGGGCGGCTGATGTCATCTTCGTACGCGCCGCAGGCCGGCCATCCAAAGCACCTGTCGATGCTGCACGCTTTGCGTGAGCTGTTCGACGACTGTGCCGAACACGGCACGATAAACTTCGATTACGACACCCGCATTTTCGTGGGCCAACGGGTTTGAGCATGTACGACATCCTGCGACCGCTGTTGTTCAAGCTCGATGCCGAGACTGCGCATCGCCTCACCCTGTATGGCATGGGTGTGGCGCAGCGAAGCGGTTTTGCCCATCTTGTCGCGCAACCGCCAGCGGATCTGCCGGTCACGGTGTTCGGCATCACCTTTCCCAACCCGGTCGGGCTGGCCGCCGGGCTGGACAAGAATGCCGAGCATCTGGACGCGCTCAATGCGCTGGGCTTCGGTTTCATCGAGGTCGGCACGGTGACGCCGCTGCCGCAGCCTGGCAATGACAAGCCGCGCATGTTCCGGCTGCCGCGGCACGAGGCGATCATCAATCGGCTTGGCTTCAACAATGGCGGTGTGGATGCGCTGGTGCGCAACGTGCAGAAGTCCAGTTATCACGGCGTACTCGGCATCAACATCGGCAAGAACAAGGACACCCCGAACGACAAGGCCGTCAACGATTACCTGACCTGCCTGCACAAGGTGTACGAGCAGGCCAGTTACGTCACGGTGAATATTTCCTCGCCGAATACCAAGGGCCTGCGTGATCTGCAGGAGGAAGCGACCCTGTACAAGTTCATTTCGCTGCTGCGTGCCGCGCAGGAGCGGCTCGGATCGCAACAAGGGCGACGCAAGCCGATGCTGCTGAAAATCGCGCCTGACCTGAGCGAAGCCGAGCTGGATTCGATCGCCGCGGTACTGCTGCGCACCGGCATCGACGGGGTGATCTGCAGCAATACCACGATCGACCACGCCGCCGTTGCCGACGATCCGCACGGTGGCGAGACCGGTGGATTGTCGGGGAAGCCGCTGTTTGAGCGTTCCACCGCGGTGCTGGCTGGCATGCAGCAGCGGCTGCAGGGGCGTATCCCGCTGGTCGGCGTGGGCGGCATCCTTGATGGCAGCGACGCCGCCGAAAAGCTTGATGCCGGCGCCTCGCTGGTGCAGCTCTATTCCGGGCTGATTTACCGCGGGCCGCATCTGGTCGCCGAATGCGTCAACGAGATCCGTCGCCAGCGCGCGGCCGCACAAGAAGAGAATAGCCATGGTGGTTGAACGAGCGGGCATGCCCGCGCAGCGAGTGGACATGGGTGGTTACACGCTGACCGAAAATGCCTCGCTGGCCACGCTCAACACCTTGCGTGTCGACGCGCGCGCCAGCTTGCTGGCCGATATCCGTGACGCGGCCAAGCTGCCCGAACTGCTCGATTTTCCGGCGGTGCGCAACGGCCGTCTGCTGGTGTTGGGCGAGGGCAGCAACATGCTGTTCACCGGCGACTTCAATGGCACCGTGCTGCTGATGTCGACCCGTGGCGTGCAGGTGGAAAGTGATGGCGACAGCGCGCGGATCGCCGTGGCGGCGGGTGAGCGCTGGGACGATTTTGTGCGCTGGACACTGGGGCAGGGCTACGCCGGGCTGGAAAACCTGATCCTGATTCCCGGCACGGTGGGTGCGGCGCCGATCCAGAATATCGGCGCCTATGGCTGCGAGGTGGCCGAGTTCGTCGAGAGTGTCGAAGCCTGGGATATCGGCGAGCGCCGTGTGGTGATGCTCGATCACGCTACCTGCGCGTTTGGCTATCGCGACTCGCTGTTCAAGCGCGAACCCGGTCGCTACATCGTCACCGCCGTGCGTTTCGTGCTGCCGCGCAGCCGTCCGTTGCGTACCGACTACGCAGGCATCGAGGACGAGTTGCGCCGGATGGGCGTGGACAAGCCAGCGCCATTCCACGTGGCCGAGGCGGTCGTGCACCTGCGGACGCGCAAGTTGCCCGACCCGGCGGTGATCGGCAACGCCGGCAGCTTCTTCAAGAACCCGATCGTCGAGGCGGCGGTTGCCGACGCGCTCAAGAGTGAATACCCGCAGATGGCGGCGTGGCCGCTTGCCGATGGCCGCAGCAAGCTGTCCGCAGGCTGGATGATCGAGGCGGCCGGCTTCAAGGGGCTGCGCGAAGTTGATGCCGGCATCTCCAACCGGCACGCGCTGGTGCTGGTCAATCACGGCCAGGCCAGCGGGCCTCAACTGTGGGCACTGGCGCAGCGGGTGATGCTGGGCGTGCGCGAAAAATTTGGCGTGCAGCTCGAGCCCGAGCCGGTGGTGGTCGGGGCGGACTGAGGCGGGCCCGCAGCCCCATCCCGAGCCTGAGTGGAGATGATGGGCGCGCGAACTCCTGCTGTCATTCAACTCACCATGGCGGTGCGAGCGGTGAGTGACCCTCAGGGTTTTGCCGGCCGCTCGAGGTTCGGCAGGAACACCGTGATCAAGCCCATCAGCGGCAGATACGCGCACAACCGGTAGACGTATTCGATGCCATGCACATCGGCCAGGCTGCCCAGCACGGCGGCGCCGATGCCGCCCATGCCGAAGGCGAAGCCGAAGAACAGGCCGGAGATCATGCCGACCCGGCCGGGGATCAGTTCCTGCGCGTAGACCAGGATGGCCGAGAACGCCGAGGCCAGAATCAGGCCGATGATCACCGTCAGCACACCGGTCCACATCAGGTTGACGTGCGGCAGCAGCAGGGTGAACGGCGCCACCCCCAGGATCGATACCCAGATCACCCACTTGCGTCCGATACGGTCACCGACCGGCCCGCCGATCAGCGAGCCGGCGGCCACCGCGAACAGGAAGGCGAACAGGTGCACCTGCGCGCTCTGTACCGAGACGCCGAACTTGTGGATCAGGTAGAAGGTGTAATAGCTGCTCAGGCTGGCCAGGTAAAAATATTTCGAGAAGATCAGCAGGCCGAGGATGGCCAGCGCGCCGATGATCTGGTTTCGCGGCAGGGTCACCATCGACAGGTGGCGCGATGTCGACTGGCTGCGCGCCACATGGTGCGCGCCATACCAGCGTCCGACCTGCAGCAGCACCACGATTGCCAGCAGTGCCGCGAGGGAGAACCAGGCGACGCTGCCACGGCCGTACGGCACGATGATCCAGGCCGCCAGCAATGGGCCCAGCGATGAGCCGGTGTTGCCGCCGACCTGGAATAGCGACTGCGCCAGTCCGTGGCGCCCCCCGGAGGCCAGTCGCGCCACCCGCGAGGATTCCGGGTGGAAGATCGCCGAGCCGGTGCCGACCAGCGCAGCGGCCATCAGCAGCACCGCGAAACTCGGCGCCACCGCCAGCAGCAACAAGCCGCAAAGGGTGAAGCCCATGCCGGTCGGCAGCGAGTACGGCATCGGCCGGCGGTCGGTGACCATGCCGACCAGCGGCTGCAGCAATGAGGCGGTGACCTGATAGGTCAGGGTGATCAGGCCGATCTGGGCAAAGCTGAGATGAAAGCTGTTCTTCAGCAACGGATAGATCGCCAGGATCAGCGACTGGATCATGTCGTTGAGCATGTGCGCAAAGCTGATACCGCCCAGCACGCCATAGGCGGTGCTCTCGGCGTCAAGCAGCGGCTCAGGCTGCGGAGCAGTAGCTGGCTGCAGCGGCAGAATCGTCTTGTCGACGCGGATATCCATGCGGGATCTCGGGGTGGGAGCGGCCGCCTTGTGTTAGCGGAGGCGCCACTTTAAAGTGACGGGCGTCGGCCCGTATGTATGATTGGGTCATGTTGTATCGAATGTGGGCCAAAGGCTGCCGTCATGCGCAATACCCGCGTCACCGCTTACGAAGACACGCCACGCGACGTCGTCACCACCGGCAACGACTATCCGCCGCATTACGTGCTGCCGCGCCACGTGCACAAGCGCGGGCAGCTGTTGTACGCCGCCACCGGGGTGATCACGGTGATCACCGACGAAGGCAGTTGGGTGGTGCCGCCGCGCCGGGCCGTATGGCTGCCAGCCGGTGTGTCGCATGAGGTGCGCATGAGTGGTGTCGTGTCTACACGCAGCGCCTACGTCAGTCAGGCGGCCGCCGCAAGATTGCCCGGCCATTGCCGGGTCATCGAGGTGTCGTTGTTGCTGCACGCCTTGTTGCTGGAGGCGGTGGATCTGCCGGTGGAATACGCGTTGGAGGGTCGCGACGGTCGGGTGATGGCCTTGTTGCTGGACGAAATAGCGACGATGCCGGCACTGGCCTTGAGCACGCCACTGCCGCGCGATCCACGCCTGGCCCGGCTGTGTCGCGCCTTGATCACGGCGCCGGCGCTGGAGGTCGACATCGATGCGATGGCGCACAAGGCTGGCATGAGCCGGCGCAGCTTCACCCGGCTGTTTCGCCTGCAGACCGGCATGAGTTTCAGCGCCTGGCGACAACAGGCATGTCTGCTGGCGGCGCTGACCCGGATGGGCAATGGCGAATCCATCACCGCGGTGGCGATCGAGCTCGGCTACAGCAGCGCGAGCGCTTTCACCGCTGCGTTTCGCCGCGTGCTTGGGGCGCCACCCAGCCGTTATCTGCGTTCCGGGCAGCGATTCTCGCCGGGCACGATGGATGTTGCAGACCCGGTGCCGCTGCAGATTGCTGTCGATGCGTCGCCCGCGCGGCCGGGGCGGGCGCATGCCTGAATCACCGCAGATGGCGTCAGGTACTCGGGTAGTTGTCATCTGCAGGTCAAGAAAATGTCGCAAACTGGGTAGCCAACATCTCGGTGAGCAGGCAGCGCGCTCTTCACCCGTGCCGCGCTACCATCAACCGTTGCCCTCCAACCGGACCCTTGTGTACCGATGAACAGTCACCCGAAACCTGAGACCGCCACCATCAATGCCGTGTCGGCCGCCGTCAACGATCTGGCCGCGACGCCGGTGGTGGATCTCGGCGACAGCGGGCTGTACATCCATCGCGAACTGTCGCAGTTGCAATTCAACATCCGTGTGCTGGATCAGGCGCTGGACGAGCGAACGCCGCTGCTGGAACGGTTGAAGTTCCTGCTGATCTTTTCGCGCAACATGGATGAGTTCTTCGAGATCCGGGTGGCCGGGCTGAAGGGCCAGATCGCACTGGATCACGAATTGATCGGCCCGGATGCGATTCCGCCGCGACGTGCGCTGGCCGAGATCAGCGAGATCGCGCACCGGCAGATCGAGCGGCAGTACGCGATTCTCAACGAACGCATCCTGCCGGAGCTGGCCGAAAAGGGCATCCGTATCGTGCGTCGCACGCAGTGGACGCAAAAGCAGAAGCTGTGGGTGCGCCGTTATTTCAGGGAGGAGGTGGCGCCGCTGGTCACACCGATCGGGCTGGATCCGACCCACCCGTTTCCGCTGCTGGTCAACAAGAGCCTCAACTTCATCGTGCGGCTGGACGGCATCGATGCGTTTGGTCGCGACTCGGGCCTGGCGATCGTGCCGGCGCCGCGGATCCTGCCACGGCTGATCCGCATGCCGCCGGAGATCTGCGAGGGCGGCGACAACTACGTGCTGCTGTCGTCGATGATCCACGCGCACGCCGAGGAGCTTTTCCCCGGCATGCAGGTGCTCGGCTGCTACCAGTTCCGGCTGACCCGCAACGCCGATCTCACGCTGGACCCGGAGGATGTCGAGGACCTGGCGCTGGCCTTGCGTGGCGAGCTGTATTCACGTCGCTTCGGTGATGCGGTGCGGCTGGAGGTGGCCGACAATTGCCCGAAGGACCTGGCCCAGTACCTGCTCAAGCAATTCGGTCTCAACGAATCCGAACTGTATGAGGTCAACGGGCCAGTCAACCTGGCGCGGCTTTTCAGCATTGCCAACAACCTCAGCTATCCCAAACTGCAATATCCGCCGTTCACGCCGGTGTTGCCGAAAGTGCTGCAGCACGTTGAGGATATTTTCCAGGTCATCGGCAAGCAGGATGTGTTGTTGCTGCATCCCTACGAATCGTTCTCGCCCGTGGTCGATTTCCTGCGTCATGCCGCCAAGGACCCGCAGGTGCTGACGATCAAGCAGACCTTGTATCGCACCGGCGCCAATTCCGAGATCGTCGATGCGCTGGTTGATGCCGCCCGCTCGGGCAAGGAAGTGACCGCGGTAGTCGAGTTGCGCGCGCGCTTCGACGAGGAATCCAACTTGTCGTTGGCCTCGCGGTTGCAGCAGGCCGGCGCGATGGTGATTTACGGCGTGGTCGGCATCAAGACACATGCCAAGCTGATGCTGATCCAGCGCCGCGAAGGCAGCGAGCTGGTGCGTTACGCACACATGGGTACGGGCAATTACCACAGCGGCAACGCACGCCTGTACACCGATTACAGTCTGCTCACATCCGATGAAGTGCTGTGCGACGACGTGCACAAGCTGTTCAGCCAGCTCACCGGCATGGGCAAGTTGCTGCACATGAAAAAGCTGCTGCATGCGCCGTTTACCCTGAAAAAGAGCCTGCTTGAAATGATTGCGCGCGAAACCGCACACGCGCAGGCCGGCAAGCCAGCCCGGATCATTTTCAAGATCAATGCACTGACCGAACCCAAGGTCATTCGAGCCTTGTACAAGGCCAGCATGGCCGGTGTGTCGATTGACCTGATCGTACGTGGCGTGTGCTGCCTGCGCCCCGGCGTGGAGGGCGTTTCGGAAAATATCCGGGTGCGTTCGATCATCGGCCGCTTCCTCGAACACAGTCGCATCTACTGGTTCGCCAACGACGATGAGCCGAAGACCTATCTGTCCAGTGCCGACCTGATGGAGCGCAACCTCGATCGCCGCGTCGAGACGGCATTCCCGATCGAGGGAAAGAAACTGCAGCAACGTGTACGCAACGCGCTGGAGCTCTATCTCACCGACAACACCAGCACCCACATCCTGCAGCCGGATGGCCAATACCTGGCGCTCGCCCCCGGCGTGGATCAGCTTGCGCGCAACGTGCAGAACGAGTTGCTGGAAAATATCTGCGGCTTTGGCGGCAGTCGCTGAAGCCGCCGGCTGCTTCAGCGGATGATGGACGTTTGTCCCATCCCTGGCGCGACCCAGCTCAAGTCCGCCGGTGCCGATCAGTCGGCAGGTGACTGTTCGCTGAGGCGCCGGTAGATCGTGCTTCGGCTGACACCGAGCTTGCGTGCTGCCGCGGCGACATTGCCCTGGCAGCTGGCGATGGCTACGTCGATCGCCTGTTGCTCGATGTCATGCAGGTTTCCGGCCAGTCGGGTCGGCGAGGGCACGGGCGCGGCGTGTGGATGTTTCAGCTCGGCCGGCAAATCATCCCGGGTCAGGGTTGAGCCTTTTTCGCCGAGTGCCAAAAAGCCACGCAGCAGACCAACCAGCTGACGCAGGTTGCCGTGCCAGGGCATCGCTGAGAGTTCTTCGAGCAGATCGGGGTGCAGTCTTATCGGAATCTGCTCGCCGCCCAGCGCATGCCAGAGCTGCTGGATCAGCGCCGGCAGATCCTCATGCTCGCGCAAGGGCGGCAGGCGCAGGGTGGCCTGCGCGATGCGATAATACAGGTCGGCGCGGAACTCGCCTCGGGCAACCGCCCCGGCGAGATCGCGGTGGGTGGCCGCGATGACGGTGATGTCGATGGCGTGGGAGCGGCCACCGCCGAGCGGGGTGACTTCGCGTTCCTGCAACACGCGCAACAGCCGGCTCTGCATGCCCAGTGGCATGTCACCCAGCTCGTCAAGAAACAGCGTGCCGCCGTCGGCTTCGCGCAACAGGCCGGGGGCGCCTTCGCGTCGTGCGCCGGTGAATGCTCCCGGCATGTAACCGAACAATTCCGATTCGATCAGATGTTCCGGCAGCGCGGCACAATTCACCGCGACGAAGGCCGCTGATGCACGCTGGCTGCGTTTGTGCAGCTCGCGCGCCACCACTTCCTTGCCGGTGCCGGTCTCCCCCTGCAGCAGGAGCGGGATGTCCGCATCGAGCAGGCGCACGCTGCGATTGATTTCCGACTCCAGCGCCGGCGAGAAAACCGGTTCCGGCAAACGGTTCGAGCGCGTGCGTGTGTTTCGCGGTGCACGGGTTGCCACGCTGTTGTGGCTGAGCGCATCGCGCTTGGCGTGCAGCATCTCTCCGCTCTGGCAGCGCATGCTGGTGAGGCTGCCAGGCCGAGGCAGTGCCGAGGCGAACAACTCGTCGTAGCGGCTCTTGCCCAGTTCACCCCAGTCGACGCCGAGCAGGCGCAGCGCATGTCGATTGGCGGCGACCAGCCGGTGCGCCTCGAACACGAGCATGCCTTCGCGTGCCGTGCCGAGCAGGTCGGGATCAGGCTGGATACGCACGATATCGGCACCCTCGAAGTGGTGCTCGAACAGCCGATGTTCGATCTGCTCGACCGCCAGCTGCACCATGCCCAGCGCATGCTGGTGATGCACCGAGGCTTCGCCTGACAGATCGAGTACGCCGACGACTTCGCCATGGGGATCGAAGATCGGTGAGGCGGAACAACTGAGCACGCGGTGCGGCGCGTAGTAATGCTCGCCTCCGCGCACCTCCACCGCGCAGCGGTCGACCAGGGCTGTGCCGATGGCATTCGTGCCGGTGATCGCCTCGCTCCACGGCGAGCCGGCCCGCAGCGAGACACGCGCGGCCTTGTCGAGAAAGTGGGCATTGCCCAGCGCATCGAGAATGAAGCCGTTCGGCGCCGTCAGGATCACGATGCTGCCAGCCTGATTGGCACTGGCATACAAGGTCTGCAATTCCGGCCGGCACAGCCGGCGAAGCGCTTCATGCTGCTCCTGCATCTCGCTCAGCGCGTGCCGCTCGACCGGGGCGACATCAGGGCAGTTGTCCGCCAGCAATCCCTGCTGCCGACAGCGTCGCCACGAGGCAAGGATGTTGTCCGGCACCAGGCCACGGGGTTCTGCACCACTGTCGAAGAAGCTTCGACGTGCCGTGTTGATCGATTCAGTCAAGCCTGGATGGCGCATGGGGTTCCTCGAGTGTCGCATTCTGCGACACCTTTGTTCGGGGGTGTCTCGATACAAAACACAACCGTGCGACAAGTGCAACAAAGCAGCTGCAAGCGCATTGGTGCGATGCGGCGACAGAAATAATTTCCCCTTTCGGCGTGGTAGTCGGGGCATTGGCACACTGCAGCAAATGCGTTGGACTCGATGATGTGGCACGGCATCTGCTCTGTTGTCATCACTTGTCCACCACACGGAGCAAAGGCCATGACCAAGCTGGAACAGCAACATCTCGCGGTGCAGGTTCCCTTCAAGCAGCGCTATGGCAATTTCATTGGCGGGCGCTGGATCGAGCCCGCCAATGGCAAGTACTTCGAGAACGTCACGCCGATCACCGGCCGTCCGTTCTGCGAGATTCCGCGCTCGGACAAGGACGACGTGGAAGCCGCGCTCGATGCCGCGCATGCGGCCAAGGAAGCGTGGGGTGCCACGTCAGTCGCGGCTCGGGCACGCATCCTCAACCTGATCGCCGACCGGATGGAGGAGAACCTTGAAATCCTCGCGTACGCCGAGACCTGGGACAACGGCAAGCCGATCCGCGAGACCCTGAACGCCGACGTGCCGCTGGCGATCGATCACTTTCGCTACTTCGCCGGCTGCATCCGCGCGCAGGAAGGCAGCTTGGGCGAGATCGACAACGACACGGTCTCCTACCAGTTCCATGAGCCGCTGGGCGTGGTGGGTCAGATCATTCCATGGAACTTCCCGCTGTTGATGGCGTGCTGGAAGCTGGCGCCCGCGCTGGCCGCCGGCAATTGCGTGGTGCTGAAGCCGGCCGAGCAGACGCCGGTCAGCATCCTGGTGTGGGCCGAGCTGATCGGTGACCTGTTGCCGCCGGGCGTGCTGAACATCGTCAATGGCTTTGGCCTGGAAGCGGGCAAGCCGCTGGCATCGAGCAATCGCATCGCGAAGATTGCCTTCACCGGCGAAACCACCACCGGCCGGCTGATCATGCAGTACGCCAGCCAGAATCTGATCCCGGTGACGCTGGAACTTGGTGGCAAGTCGCCGAACATCTTCTTCGCGGATGTTGCCGACGCCGACGATGACTTCTTCGACAAGGCGATCGAAGGCTTCGTGCTGTTTGCCTTCAATCAGGGCGAGGTATGTACCTGTCCCAGCCGCGCACTGATCCATGAGTCGATCTACGACAAATTCATGGAGCGCGCGTTGAAGCGGATCGCGGCGATCAAGCAGGGCAATCCGCTGGATCCGTCGACGATGGTCGGCGCACAGGCCTCGGGCGAACAGCTGGAGAAGATTCTTTCGTACTTTGATATCGGCAAGCAGGAAGGCGCCAAGGTGTTGATCGGCGGCGAGCGCAATGTACTCGAGGGCGAATTCGCCAGCGGTTACTACGTCAAGCCGACGGTGTTTTTCGGCCACAACAAGATGCGCGTGTTCCAGGAGGAGATCTTCGGGCCGGTGGTGTCGGTGACCACGTTCAAGACCGACGAAGAAGCTCTCGAAATTGCCAATGACACGCTCTATGGCCTTGGCGCCGGCGTGTGGACCCGCGACGGCAGCCGTGCCTACCGTTTCGGGCGCGGCATCCAGGCCGGCCGCGTGTGGACGAACTGCTACCACGCCTATCCGGCGCATGCGAGCTTCGGCGGCTACAAGCAATCCGGCATCGGCCGCGAGAACCACAAGATGATGCTCGACCACTATCAGCAGACCAAGAACCTCCTGGTCAGCTACTCGCCGAAGAAGCTCGGGTTCTTCTGAGCACCGTGCCGGGTGGCCCGAGCGGCCGCCCGGCATCGTTGAGCGAAGGGGCTTGGTCGCCTTGTCACATGGCGATACATCGCTTCAGCGTTTGTCACTTTCAAACCATGACTGCACCGACGAATCAGCAACGGTTCGCCGCTGCAGCGGGCCGGTGCGTTCGCCGGTTGGTGAGACCGCGCGGCTTTTTCATCCATCGGGGCGTGTCAGTCAGGGGCGGGCTGCGTCTCCGGTCATCCATCACAGGGGAGTAGGGCATGTGTACATCGGCAACTATCGGGGCGGCACTTTTGCGTCGTCGGACCATTTTCGCAAGAATTTCGGGAGCATTGACCCTGTTCGGTCTGGCCGCCTGTCCGCTGGCAGCCAGCGCCACCTCATTCAGTGGTGACAACTGGATGGTGGACCTCAGCGGTTTCGCCAACGCCTACTACACCACGGTCAGCTGCAACGGCGCGGCGGTAGGCGGTACCGCGCTGGCGGGCCGGGCGCTGGGCTGTGGTGGCCAGCAGAACCGCACCACGATCGGCAATGGTTTGCTGCCGGATGCGCTGACGACCAAGTTCACGACGCAGCAGCAAGGCATCGATATCGCGGCGCAGGTCAGCCTGATGGCCAGTGTCGCCACCTCGGATGCGCTGGCTGCAAACAGCGGCGTGGACGTGCGACAGGCATTTTTCACCCTCGGTACGCCGGACTTCGGAACGGTCAAGCTCGGTCGTGACTACGGCGTGTTCGGCTCCAACGCGATCCTCACCGACATGACCATGCTCGGCGCTGGTGCGCCGATCCAGGCGACCCAGCGAGGGCGTGTCGCACTCGGACATATTGGTGCCGGTTACACCTATCTCGGCAGTTATGGCCAGATCGTCTACAGCACACCGGGAACCACCGGTTTGAGCTTCACCGGCGGCGTATTCAGCCCGGTCAACAATACCGGTGTCTACGATTCGCGTTCAGCCCCGCAGGTGCAACTGCAGCTGGCCTACGCGGCGGCTGGCTTCAAGAGCTGGCTCGGTGCGAAGTCGCAGCGCTTCTATGCGGTCGCCGGCTCAGGTGTGCAGCCTGACAGTTTCACCATGCTTGCCGCCGAGGCCGGCGCCTCATACACCCTTGGAAAGTTTGCTGTGCTGGCAAATGTGCAGGAAGGCCGCGGCATCGGCATTTTGACCGATGGCGACCAGGGCAATTCAAAAGGCATCAATTACCTGCTGCAAGGCACCTGCCAGTTGACCGACAAGCTGAAGCTCGGCTTGAGCGGTGGCGTGAGCCGCAATCGCGATGACCTGGTCAGCAACGCGGATTTCAAGTCCAACAGCAATGTCACCGGTGGCGCGTATTACGCGCTGACCAGGAGCGTGACCTTGAGCCTCGAGCTCAGCCAGACCCGCTCAAGGGACTTCCTGGGCAACACCGCGCGCATGAACGGCATCGCGCTGGGTGGATTCCTTTTTTTCTGAGTCGTCTGCAGCGATCCAGCGGAGCGACTCGAAAACGTGACCCACATCTTTGATCCATCGGGAGATAGAAATGAAATCATTGAACATCCTGCGCAAGACCAGCCTTTTCGTCGCCTTGAGTGTGCTTGCAGGCGGTGCGCTTGCAGCCGATTTCTCGCCAGTAACCACGGCGCGCCTGGCCGATGCCGCCAATGACAATGGCTGGTTGATGTACCGGCGTGACTACGCCAGCACCGGCTATGCACCTTTCAAGCAGATCAACACCGACAACGTCACCGGCCTGAAGCAGGTCTGGGATTACAGGACCGGCTTCCAGCAAGGGCATGAGGCTCCGGCCATCGTCAACGGCGACTATCTCTACATCACGACGCCCAAAAACGAGCTGATCGCGTTTCAGGCCAGCACCGGCAAGCCGTTGTGGAAATACCAGCATGATCTGTCCCATGTCGGTCTGAAGACGATCTGTTGCGACGTGGTCAATCGTGGCGTGGCGTTGTACGGCGACAATGTCTACATGGCGACCCTGGACAACTACGTGGTCGCACTGGATGGCCGTACCGGCAAGGTGGTGTGGAAGAAGCAGCTCATTCCGGCCGACGTCGGCTATGCGATGACGCTCGCGCCGCTGGTGGTCAAGGGCAAGGTGATCGTTGGCGAGTCCGGTGGTGAATACGGCGCACGCGGGTTCATCGAGGCGCTTGATGCCAGGACCGGCAGGCAGGTGTGGAAGCAGTACACGATTCCGGCGCCGAACGAGCCCGGCGGCAAGACCTGGCCGAAAGGTGCCTACAAGACCGGTGGTGGCGGCGCCTGGCTGACCGGCAGCTACGACGCGGCCACCGATACGCTGTTCTGGGGGGTCGGCAATCCCGGCCCCTGGCTGGCCACGCTGCGTCCGGGCGACAACCTGTACACCGATTCGGTGATCGCCATGAATCCGGCCACCGGCAAGATCAAGTGGCATTTCCAGTACACGCCGAATGACACCTGGGACTACGACGGTACCAACGAGACCGTACTCACCGACGTCAACTACGAAGGGAAGGCGTACAAGGCCATCGTCAGCGCCAGCCGCAATGGCTGGTTCTATGCGATCAACCGCCTGGATGGCAAGCTGATCTACATGAAGAAATTCGTCACTGCCACTTCGGTCAACGGCTCGACGGACGGCAAGGTCACCACCGACCCGGCGATGCGTCCGACCGTGGACAAGCAGGTGTTCACCTGCCCGAGCTTCCTCGGTGGCAAGAACTGGTGGCCGATCTCGGTGGACCCGCAGACCCACCTTGCCTATGTGCCGACCATGCACACCTGCATGACGATCAAGGGCACCACGGTGAGTTACAAGGCGGGTCTGCCGTTCCTGGGCGAAACCTTCAAGGTCGTCGCCGATCCCGCGTTCAAGGGGCAGTGGGGCGAGGTGCAGGCGATTGACGTCAATACCGGCAAGCAGGCGTGGAGTCATCCGTCGGCGCTGCCGTGGAACAGCGGCATGCTGAGCACGGCGGGCGGCCTGGTCTTTTCAGGCGGTGCCGATGGCCATCTGTATGCCTTCGATGCAAAGAGCGGCAAGGTGTTGTGGAAGAGTCCCGAGCTGAGCTCCGGACTGGAAAGCGTGCCCAGCACATGGCAGGTCGATGGCAAGCAATACATCAGCGTCTATGCCGGCTGGGGTGGCGGCACGCCAATCTGGGGCGGCGACATGGCGAACGATCCGGCGGTGATGAATATCCCCCTGGGTGGTCACCTGTACGTGTTCGCGTTGTAACCGGAGGAGTCGAAGCATGAAGAAGTTTCCGAAAAAATGCAGACTGAAACTGTGCCTCGTCGGAGTGGCCGCCGTACTTTTGTACGGCGGCACCGCCGCGGCGGGAGAGCTGTCTGTCTGCATCGACAGGAGTAGCCCGGCGGCGGCCATGGATTACAGCGTGGCCCGTGCAGTCGCGGCACAGCAAGGCAATACGTTGAAGGTTCACGAGTTCGACGGCAGCGGCGGTGGCGACGACGGTTTTTCCGCCAAGCAGTTCAACAAGCTCGCCCATGAGAGTTGCGCTCTGGTGCTCGGCTTCCCGATCGATGCGGATGAAACGTCCGGGTTGCCAGGGCTGCATGCCTCCGTACCGTATGGCCACACCGGCTTTGTGCTGGTTACGCCAAGGGGCAGCAAGGCCACCAGCCTTGCTCAACTGCCCAGTCATACGACGGTCGCGGTGACCTACCAGACCACACCCAACCTGTACTTCGTCAATCATCCGGAACTGCAGGCCGATGTTCATTTGAGCAACGAGGACGCACTGAAGGCGCTTGAGCAGCACAAGGTGCATGCGGCGATGCTGTGGCAGCCCACTGTCGTGAAGTATCTGTCGCAGCGGCACCAGGCGGGCCGCTTCGCTTACCACGAACTGCACGAGCCGCATGCGCAGTTCAACCTGGTGGCCCTGTTTGACGACGGCAATGCACCGGCGGCCGCCGCTTTCGACAAGTCGATCGCGGCGATGACGGCATCCGGCGAGCTGACGCGGATACTGGCGCTGTACGCGGAGACCGGGCCGGCGCAGCCGATGGCTCATGTGGCTGATCGCGGCCAGTCCGCGTCGTTGTGGCGGCCGCGCACCCGGCGCACGGCTGTCAGAACATGCGACTCAAAGCCGAAAGGCAAGCGAGCTGCTGTGCCCGAGCTCGACCACGCTGCAGCACCGGCACTTTTCACCGATGCACAGGCTGCCGAGGGCAGGCAGAAATTCCTCGAGAACTGCGCGAGATGCCACGGTCCCATGTTGGAGGGGCGCTCCGGCCCTGCCTTGAAGGGGGCGAATTTTGCTTCGCCGAAGTCGGATTTCCACGTTGGCGATATCTTCACCATCGTCTCGCAGAACATGCCGGCGACCGCGCCAGGCAGTCTGGAACATCAGGACTATGTCGAGATCATGGCCTTTCTGTTGCAAGAGAACGGCTATCCTGCAGGAGGCAAGGCGTTGACTTTTGATGAGGCGAAAGCGTCAAAGGTGGATCTGATCTATCGCGGCAACTGAGGCAACGGAAGCCAGCATCAGTGTGCTGCGCGGGTACAGCGTCATGGGCTGCGCCCCGCAGCACGGATTTGTTTGCACCATCGGGAGTTGCATATGAAGCAGACGCGAAGGACGGTACAGAGAGCAGGCAAGGGCATTTCAGGCAAGTCGCATTCGAGGGCACCAGGCTTGCTGATCCTGTGTGGTCTGGGGTTGGTTGCAGTGTCGGCCGCTGCTGCCGATTCAGCAGCAGAAGTCACTCAGTATCCCGTGGCTACCCGCAAGGTGGTGTCGTTGGCGCCAGTCCAGGTCAATGCGAGTCGCCTCGACCTGTCGCCCTTTGACGTGCCTGCCTCACTTAGCGTTGTCCAGGTGGCGCCCTACCAGGCTGGTCAGCCGGGAGTGAATCTGTCCGAGAGTCTGGTGGGAGTGCCAGGCATCCTTGCGCGTGATCGGCAGAACTATGCGCAGGACGAGCAGATCTCGATTCGCGGCTTTGGCTCGCGTGCCACGTTCGGCGTGCGCAGCATCCGTCTTTACGTCGATGGCATTCCGGCCACCTTGCCGGACGGCCAGGGCCAGGTTTCGCATTTCAATTTCGACAGCGCCGACCGGATCGAGGTACTGCGCGGTCCGTTTTCAGTGCTCTATGGCAATGCCGCCGGCGGCGTGGTGCAGATATGGAGTGCCGACGGCACGCCCACGCCACTGACCACGCTGGGGGTGAGCGCCGGCAGCAACGACAGCTTTCGCTACAGCGCCGATACGCGCG
Source organism: Lysobacterales bacterium (assembly GCA_038215995.1). GTDB lineage: Bacteria > Pseudomonadota > Gammaproteobacteria > Xanthomonadales > Rhodanobacteraceae > Rhodanobacter. The sequence continues at coordinate 17,454 of JBBQQL010000002.1, forward strand.
GCACCATCGGGCCAGTGGACTACAACATTGCCGGGTCGTTGTTTCTTTCAGGCGGCTATCGCCAGCACAGCCGGGTACACCGTGAATCGGACAACGCCAAGTTCGGTATCGATCTGGGTGATCAGAAGAAACTCACCATCGTGCTGAACCGGCTCAACCAGCCGTTGTCGCAGGATCCGCTGGGTCTCACCCGGGCCCAGGTCGATGCGAATCCCAGCCAGGCGACTGCCGTGGCCAGTCAGTACAACACGCGCAAAAGCATCCTGCAGAACCAGATTGGCGCCATCTTCGACCAGCGCATGAGCGACCATGACCAGTTGCGTCTGATGGCCTACTACGGTCAACGCAGCGTCGTTCAGTATCTGTCGATTCCGATCTTTGCCCAGGCCAGTCCTCTGTCATCGGGCGGCGTGATCGATCTCAGCACCAAGTACGGCGGTGCCGATGCGCGCTGGACTCATCGCGGCCGGCTGGCCGGGCGCGATTACGAGTTCGTGCTGGGTGCCAGTGGCGACGCGCAGAAGCAGCACCGCGTCGGTTACAACAATTTCGTCGGCACCACCCTCGGTGTGATGGGTCAGCTACGGCGCGATGAGGATGACAACGTCAACAGCGTAGACGAGTACGCGCAGTGGTATTGGCATTTTGCCGATCGCTGGTCGTTGCTGCTGGGTGCGCGACATGATGCCGTGCGCTTCAGGTCGCATGATTTTTATGCCAACGCGCAGAACCCGGACAACAGTGGTGGCGTCAACTTCGGTGGTACCACGCCCGTGGCCGGGCTGGATTTTCGACCCAGCGAGCATGTCCGTCTGTATGCGAGCTATGGCAGGGGCTTCGAGACACCAAGCTTCAACGAGCTGGGCTATCGCAGCGATGGCTCACCGGGCCTGGCTCTGAACCTGCGGCCAGCCCGAAGCATCAACATGGAGCTGGGGGCAAAGTGGCAGATCACCCGGATGCTGGAGCTGGACGCGGCAGTCTTCCGTTCGAATACGCATGACGAGCTGGCCGTCCAGAGCAACTCGAATGGCCGTTCCACTTACCAGAACGTGGGTGATACGCGACGGCAGGGTTTCGAGACATCATTGACCGGAAGCTTTGCCGAAGACTGGCAGATCAGTGCCGGGGTCACCCATTTGCAGGCGCGATTCCTGAGCGCCTTCAATACCTGCTTCAGCGCTCCATGCGTGGTGCCTTCGCTGCCGGTGGCGGCTGGTTCGCGCATGCCGGGTGTACCCGAAAACTACGGCTCACTTCGATTGCAGCATGGCTCCGACCTCGGCTGGCACGAAGGCATCGATCTGACCGGTGTAGGCACGGTCACGGTCAACGACACCGACACGCAGCGCGCGGCTGGCTACGGGCTGATCGGCCTGGATACTTCGTATACCTTCGCCATCGGCGAAAGCTCGCGGCTTCAGCTAAGCGCACGCGTGGACAACCTGGCCAACCGCCGCTACATCGGCTCGGTGATCGTCAACGACGGTAACGGACGCTACTTCGAACCCGGCCCGGATCGTACCTGGATGCTTGGTGCGCATCTGACTTTCTGAGCGAACCTCATCGGAGACTCTCCATGCCTCATACGAATCCGAATCCCGTGGCGAAAGTACTCGCCACCGCCTCGGCCGAGGTGCTGATCGAGCGCCTGCGTGATCGACACGGCGCCCTGCTTTTTCATCAGTCGGGAGGCTGTTGCGATGGCTCGTCGCCGATGTGTTATCCGCAGGATGATTTCATTGTCGGCGATCGTGACGTGAAGCTGGGCGAGATCGCCGGTGCGCCGTTCTACATGAGCCCATCGCAGTACGAATACTGGAAACACACGCAACTGATCATCGACGTGGTCGAGGGGCGCGGCGGCATGTTTTCGCTGGAGAACGGTGAGGGCGTGCGCTTCCTCACCCGGTCACGCCTTTTTTCAGACCAGGAAGTCGAGCAACTGATACAGGACGGCCGCTTCTGAGCGAAGCGGCCGGGTATGCGCATGACGAACTGGCGCTATTTCAGATGCTTGTCCATCCAGCCTACCCAGCGGCGATAGACGTCGGTGGTGTGCACGATGTCTTTGGGAAAGTGGGTGTCGACCGGGTAGGCGTAAAACTCCACTTCCACGCCGTTGTCGCGCAGCGCGTGGTACCACTCATAGCTGTTCACCAGTGGCGCGTTGGGGTCGCCGACATCGCCCATGATCAGGGTCGGCGCGGTGACGTTGTGCGCAGCCGTGATGGGTGACTGCTCGCGCCAGATGGCGTGATCGCTGGCTTTCCATGGCGAGCTACCGAAAAAGTAGGTGTCGCCGGTCTGGTAGTAGGAGATGGTGTAGTCCATCACCCAGTCGGTCAGCGCGGCACCGGATACGGCAGCCTTCCATGCCTGCGGGTAGTGGCCGGTGAGCCAGGTGGTCATGTAGCCGCCGTAGGACCAGCCGGTGACGGCAATGCGGTCACCGTCGACGACGCCGAGTTTTTGCACGGCCGCCAGTCCGGCCATCACGTCCTTGCCCGGGCCTTCGCCGGTGTCGCGGTAGATCGCATGCTGGTAGGCGTCGCCGAGGTTGGTGCTGCCGCGGTAGTTCGGTTGGAAAACCAGGTAGCCGGCGGCGGCCAGCAACTGCGGCAGTGGTGAGAATTTCACGGTGGACGCTTCTTCAGGGCCGCCATGGATGACCAGCACCAGCGGGTATTTCCGGCCGCGCTGGTAGCCGACCGGATAAGTCACGGCACCGTCTCCGTGAAAGCCATCCGGGCCCAGCCAGTCGATGCTCTCGGTGCGGCCCAGGACGAGCTTGTCGACGAAGGTATTGAGGTTGGTCAGGCGACGCGGTTTGGCAGCGATCGAAACCATCACGTACAACTCGCCCGGATGGCTGGTCGTGCTGCCGATGAACGCCACAGCGCCGGCTTTCGAAACCGTCATATCTGCCGAGGCTTCGACGTCACCGAGGTCAAGAATCCTGGCGTTGCCGTTCAATGGCTGCTGCCACAAGACGCCGTGAGTGCCATCCTCGCCGGCCAGCAACAGGCCCTTGTCGCGCGGAAGCCATGCATAGCTGTTGATGTTTCGTGCCAGTGCGCTGGTGGAGTCCCTGATCGCGCCGCCGCTTTTCACGTAGACCGCATTGCCGTTGTTCTGGTCGCCGCCGCGCGGACGCATGAAGGCGAGGGTGTCGCCGTCCGGTGCATAGCTGGCATCCATCGCGCCTTGCTCGGTGACCACGCTGGCGGGCGTGCTACCCGCGACACCGACGCTGTCGATCACCGAATGGAAGGACGGCCCCCAGTACGGTCCCGGGAAGCGGGTGAAAGTGATGCTGTGGCCATCGCGGCTCCACACCGGTGCGGGCGCGTCATTCTGCTGGTCGGTCTGCAGGCTGTAGCTGCCCTCGGTCAGCCGCTTCGCCGCACCGCCACTGCTGGGTAATGGTTGTCCGTCACCTGGAACGCATCGTCATGCGCCTTGATTGCCTTCGCATTGGCGGCTTCGTCCGCGCTGATGAAGGCCAGCTGGGTACCGTCCGGACTCCAGCTGTACGAGTCGACACCTTGCTTCGCGTCGGTGATGCGCAGGGCATCGCCACCATCCATCGGCATGACGTAGAGCTGGTCCTGCTTCGTTTGCTCATCCTTGGCGAGGAAGCCGAGCTGGCTACCGTCCGGTGACCAGCGCGGCGAGGATATTTCCTCGCGCTTCCAGGTCAGCGTACGCCGCACGCCGCTGGCCACGTCGATCAGATCAATCTCCTGCTGGCGCTTGTTGTTCTTCCAGTCCGGGGTGGAAACGATCAACGCCACGCGCTTGCCGTCCGGTGAGATTCGCGGGTCGGCCAGACTGACGATCTTTTGCAGATCGTCCAACTGAAACCTTGGCGCGACGCTGTCGGCGCGTGTGGAAAACGGCGAGACAAGCAGACAAAGGGCCGCTAGCGCGACATACCCGCTGGACTTCATGAAGCGATGCTCCGGAACCGGGACAGGAACTGCCGGCCTTGCCGCCAGTGACACTGGTGAATCAATGGAAGATTCCCATCATCAAGATTGGCACGTTTGGCGCCAAACCGAAAAGTGCATGAATGCTCCGGCCGGTTACCTTGCAGAAGGTCCGTTGATCGACTGGAGTGGTCCAGAGTGCCTGGTTTTCCGGGAGCTGCGCGCCTCGTGTCGAGGCTAGCTGACGCCACGCTCCAGTCGCCGGCCACGGCGGAGCACCAGGATCCCAAGCAGGACGAAAGCGACGAGTGCCAGCCCCTGTGCCACGGAGAAGGGTGCTTCCTTGAGCGTGGGTGCAGCGGCATGCAGAACCGCGATCTTCCCGAAGGCCTGGGCGATGGCCACAAACACCAGCAGATAGACATTCAGTACAAGCATGGCCAGCGGCACCGCCCGCAACGGCTGTGGCGGTGTGGCGCGCGCGCGTGCGGTGGCGAAAGCGATGAGCAGGGTAATCGCGGCAACCATGCCGACCCCGATCGCCGGAGTAAAGCCGTTGAATGGGAAGATGAAACCGGTGAGCGTCGTCGCCGCGGCCGTGACCAGAAAGATCCCTTGCCAGCGCTGCGCCAATGCCCCGCGAAGGACCATCACGAGCCAAATGAATCCGGCGAGAAGCGCGATGAAACTGAGTAGTGTGTGGAGCGTCGTGAGAGCATGCAGTGCGTTGGTATTCATGCGGTAACTCCGGCGTGCTGGATGATGGGCTGCCACAGGCGGATCGTGGCAGCGTGACTATCTGGTCGTTTGTCTCTTCGCGCTCTGAAATGCCCCCTCAGGCTTATGGGCTGGCCTTCTCAGCACCGCTCGTTTGCTGCCTTGGGTTTGTCCGGCGCGCGCTGTGGCAGTTCGCCGAACACGTGTGCGGCGCACTCGGCCCGAATCTCGGACACGCTGACCGGCTGCGGACTGAGCAGGCGTTTGGCGATCGGCACCACTTGCTCGCCGATGAGGATGCCGAGCAAGCCGACCAGCGCGATCACTGGTGGCGCCGGTGAGCGCACCTTGAACAAGGCGTAGATGACGCCGACCAGCATGCCGACGAGCAGGGAGATCAGATAGGGCTTCATGGCGAGGTTCTCTTTGAGCGATGCGTTACGGCCCTGGCGGCGGACGCGCGCTGACGCGGTCCTGGCCTGACTGGTCCGATCAGCGCTGGGGCCGGTGCGGCGATGTGACGATCGTGCAACGAGGGTCGATTTGGTGGATTGCACAAACGTGTGGTTGGCGTTGTCGGCTTGCACTGACGCGACTCGCGTGGTCAGACAAATCGTGGCCGCCAGTTCGCGCAAGCCGGACGATCACTTGCCGAGCGCAACGGGCAGTCGCGCGCCGGCAACGCAAGCCGGCATGATCAGCAGCAGGGCGAGGCAGGCCAGCCCGAGGCTTTGAAAATGGAACCAGTGGGTCATGGGCGCGGCGGTCGCCGCACCCACGAAGAAGCCGGCGACGCCTGGCACCATCTTGCGCAGACGCTGGGCGGTTGCGGTGCGCTCGATTCCATCGCCAGCGGGCCACGAAGTCAGCCAGCGGGTGAGATCAATCGCCGACTGGGTCAGGTTGCCGGTCATCACCGTGGTCGGCAGGCGTTGCAGGCCGCTCAGGCGGGGCAGGGCGTTCTGCACGGCGAGTGCGGCCACACCCAGGGTGGCCACCGGAATGACGTCGCCCGGTGAGCGCAACGGGAAGCCAGCGATGGTCGCCGTATGAACTCCGGCCGCGCAGAAGCAGATGAGCAAGACCAGTTCCAGCAACAGGAACCACAGCACCAACCGTTCTGGTGCATGCCCGGCAAACCGTCGGCTGCGCGCGAGCATCGTCACCAGCCCCACCATCAGCATGAATACCGGGATCATCACCAGGTTGGCCACGGCCATGCTGTCGCCCTGGCCGCTCAAATGGGCAGCGGCCAGCACCATGTTGCCGGTGACGTGGGCGGTGAACAGGCCGCTCATGGCGATATAGCTCAGTGTGTCGGCGTAACCCGCCACAAAGCTCAATCCGAATTGTTCGATCGTGAGGGCATGACGCATGCTCGTGGTTTCTCCCTTGGCTGGTGCCAATGCGATCACTCTTTCCGGCGGCGAAGGGTGACGATCCGGCGGCCATAAATTCGTGCGTCGAGCGAGTAAGCTCCCGGTCCTAGCAGCAGCAAGGCGCCGCCCATCAGCAGGAGCAGCACACCGATCCAGGTCGCCATGGTGCTGGCGCGAACCATGGCCAGCGCGCTGATCAGTACGCCGAGCGAAGTGAATACCGAGGTGAGAACACCCATGACCAGCGCGATCGCGATGAAGGCCAGGAACGGAATGGCCAACTGGCCCGGCAGGCTGTCGATCACCGCCCGGCGGTCCACGAACAGCGCTACGACCATGGCCAATCGAAGCAGGACAAGACCCGCGCCGGGGCCGCCGAGAGGAAACATGGAGTAGAGACGTTGCACACTGCTCAGGCTAGCCAGCTGTCCCGGGCGGGTAAATCCAAAGCAGAGGTAGTGTCGACTAACCCATTTGGGTGATGTCCCTTCATCGTGCAAGCAAGCTATCCATGACCCTTTCGCCAAGATGGAAACAGTGATGCAAAGAACCGCCCGAGGCATCTGCGCCACATGGCGCTGCTGGTGCATCGTGTTCGCGCTGATGCTTTGCCAGTCGGGAGGCATCGCTTCGGCACGGGGAGCGGCTGTGATCGAGCAGTTTCATCGGTCAAGCTGGCACCTGAAGGACGGCGCGCCAGCGGATATCTGGGCGATGCTGCAGGGGCAGGATGGCTACCTCTGGCTGGGTACGGGCAGCGGCCTGTACCGGTTCGACGGAGTGACATTCGAGCCTGTCACGCTGCCATCGGGGCAGAGGCTCCCCTCGGAGAACATCACCGCGATGCTTCAACTGCCCGATGGCGACATCTGGCTGGGCTACTACTCAGGTGGGGCCGGCGTGATTCGCGACGGGAAGCTGATCAACTACAACACGCGCCAGGGCTTTCCCGATGCGCTGGTCTACAATTTTTCGCTGGGCAATGACGGTGTGCTGTGGGCTGCCACCGACGATGGCCTGGTCCGTTTTGCGGGTGGGCGCTGGCACGCCCTTGGGCCGTCATGGCACTACCCGGGGACTCGCGCGCAGTGGTCGTTGATCGATGGCGCAGGCAATTTGTGGGTGACCACCGGCGAGCGGCTGGTCGTTCTACCCAAGAGCGCACATGTGTTTCTCGATGCGGGCCTGCAGGTGGGCGACAGCGCGGTACTCGCCCAGGCGCCGGATGGGATGCTCTGGTTGTCGGATGGCTTGCATGGCACGCGTGCGTTGCCGGGGCTGACGGTCGATCACCTGCAATTGGACCTGAAAAAGCCGCCCGCCAGGACAGCCTTCGCGCAGGCCAAGCGGATGCTGTTCGACAAGCGGGGCCGGCTATGGGCTACCGATGCGTTGCAGGGTGGGATTTTCGAGGTGACCGATCCGGCGCATGCCAACGATGGTCATTCATTGCAGCCCGATGACTTGAACCTCACGCTGGATCGCAAGGCCGGGCTTACCGCCGACTTTGCCGTACCGCTGGTGCAGGACCGCGAGGGCACGATCTGGGTCGGGACCAACCTCGGTCTCAACAGCTTGCGCCAGAACAATGTTGTCGTGCCGCGAACCATTACGGTCGGCCCGTCATCGCATTTCGCCGTGGCGGCCGATGCCGATGGAACGGTCTGGATCATCAATGCCGGGACGCTGTTCCGTGCCGAGCATGGCGAACCGGTGGCGGTGGTGGATGGCCTGCCGGACATCGGCAGTGCCCAGGCGGCGGGCCATGGTTTGCTGTGGCTTTTCGGCAAGGAAATCTATCGCGTCAACGACGGCAGGTTGGTCAGGCTGCCGTGGCCTGACGGCGCCTCCACGGCGACTCCGCGCGCAATGGCGCCGGATCTTGCCGGTGGCTTGTGGGTAGCCTTCGTGGACCGAGGCATCCAGCACTTTGCGGGAGACGCATGGAGCTCACTGCAGGTCGATCCGCGGTTGGCCCGGTCCGAGGCGACGAGCATGGCCATCGACCCGCACGGTCGCCTGTGGATGGGCTATTCCGGCAATCGCGTCGCTCTGCTGGCGGGGAACGCGACGCGTCTCTTTACGGAAAAGGATGGCCTGCGGATAGGCAACATCGCCACCATCAACGCATCTGCTGGCGAGGTGCTTTTTGGCGGCGGCTCAGGGCTTGCGCGCTTCCGCGACGGAATACTGCAGTCGATTTCATCGCAACAGGCTGGCGTGCTTGGCGGTATCTCCGGTATCGCGAGGGCTACCAACGGCGATGTATGGATCAATGGCAGCAAGGGCGTCGTGCGGATCAGCAAGGACGCGTTGAATGAGGCGTTCGACCACCCCGGAAAGGATTTCGACTATCGCCTGTTCGATGATCAGGATGGTCTGCCGGGTATCGCCCTGCAGGAAAATGCATCGCCGACGGCGATGGCCGACAGCGATGGGCGATTGTGGTTTGCCACCAATCAGGGCGTCGCCTGGATCGATCCTGCCCACCTGCATCGGAATGCAGTGCCGCCACCGGTGGACATCCAGTCGCTGACGGCCATGGAACGTACTTACCTGCCATCGTCGGCGCTGGTATTGCCCCGGCGTACCAGCAGCGTGCAGATCGCCTACACCGCGCTGAGCCTGTCGATTCCCGAACGCGTCCATTTTCGCTATCGACTGGACAGCATCGATGATCAGTGGCTGGATGCGGGCACCCGCCGTGAGGTTTTCTATATCAACCTTGGGCCGGGACGCCATCGCTTTCAGGTGATCGCCGCCAACGACGACGGGGTGTGGAACCGGCACGGTGCCAGCGTCGAGTTCTACATCGAGCCGATGTTCTACCAGACAAGCAGTTTCATGGTGTTGTGCGTGTTGCTGGGCGCCGCGCTGCTGCTGGTACTTTTTCTGCTGAGGCTGCGACAGATGACCCTGCGCGTGCGTGATCGCCTGCATGAGCGTCACCTCGAGCGCGAGCGTATTGCGCGTGAATTGCACGACACCTTGTTGCAGTCGGTACAGGGCTTGGTACTTCGCTTCCAGGCAGTCGCCGAGAAACTGCCGCTCGAAAGCCAGGCTCGCAGCATGATCGAGAAGGCGCTTGATCGTGCGGATGATGTGCTGATCGAAGGCCGCGAGCGCGTGCATGACCTGCGCGTCGCGGCGCACGGCATCAACAGCCTTTCGCGTGCGTTGAGCGCGCTGGGTGAAGAGCTGGCGCAGGGTCAGTCGGTCGATTTTCGTGTGATCATGGAAGGGGCAGTACGCAAGCTTGACCCGCTGGTTTGCGATGAGGTTTACCGGATCGGACGCGAGGCGATCTGCAATGCCTTTGCCCATGCCCGGGCAGGTGCGATCGAGGTGGAGATCAATCACGATCCGGACTACCTGCGGCTGCGCGTGCGCGATGATGGTGTGGGTATTGATCAGCGGGTGGTTGACGATGGCAGCAAGCCGGGGCACTGGGGGCTGGCCGGCATGCGGGAGCGAGCGGCGCGGATGGGAGCGACGCTGGATATCTGGGGCGGCGTCGATCTGGGCACCGAGGTGGATATCAGGGTTCCTGCCAGCGTTGCCTATGGCGACAGCTCGCATGGCTATATGAACTGGCTGGTTCGGCTGGTCAGTGGAGGAAGGGGCGGATGAATTCACTTGAGGTACCCATTCGTATTCTCACCGTGGACGATCACCCCCTGTTGCGCGAAGGCATCGCGGCAGTGATCGAGGGGCAGACCGGCATGGAGTTGGTAGCCGAGGCGAGCAACGGTTTCGAGGCCATCGAGCAGTTCCGAAAATTTCTGCCGGATATCGTGTTGATGGATCTGCAGATGCCGGTGATGAGCGGAGTCGATGCGATCACCGCCATCCGTGCCGAGTTTCCCGCCGCCAATATCCTGGTGCTGACGACCTACCAGGGTGACGTGCAGGCGGTGCGTGCACTCAAGGCCGGCGCGCGCGGCTATCTGCTGAAAACCGCGTTGCGCAAGGAGCTGGTCGAGACGATTCGAACACTGCATGCGGGCAAGCGCAGCATTCCCGCCGAGATCGCCGCGGAGATCGCCGACCACGTATTGGACGACGCGCTGACTGCGCGCGAGATCGCCGTGTTGACCTGTGTGGCCGGTGGCAACTCCAACAAGGCGGTAGCCAATTCGCTGAGCATCTCGGAAGAGACGGTCAAGGCGCACATGAAAAACATCCTGGCCAAGCTCGATGCGAGGGATCGCACCCACGCGGTGACGATTGCCCTGAAGCGCGGCATCATCGGGCCCTGAATCGGTGCGCTGGCCGACGCGCGCTCGTCCCGCATGACGCACTGATCATCCGCCGCTGTCGGAGCTGACGCCAAGAGCAGTGCCGTTGGCATGCTCACGCGCGTCTGGTGTCGGGTGGGGCGCAGCAAACGCCGCACGAACATCCAATTCCTGCGCCGTGAGTCGCGCTAACGTCCGGGTCGTTGATCCGATCAAGCATCGCGATCGGCAATTCCAGTCACGTTCGCATCGCTCTGTGAGGTTCATCGGCCATGTCCGGGCAAAGTTCAGACGAAGGGTTCGACGGATCACGCCGCAGGGTGCTGATCGGCAGCGCCACCGCCATCGCGGCCGGCCTGGTTTTGCCGATGACAGGTGCGGCGCTTGGCGCCCACGCCTCATCGCACACCTCCCCTCCAACTCATCATCAAGGTAAACAACACATGGACCAGATCAGCACCAAAGACGGTACCCGAATTTTCTACAAGGACTGGGGCACGGGTCAGCCGATCGTCTTCCATCACGGCTGGCCGCTCAGCGGCGATGACTGGGACAACCAGATGCTGTTCTTCCTGCAGAAGGGCTATCGCGTCATCGCGCACGATCGTCGCGGTCATGGGCGCTCCACCCAGACCGATACGGGCAATGACATGGATACCTACGCCGCCGACGTGGCCGAACTGGTCACGGCGCTGGATCTCAAGAATGCCATCCACGTCGGGCACTCCACTGGCGGCGGCGAAGTGGCGCGTTACGTCGCTCGTCATGGCAAGGGACGCGTGGCCAAGGCCGTGCTGATCAGCGCGGTGCCGCCCATCATGGTCAAGACAGCGAACAACCCCGGAGGCCTGCCGATGGAAGTGTTTGACGGCTTTCGTTCGGCGTTGATAGCCAATCGTGCTCAGTTCTACCTCGATGTGGCCAGTGGCCCGTTCTACGGCTTCAACCGGCCGGGCGCCAAGGTGTCCGAAGGGCTGATCAGGAACTGGTGGCGCCAGGGCATGATGGGCGGCACCAAGGCGCACTACGACTGCATCAAGGCCTTCTCCGAAACCGATTTCACCGAAGACCTCAAGATGATCGACGTACCCACCCTGGTCATGCATGGCGAAGACGATCAGGTGGTGCCGATAGCCGACTCGGCCCTGCTTTCAGTCAAGCTGCTGAAAAAGGGCGAGCTCAAGACCTACAAGGGTCTGCCGCACGGCATGTTTGCCAGCCAGCCGGAAATCATCAACCCGGATCTGCTGGCCTTCATTCAGAGCTGATAGCTGGTAGATGAAAGAAGCCGCCGCAGGGAGTTCCTGCGGCGGCTTCTTTGTGGGTGGCTTGCAGGTGTTGCTCACCAAAGGAAGAAGGCTGGGTCATGGCAACAGCGAATGCCCGTGCGACAGCGCCATTTTCCACCCGAAGAAAATCCTCGGCTTGCGGTGCCTCATGGTCCGCTATCGACCCTTTATAGGTAGTCCGTCGCGAGCGACCGCTTTTGGGAAGCCCATTTTCCGAGAGTGGCGGCAAAATAGTGGTTGCGCCAGTACCCGGATGCGATGACCAGGCCTCTTGTCGTCTGCCCGAACGCCCTCTGACATAGTGACCAGTGATCGAGCTCGGTCAGCGGCGCCAACCACTCATCGATCCAATGGACTGAGGCCCCCCTGACGTTGCGACTGAGCACGTGCGTTTAGATTTGGGTCGTGGCGACATCCCTGTCCCCAGGCAGTTCTCGCACGGTCCGGATGTCGTCGCCCGTTTCCAGCAGGTGGGTTGTGAAGAATGCCATAGGGTATGTGCACTCAGTGGCTTGACGATGCCAGCACGCAGACGCGACGTCTTCAATCCACGCGCTGGGATGGCATCGTCGAAGTGATGGCGGCGCTCGACGCCAACGGTAGCATTGGTCGACTGCTGTACGGTCGGGAAAACGTACTGCCAGCCGAAGTCACGTGCTGCCGAATGTTGTTCCAGTCGCAGCCAAGCTACGACAAAACCAGCTTGCCCAATGCCATATCCTTCAACGCGCTGTCGGAAGCATGGGCCGACCTCGGAGCCAAGCTGAGCAGCGCTGCCGTGCAGCGACGACAAGACCAACAAGGACGGCCCCGGGGGAGCCATCGCCACGCACGCTGCGTGACGGTTATTACCGACTTGTCATCCACATGACGATTGCTGCAGCGCAGTTTCAATTTTCGCAATCACGGCTGACGCTTTTCGCAATACCCGGTACCGGGCGTCGCGTATAGAGTTCTGCCAGGGAGGGAGATTGATGCTCAACATCATGCGCCAGCGCCATGCAATCGTGTCGCGCGTGGCCGGCGACCCGCGCAGCTTCGGCACGATGTACCTGGGCACGAACAGTGGCCGCGGGATCATCTGCGGAACCTTCACCAAAGGAGCTTGGCGGTGGATCCGGCCAGGCCCCGCACCCTTCATGGACCACTGACGCCCGGGCGTCATGCCGCAACGCCTGGCTCCTTTGCGCACGTGAAGGAGCGGGGTGCCTACATGGAGCAAACCCGATGTCCAAACGCACGCGAGCTGTACTACTGATTCTCATGCTGGCCATGACCAGCATGGCGGCGACGAAAGAAGTCAGCGCTACCCCGCCCATGGGCTGGAACAGCTGGGACTCGTTCGGGTTCACGATCGACGAGGCCGGTTTCAAGGCGAACGCCAGCGTTCTCGCCGGATTGCACGGCTACGGCTGGACCTACGTCGTCATCGACCAGGGCTGGTACATGCGCGATCCATTCGCCGACAAGTTGCAGACCCGCGACTACGCCATCGATGCACACGGCCTGCTGGTTCCCGCGCCCAACCGCTTTCCCTCCGCGGTCCATGGGCAAGGCTTCAAGCCGCTGGCCGATTGGGTACATGCGCAAGGATTGAAGTTTGGCATCCATATCGTGCGCGGCATTCCCAAACAGGCCGTGGCGGCCGACCTGCCTGTCGCCGGCTCCGCCTTCCACGCAAAAGAGGTCGCCGACACCGCGGACACCTGCCCTTGGGACGACAGCAACTACGGCGTGCGCGACACGCCCGCCGGCCAGGCCTACTACGACGCCATGCTCGCCATGTATGCGCGCTGGGGCGTGGACTTCCTCAAGGTCGATTGCATCGCCGACCACCCTTACAAGATCAGCGAGATCCGCCAGATCGCCAGGGCGATCCGCAAGACCGGCCGGTCGATCGTGCTCAGCCTGTCGCCCGGCCCGACGCAGTTGTCGCACGCCGCGGAGGTTCGCCAGTACAGTCAGATGTGGCGCATTACCAACGATGTCTGGGACGGCTGGTCGTTCGTGCATGATCACCCCACCGATACTTTCCCGTCGGGCATCAGCAACCTCTTCGATCGGCTGTCGCCATGGGCAGGCCAGGCTCGCGACGGCCGTTGGCCGGATGCCGACATGCTGCCGATCGGTACGCTCGCGCCGCATCCCGGCTTCGGCCCGGCGCGCGCTACGCGCCTGACCATGGACGAGCAGCGCACGCTGCTGACCTTGCAAGCCATCGCGCGCTCGCCGCTCATACTCGGCGCCAACCTGACCCGATTGGACGACGCCACGCGCGCGCTGATCACCAACCAGGACGTGATCGCAGTCAACCAGAGCAGCTGGAACAATCATCCAGTCGCGCGCCTGCCGAAAGGATTCGATCACGTGCGCGTCTGGGTGGCGTCCGGTCGGAGCGATGGTGAGCGCTACCTGGCGATCTTCAATCTGGACGACAAGCCCGTTTCGCTGGATGCGCCATGGGGCGAGCTCGGCCTGGCTTCCGGCAGCTACGATGCCCGTGACCTTTGGAGCGGCCAGCCGCGGAAGGCGTCCGCACGCCTGTCCCTCGACCTGCCGGCGCACGGATGCGTGCTCCTGTCGATGAGACCGGTACGGTGAGGCGTCGCCAGGCGTTGGTGCGTGCACGTGCCGTATACCGACTATGCGTGGCGCGCTTGATCCGTTCGACACCAAACGTCCCGGGTCGACGCTCGCGGCAGCGCGGTGAAATCGTGCCTCGCCATCACGTCATAGGTGTTCGGGAACGGCAGGTGGGGTCAGCCACTCAGGTCAACTTCAATCGCACGGAAACAGTCGCCCCATCGTTGGTCAATCAACTGGATGTACCAACGATAGAGACACGTGGAAGCCTCAGGGTCAGCCATGCTTCCTGGGAACATACCCAAACGGCGGTGGGGGAGGAGATGGATGACATGGCCTGCCTGTTTCCACTCAAGCCAGGAGTCAAAAAATGAAACGAACGCTTGTTGCCGTTGTTACCGCCATGGTCCTGTCGACACCGGCGATCGCGCAGGTCGCTCCGGCCCACGTCACGCTGACCATCGACCTGGCCCACCCTGGCCCCGTCATCGAGCCCGCAGTCGAGGGACAATTCGCCGAAAATCTCGGCCGCGGCATCTACGACGGCATCTGGGTCGGCCCGCATTCGTCGGTTCCCAACCGGAACGGTTATCGAACCGACGTGATGAGTGCGCTGCAGGCGCTCCACGTGCCCGTGATCCGCTGGCCCGGCGGCTGCTTCGCCGACACCTACGACTGGCGCGACGGCATTGGTCCTGCCGCCAGGCGCCCCAAGGGGATCAACACCAACTGGGGCGGCGTCACCGACGACAACAGCTTCGGCACCAACGAGTTCATGGACTACAGCGTAGCGCTGGGCGCGGCAGCCTATGTCTCGCTCAACCTGGGCTCGCTGCCAGCCTATGATGGACGGCAATGGGTGCAGTACATGACCGCCAGCGGCGATTCCGCGCTCGCGCAGGCGCGGCGCGCCAACGGCCGCGACAAGCCATGGAGCAACCTGAAGTATGTCGGCTTCGGCAACGAATTATGGGGCTGCGGCGGCAACATGAAAGCCGACTACGCCGCCGACCTGTTCAATCGTTACGCCACGTTTGTCAATCCGGCGCCGGGCGCGCCCGCCTTCGTCAAGGTCGCCTCGGGGCCCAGCGACGCCGACTACGCCTGGACCGACACGATGATGCGCGATGCGGCCAAACAGGCGGGCGCCATCAGCCTGCACTATTACACCCTTCCGGGCTCCTCCTGGGAGCACAAAGGGTCGGCGACCGGTTTCAGCGAGGACGAATGGGCCGCGACGCTAGGCAAGGCGCGCTACATGGACACGCTGATCGTCAAACATTCGGCGATCATGGACAAATACGATCCCGACAAGAAGGTCGCGCTCTACGTCGACGAATGGGGCACCTGGTACGACCAGCAACCCGGTAGCCATCCCGGCTTCCTCTACCAGCAGAACACGCTGCGCGACGCCGAAGTGGCGGCGCTGACGCTCGACATCTTCTTCCGTCATACCGACCGGGTGAAGCTCGCGGCGATCGCGCAAATGGTCAATGTGTTGCAAGCCATGGTGCTGACCGATGGCGACAAGATGTTGCTGACGCCCACCTATCACGTCTTCCACATGTACGTGCCGTTCCAGGGCGCAACGCCTTACCCGGCAACGATCAGCGGCCCCCGGTATGTGAAGGGCAAGTACGACCTGCCGATGGTGGATGCCTCGGCCGCGCGCAGCACCGACGGCAAGCTCTACCTCGCGCTGGTCAATCTCGATCCCGATCGCTCCGCGCATGTCGTGACCGGGCTGACCGGCACGGCGAGCGGCCAGATCCTGACCGGACCGGAGATGGACACGCACAACACTTTCACTGCGCCGGACACGATCCACCCCGCCGCCTATTCGGTGCGAAGCGAGCGCGGGCGGATGACTTTCGAACTGCCGCCCAAGTCGGTTGCGGTCGTCGCCATCGATAGGAAATAGCCGTCCGAACCATGAGAGCTCCGCCTGATGTGCCCGAGCCGAACAGCACGTCATGTGCGCCCACCGGCGCCGGCATCTTCTTTTTCGTCATCTCTCTCAGCTCGATGATGCGGTAGCAAACCGCTTGACCGGGTGTCCGAGGAACAAGGGCAGGATCAGAATCCTTATGCACATCTTTGACGAGACAACCGTGCTGGAGAAAGTTGAAAGCCATCGAGGCTGCTTTCCAAGGCGCGACAGAACGACTTGTCTTCGCTCGATCAGCACTCGCCTGAGGCGCGCTGCACTACTGCTGAGTGCGATGGGGCTGATGCTCGCGTTCGTCACCACGACGCATGCCCAGGCAACCCGTTACGCCGATGCGCCACCGCTGCTGTTGGGCGTGGCCTGGTATCCGGAGCAATGGCCCGAGGCGCAATGGGATCATGACCTGACGTTGATGCAAGCAGCGCATGTGCATCTGGTGCGCATCGGCGAGTTTGCGTGGAGCCGCATGGAGCCACGCGAGGGCGTCTACGACTTTGGCTGGATGGATCGCGCGATTGCCGCCGCCGCGCGTCACCATATCGTGGTGGTGCTGGGCACGCCCACGGCGGCACCGCCCGCGTGGCTGACGCAGAAGTACCCCGATACCTTGCGCGTCAGTGAGGATGGCGTGCGCGACGAACACGGCAACCGCCAGCAGTTCTCCTTCGCCAGCACGCGCTACCGTCGGTTCGCCCACGACATCGCCGAGCAGATGGCGACGCGCTTTGGTCACAACCCGGACGTGGTCGGCTGGCAGTTGGACAACGAATACGCGGCGGACTCGTTCGATCCCGATGCCAAGGCCCAGTTCCATGCCTGGCTGCAGCACAGGTACGGCAGCATCGACGCACTCAACCGTCGCTGGGCCACCGCGTACTGGAGCCAGACCTACGACGATTTCGAGCAGATTCCGGCACGCGCGGACCACGAGAATCCTGCCTTGCTGCTGGACTGGAAGCGCTTCGTCACTGACACCTGGCGCAGCTACTCGGTCAACCAGATCGACGCCATCCGCCCGCACGCCGATCCGCGCCAGTTCATCACCACCAACACCATGGGCTGGTTCGACGGCTTCGATGCGTACACCGTGCATCAAGTGCTCGACATGGCGGCGTGGGATGACTACGTGGACGCCGGCGAGGACTACGACTGGGTCGACAACGCCGCGCGTCACGACCTGGCCCGCGGCTACAAGCGGCGCAATTTCTGGGTGATGGAAACCCAGCCCGGTTTCGTCAACTGGCACGCGACGAACGTGACCCTGCGCAAGGGGGTCGTGCGCAACATGGCGTGGCAGGCCGTCGGCCACGGCGCCGATGCCGTCGAATACTGGCAATGGCGCGCCGCGCCGAATGGCCAGGAGGAATACCACGGCACGCTGGTCGGCGCCGATGACACGCCGGTGCCGGTGTACCGCGAAATCCAGCAGGTAGGCGCGGACTTCGCGAAAGCCGGTGCGGTGCTGGCCGGTACCACGCCGCACGCCGAGGTGGCCGTCATCAACGATTTTGACAGCCGCTGGGCAATCAACTTCCAGCGTCACGCGGCCGACTTTGATCCGGTGGCCGAGCTGAAGGCGTTTTATCGTCCGCTGCGTACGCAGGCACAGGTGGTGGACGTGATCTCCGTCCATGCCCCCCTGGACGGCTACAAGCTGGTCATCGCGCCCGCGCTCAACGTGTTGACCGACGCTGAAGCGGCGCAGTTGAAAGCCTACGTGGAGCAAGGCGGCCATCTGGTGCTGGGCCCGCGCAGCGGCATGAAGAACGCCGACAACGGCCTGCAGCCACAAGGTCAACCCGGCCCGCTGGCGAGTGTGCTGGGTGGGCGCGTCGCGCAGTTTTACGCGCTGGACAAGACGGTGCCCGTCGCTGGCGCAGCGGAGCAGGGCAACGCGAAAATATGGGCCGAACAGCTGCATGTCCAGTCGCCGCAGACTCAGGTGGTCCTGGGTTACGGCAAATCCAACGGCTGGCTGGATGATCAGCCGGCGGTACTGACCCGCCAACTGGGCAGGGGCAGCATCACCTACGTCGGTGCGTGGCTGGACGATAGCCTGCTCGATCGCCTCACCGCGTCATGGTTGCAGCAGGCCGGCGTCCACGCGCCGCTGCCGGGTGCTCCTCAAGACGTGGAAGTCTGTGTGCGCGGCGATGCCCGACATCAGGTGGTGATCCTGATCAACCATGCTGCCGCAGCGCGCCGAGTGAGTCTGCCATCGACCATGTGGCCCGTGCTCGCCAAAGGGAACGCCAGCAACGAGGTGTCACTGGAGCCCTATGGCGTCGCGGTGCTGGACAGTCGCAAGGTCGCCGCGAATCGCTGAAGATTATCGAAGCAGCACCTCGGGGAGACACTGGTCTCATCCATCCGGATTGCTGTCGCCTTGAAGCCGAGTTCGATGGCGTGCGCACATGGCTTGACTTGATCACCTGGACCGATCACTCCCCTGATGCTGATTCATCGTGACTGGCTGCTGGCGCCATCACCACCATCATCGGGCTCGATGCCCGCCATCTTTTTGAGGTCCCCATCATGTCATTGCGCAAACCACGTACGGCCAACCACAAAGCGAGCGGCTTGTCGCTGCGGGCGAAACTGGGCGCGCTGGGTGCGCTGTTGTTGATCGCTTCGATGGGGCACGCGAACACCATCACCGTACCTTTGTGGCCGGGAACATCACCGCCTGATGGGGCGCGTCAACAGCAATTGCCGGTGCTCACAGCCTACATTCCTGCCTCCAATCCCACCGGCACCGCCGTCGTGATCTGTCCGGGTGGAGGCTATGCAGGCCTGGCGCTGGACTGGGAGGGCATCCTGGTCGCGCAATGGTTCAAGCAGCATCACGTGGCCGCCTTTGTGCTGCAGTACCGGCATGGTGTGGATCATGGCTATCCGCAGCCCATCGACGACGGACGGCGCGCGATGCGCTGGGTGCGGGCTCACGCCGATACTTACCATCTGGCCAAGGACCACATCGGCATCATGGGATTCTCGGCGGGCGGCCACGTGGCCTCGACCGTGTCGACGCATTTTGGGCCGAATACGGCGCTGGGCAACGATGCCATCGCCAAAGTCTCGGCGCGACCGGACTTCACCATTCTCGCCTATCCGGTGGTGACGATGAAGAAGGATCTCACCGATATGGGGTCGCGCGAAAATCTGCTCGGCAAGCATCCGACAAGGGCGATAGTCGAGCTTCTCTCCAACGAGACGCAGGTCACTGACCAGACCCCGCCGGCTTTCATCTATGCGACCGATGCGGACACCACCGTGCCACCGGAAAACAGTGTCAATTACTACCTGGCGTTGCATCGACATCATGTGCCAGCTGAATTGCATGTTTTTCGCGAAGGCGGTCATGGCAGCGGCCTTGGCCAACACGATCAGTTGCTGAGCATCTGGCCCGCGCTGCTCGCGCGATGGATGGCCGGCATGGGGCTTATGGACGTCAAGCATATCCAGCCCCCACCGGCGATCTCGACCCTGCCGCAGGGATGATGAAACGGATCGGGAGAACGCCTTCCAGCGCCCACCAATCACTCACTGGCAAAAAGGAAAGTGGCCGGCGCGGTCTTGCTCAAAACCGACGGGAAACATGAATAGCCTACGTACTCAGTTACACGCAAAGATTGCCTTCACGGACAAAATCATGGACCAAAACCCTGGCCGCCTGAGCCGCCCTTCCGCCGTCTCTCCCACCTGCCGCATGAACCGCCTGATCCTTTTTCTCCTGGGGGCCATCGTCCTCGCCTCCGCCGCGTCTCTACCCCTTGCGGCGGCACCGGCGCATCCTGCCCATAATCCCGTTATCTGGGCCGATGTGCCGGACATGTCCATGATGCGCGTTGGCGACACCTGGTACATGAGCAGCACGACGATGCACATGAGTCCGGGAGTGCCGATCATGAAATCGAAGGACCTGGTGAATTGGGATCTGGTCGGCTACGCCTACGACCGACTGGTCGACAACGATGCCATGAATCTGGATAACGGACAAAACGCCTACGGCAAGGGTTCCTGGGCCAGCAGCCTGCGTTTTCACAACGGCGTGTTCTATGCCTCGACGTTCTCCGCCACCACGGGACGCACCCACATCTACACCACGCGCGATCCAGAGCAGCGCGGCCCGTGGAAAGCGACGAGTTTCGTGCCCGCGCTGGGTGACCACAGCCTTTTTTTCGACGACGACGGTCGCGTTTACATGGTTCACGGGAGCGGTCGCATCATGCTCACCGAGCTGCAACCCGATCTTTCCGGGATCAAGCCAGGCGGCGTGAACAAGGTCGTCACTGAAAACGTCAACGCCCTCTTCGGCGCCGACCAGGGCGGGCTCAAAGGCGAGGGCTCGCAGCTTTTCAAGATCAACGGCCGCTACTACCTCTTCAACATCGCTTCGCCCGGGAGCCGCTGGGCGCGCACCGTCATCATCAGCCGTGCCGACAAAATCGACGGTCCCTACGAGAGTCGCATCGCGCTCGATGATCGCGGTATCGCCCAAGGCGGCCTCATCGACACCCCGCAAGGCAAATGGTATGCCTATCTATTCAAGGACAACGGCGCCGTCGGTCGCGTTCCTTACCTGGTGCCCGTGACCTGGAAGGACGGCTGGCCCGTTCTTGGCGAAAACGGCAAGGTGCCCATGACGCTCGACCTCCCCGCCGGCGGAGAAGGCGTCTCCGGCATCGTCGCGTCCGACGAATTTGAACGCAAGCCCGGCGATCCCAAGCTGCCGTTGGCATGGCAATGGAACCACAATCCCGATAACGAGCACTGGAGCATCCTGCAGAAGCCTGGACGTCTGCGCATTACGACCGGCCGTGTCGATCAAGACGTGCTTGGCGCGCACAACACGCTTACCCAGCGGACCTTCGGCCCCACCAGTTCGGCCTCGACGCGCCTCAATGTGGACAAGATGAAGAATGGCGACGTGGCCGGACTCATCGCGCTCCAGAAAAAATACGGCTACGTCGGTGTCAAAATGGGTCACGGTCAGAAGTCCATCGTCATGGTCAATGCGCATGGCGATTCGCCCAAGGAAATCGCGGCGGTTCCGTTGATGCAGAAGGTGGTCTACTTCAAGATCGATTGCGATTTCCGCAACCAGACGGACAAGGCCAATTTCTACTACAGCCTCGACGGGAAGCAATGGAAACAAATCGGCAATACGCTGCAGATGGTCTACACCGTGCCGCAGTTCATGGGCTACCGCTTCGGTCTGTTCAACGATGCAACGGAAAATCCCGGCGGTCATGTTGATTTCGATTATTACCGGATCGGGCAAAGCGGCAACGCACTTTGACCTTCGCCTTTCCTTTTCATGCTTCACGATCCAGCCCGTCTTCGTCGGTTCCTCGGTACGGGTTCTACCCCGTTTTCGCGGACAGTTGAGTTAAGGCCGTAAAGGCTTGGTCCAGGGCATCGATTCTGCGTTGCATTCGGGGATGGTGAAAGCGTTCGATGTAATCAAATACGTCAGATCGTGCGTCGGTCAGGGTCAAGTAGGGTGTGCGGTGAACGCGTTCCCGCTTGATCATGCCGAAGAAACCCCCGGCCGCTGCGTTGTCGGCGCAGTGACCCTCAGCACTCATGCTGCTCAAGATGTGGTGATCGGTGAAGAACCGCTGATGAACCTCAGAGTCAGAGTGCACCTTTGAGTGGCAAATGCTGGCTGACAAGAAACTTTCAGTCACCCAGTTAAGTATCTCAGTGCGCCGAACTTTCCGGAATCACGTACTCCGGGTAGCTGGTTTCCGGTGCACCGTGAACCATCGTGTAGGCGTATTCGACGCCCACGCCGTAGGCGCCGCAATGCGTCTTGACTATGTCCATCACTGCGTCGTACGTGCCGCGAAGTGCCCAGTCGCGCTGTAGTTCAAGCATCACCGACAGTGCCGTCACGGGCTTCGCACCGGCCTGGATCACCCGTTGCATGGCGTTGTTGTGGGCCAGCGTGCTGACATCGCCGCAGCAGTCCTCCACCACATAGACCTCGTAGCCGTCGTGGATCATCTGGATCGTCGGCAGCGCCACGCAGGTCTCGGTCCACAAGCCGGCCAGCACGACTTTCTTGCGGCCGCTGGCTTCAATGGCGGCGACAAAATGGCGGTCGTCCCACGAGTTCATGGTCGAGCGTTCGATCACTTCCTGTTGCGGATAGACCGCTTTCAGTTGCGGCCACATGTTGCCGCTGAACGCCTTGCTCTCGACCGTGGACAGCACCATCGGTGCATCGAACACCCTGGCCGCCTTGGCCAGCAGCAAGTTGTTGTTGATGATCGTCTGGCGGTCCGCGCTGGCGACGCCGAACAGCATTTGCGGTTGCATGTCGATCAGGGTGAACACGCAATTGTGCGGTGTCAGCAAGCCTTTCTCGCTGCGGGTGGGGTGGGCGATGGTTGAGCTCATGAAGTTCTCCGGATGAGTTGGGGTGGCGACTGCCGCCAGGGGCTGCATGCGATGGATGATTCGCGCGTCGTCATGGTTGTCTTCAGGATGTGCTGCGGGATTGAACGAATGTGCCCTGATTCGTGGCACGTTTGAGCGCGCGGCCCGCCGCAGCGGGTGTGTCTGCTGGAAACGTGCGCAAGCGGTATCGGCCGAGCGCTTTGATCGCTTGTGTCCGGCGCAGCGGATGTCGTCGTTTTGTGCAATCGCTGCGGCGTGCGGCTGACTAGTCTTTGCCTCGTTGACTGGCAGGAAGCGCGCATTGATCGTTGCAACACAAGGCGTGACTCAGACGCGAACCGCGGGTGCAGGCGCATGCTGAGGCGATCGGTTGGCCGCATGGGCCGGGCGCGCCTGCTGGCGTGCGCGGTAGTCGCTGCTGTTGCATCGCCAACGGTCCTGGCGCAGTCCGTCGAGACGCCGGCCGTGGTCGCGGTGCGGCCGGCGATACTGTCCAACCGCTGGCAGGAAGACTGGTCCGCCCTGGCCGACCCCGCGTTGCGCGTGCAGCCAGTGGATCGCCTCAAATACCTTCCGCTGTCAGCAAATGATCGATTCACCTATCTCTCGCTGGGCGCCAATCTGCGCGAGCGTTTCGAGTTCACTGAGGCGCTGTCGCCAGCGGCCACGGGTGCGCGCGAAGACAGCTACTTGCTCGACCGTGTTCAGGTGCACGCGGATGCGCGAGTGGGCTCGCACTGGCAGGCCTTCGTGCAGCTTGAAGATGCGCGCGCCATCGACAAGACAGTGGCCACGTCGGTAGACAGCAATCGCCTCGATCTGCGTCAGGCCTTTGTCGCCTACAGCAGCGAGCTGGGCGAGGGCCAGCTGAAGGTTCGCGTGGGCCGGCAGGAAATGAACTTCGACCTGCAGCGCTTCATCTCTTCGCGCAATGGCCCTAACGTGCGCCAGGCCTTCGACGCGGTATGGCTCAACTACGAAATCGCTGCCTGGCGGCTGATCGGATTCTGGAGCCATCCGGTGCAATACCGTGATGCGACAAGCTTCGATGACTTCAGTGATCACCACTTCCAGTACGGCGGGCTGCGTTTCGAGCGCCAACTGCAAGGAGCCGGTGAACTGTCCGGATATTACTCGCGCTGGATTCGCGACGATGTGCACTACCTGGATGCCAGCGGCAACGAAAGCCGGCGCATCGTCGACTTGCGCTATGCCGGCAAGCAGGCGCGGTTCGACTGGGACCTGGAAGCGATGGGGCAGGAAGGACGGGTGGGCGCCGAGCCGGTACGGGCGTGGGCGCTGGGTGCGCGCGCGGGCTACACCGTCGATACCGCCTGGCCCGCGCGTTGGGGCCTGCAGGTCGATGCGGCCTCTGGCGATCGCCATCCCGGTGACGGCGCACTGAATACGTTCAATCCGCTGTTTCCGAACGGCTCGTATTTCACCCTGGCTGGCTACACCGGTTACAGCAATCTCATTCACGTCAAACCCTCACTCACGCTGCACCCGGCGCCCGCGTGGTCGCTGATGCTGGGACTGGGCCTGCAGTGGCGTCAGACCACCCGCGATGGCGTGTACCAGCAGTCGGGCCGTGTACTGCCGGGCATCGCGGGTGTGCCTGGTCGATGGACCGGCATGTATGGGCAGGCCCGGGTCGACTGGGCGGTATCGGCAAACCTGTCGCTGGCGGTCGAGGCGGTTCACTTCAAGGTCGGTCAGGCGGTGCGCCAGGCCGGTGGTCACGATGGCAATTATCTCGGCGTCGAGGCCGGTTTTGCGTGGTGAGATTTTCAACAACTCATTCAACACAGGAGAACGACATGAAAGACAAGAAGGCTACGCAGACGCGCCGCAAGGCGGCCATCAATACACCGAGCGGTCTCGGCGAAGACGCACGCCGTGATATTTCGGCCGAGCTCAATACCTTGCTCGCGGATGTGTTCGCGCTGTACCTGAAGACCAAGAATTTCCACTGGCACATGTCCGGTGCCCAGTTCCGCGACCATCACCTGTTGCTGGACGATCAGGCTGATCAGATCATCGCGATCACCGATCCGATGGCCGAACGCGTGCGCAAGATCGGCGGCAGCACGCTGCGCTCCACCGGCCAGATCGTGCGCTTGCAGCGACTGATCGACAACGACGCCGAGTTCGTCAGCCCGGAAGGCATGCTGGCCGAACTGCGCGAAGACAATTTGCGCCTGGCCGGCTTCATGCGCGCCACGCATGAGCTGTGTGACGAGTACGGCGATGTGGCCAGCGCCAGCGTGCTGGAAAACTGGATCGACGAGGCCGAGCAGCGGGTGTGGTTCCTGTTTGAGTCTGCCCGCGGCAGCTGATGGCAGGCGCGTGATGCGTATCCACGGGCGGTCATCCATCCCCCGAATGGGGGGGGGATGACTGCTCGGTTCGGGCGATTTCAACCCGGGGCTTGATCGATAGCATGAGGGTGCATCCAAAAAGGTGACTGCGATGGCCCGCCAAGACACTTCTCTGCAGCACGTCATGCGCTCCTGCTCTGCCCCGGCAAATTTTCGGCACGAGCAAGGCAGTCGACGGGGGCTTGCCACGGAGCGGCATGTGCCGGGATGGAAGCCGCGTTGCGCCGTGGTCGATCAGCCGGAGGCGCCTCAAGAGTCGGGCTCGGACGTGATCGCCAGGCTGCTGCAGCAGGCATTGGCCGGCGCCCAGCAGATGCAGGGTGCGCCGAATCCCCGCGTCATCGAGCATATCCGGCTGGCGATCAGCGCCCACGCGGAAGTCAGTCCGCGAGTGCCGGTGCGTGTGCCTGTGGCGGTGATACCGCTGCGTGTATCGGGAGGTCTCGCGGCCTGGCAGGCGGCGGTGGCCGAAAAACTGATACTCGAGCAGCTCGACTCGCAGGTGTTGACGGCTACGCTGGCACAGGCATGCTCGCTCTCGCGCGGGCATTTTTCGCGGTTGTTCAAGAAAACCTTTGGCCTGCCACCGCACAAGTGGCAGCGCGAGCGCCGCCTGGAAATGGCCAAGCACCTGCTGTCCGATCCGCGCTGCGCACTGGCCGACATCGCGATCCGCTGCGGCTTCAACGACCAGGCGCACTTCACGCGAGTGTTCAAGCTGATGACCGAGCAGACACCGGTCACCTGGCGTCGCCTTTTCGGCGACGCGCGAAAAGCCTGCTGATCGTGGCGCCCACCCGCACACCTGGTCCTCAGACCATCACCTCAGGACATCCCGCCATGGCCGAACACGCGTCATCGACTCCCGACACCAGCGCCACAGCCCAGCCAGCGGCGGCGGTGAGGGACAATCCATCGCACGGCCGCTTCGAGCTGGAGCAGGATGGCGCGCTTGCCTACGCGGCCTACCAGCTACAGGATTCATCGATAACCTTCACGCACACCTTCGTGCCCACCAGCCTGCGAGGCCGCGGGCTCGCCACCCAGTTGGTTCTTGCCGGCCTGGCCTCCAGTCGCGCGCGCGGCCTGCAGGTGATACCGCGGTGCCCGGTGTTTCGTGCTTACATGAAGGGGCACGCCGAAACCCACGACCTGCTCGGTCCCGAAGGTCGCGCGCTGATCGAGGCATGATGCAGACCGGCCACCACCGCCGTATCGCCGTTGCGCCTGCATCCCGACCGCAGGAGGTTGCTTGATGCCAACATCCGCTGAGGCTCCCCAGACACTGCTCGATCCGGCCGACCCGCTGGCGCGGGCCGCGCAGACCTTTCCTCACCTGTCCGAGGAAATGATCCAGCGCGTCACCGACTACGGCGCCGTTGAACAGATTCCCGCGCAAACCCTGCTGTTTCAACGGGGGCAGCGCACGGTCGATTTCTTTCTGGTGCTGACCGGATGCATCGATGTTTTCGATGTGGACGAGAAAGGCCAGATCGTACCGATCACCCACCACACGCGCGGGCAGTTCACCGGTGAGCTGGACCTGCTCAACCAGCGCCAGGTGCTGGTGTCCGGTCGTGCAGGCGATGACACCGAGGTGCTGCGGATCTCACGCGAGCACTTTCGCCGCATGCTCAGTGCGGAACCCGATATCGCCGAGGTGATCACGCGAGCCTATATTCTGCGGCGCGTAGCGATGATCCAGCAGGGCACCGGTGGTGTGCTGGTGCTGGGCCGACTGCGCAGCCCGGATACCTTGCGTATCGAGAACTTCCTCACCCGCAACGGCTACCCGCACCGGTTGATCGACAGCGATTCCCTGAGCGCCGAAGCTGGCGACAGCCTGCTCGATTCGTTCGCGGTCTCGGCCGAGCAACTGCCGGTGGTGATCACGCCGGGTTATGCGGTCATGCACAACCCCGGCAATGCCGAGCTGGCCGATCGCCTGGGTCTGACCGAGCACACCGACCCGGCGCACGTCTACGACGTGGCCATCGTCGGTGCCGGGCCGGGTGGACTGGCCGCTGCCGTGTATGCCGCATCCGAAGGTTTGTCCACGATCGTGATCGAGGGGTTGGCGCCTGGCGGGCAGGCAGGCACGTCGTCAAAGATCGAGAACTACCTGGGCTTTCCCAACGGCATCTCGGGTCAGGCGCTGGCAGGGCGGGCGCAGATCCAGGCGCAGAAATTTGGTGCGCGACTGGCGATCTCGCGTGCGGTGGTCAGCCTTGCCTGTGACGAGCAGCCTTACCAACTGGCGCTCGACGACGGGCAGGAGGTGCGCGCGCGCGCGGTGGTCATCGCCAGCGGTGCGCGCTACCGGCGGTTGGACGTACCTGACTACGAGCGCTTCGAAGGTCGTGGCATCTACTACGCCGCCACCGCGATGGAGGGCAAGTTGTGCCAGGACAAGCACGTCATCGTCGTTGGTGGGGGCAACTCGGCCGGGCAGGCCTCGATGTTTCTCTCTCGCACGGCCGCACATGTGCACCATCTGGTTCGCGGGCCCGGACTGGCAGCGACCATGTCGGATTATCTGGTGCAACGAATCACGCAGTCGTCCCGCATCACCCTGCATACCGACACGTCGATTGTGGCGCTCGAAGGTCACGGCCTGCTGGAGCACGTCAGTTGGTTCGATCGTGTACGCGATGTACGCGAACGCCATCCGATCTCCCATGTGTTCGTGATGATCGGTGCCGAGCCCAATACCGATTGGGTGCGCGATTGCCTGGCGCTCGATGCCAAGGGCTTCGTGATCACTGGCGTCACCGCCGAGGGCGGTGCGGCATCATCACCTTATGCCACCACGCGGCCGGGTATCTATGCGGTGGGCGATGTACGCGCCGGCTCGGTCAAACGAGTGGCTTCCAGTGTCGGCGAGGGCTCGGTGGTCGTACAGGCCGTGCACCAGTTCCTGGCGGAAGTGTCCTAGGCAGTTCCTGCTTTTGCCTTCAACTTCACTGGCAGGTTGTCACCCTGAGTCGCGCGAACGTATCGCGCAAAAATATGCACCCCTGGCAGGGGTGCCGGGAAAGCCACTATTCCGGCGCCTTTGTCGACCTTACTAACCCCATACGGAATTCATCATGGTGACCAGCAACTCCTCACAGCCTGCGCTCGACGCAGCGTTCATCACGCAACAGAAGCAGCGGCTGGAAGCGTTGCTGAAGGAGCTCATCGCCGATGCCGAAGGTGCGGCAGTGGAGGAGCAGGGCTTGCAGCTCGAATCTGTCGACGAGGTACGCGATAGCGCAGACAGCGCCGAAACCATGGCCATCGAGGAGAACGATGAGGCGATATTCAATCGCAACCCGCAGCGATTGAGCGATATCCGTCGCGCACTGCAGAAGATCGAGCAGGGCAGCTACGGCATCTCCGATGTCAGCGGAGAGCCGATTCCGCGCGCCCGACTCGAAGCGGTTCCCGAGGCGACGTCCACGGTGGAAGAAAAGCGGGCATCGGAGTAATCCGTGCTGGCGTCGGTGCAGGCAAGCCTGCGCCGGGTTTGCTGGTCGATGTGGGGCCGGGGCTAACGGAACCAGCGCCGGCGCGCATAGATAAATCGCGCTGGAATTTTCAGTATTGCGCGTGTTCCGCTACCGGAGCTCGGCGCACCGATGACAAGCCGGCCACCGATACGCCTGGCCCGTTCCTGCATACCCTGCAAACCCCAGTGGCCGGGTTCCCTGGCAGCCACGGTTGGAGTATCGATGCCGCAACCATCGTCGGTGACGGCAATGCTCAACTCGAGCCGGCCGTCATGAAGCACGACATGCAGGTTGTTCCCGCGCGAGTGCCGAAACGCATTGATCACCAGTTCCCGAACAATGGCGTGGACGTCGCTGGCCGCTGCCGGGTTGAGCGGCAGCAGCTCGCCCTCGACATCGATCGAGAAAGCCATCGGGTGGATGCCGCCGAACAGACTTGCAGCCACAGGTAGCCATCGTGATCCTGGGTTATCGCCCAGATCGTGGCGGGCACGCCATCACGTGCGGTGAACAGGGTTCGATGCCGCTGGGGAAGCTCGGGAAAAGCGGTTGCTGTGGTGAGCTCGGGCGAGCTGTTCGGCGCGACCCCGCCTTGTGCTGGGTACGCCAAGGCGATGCAGGCAAGCAGCAGCCAGTACGATGCGTGGCGCAGCGTGAAGCGGACTGGCGATGAAGATGGACATCTCATGAGGCCAGGAGGTCTCGCTGCCGCGGCTGACAAAAATCGCCCGACGCCGTCGCCCGGGGAGAGGTGTTCTTGCCGTGCTCAATAACAGGAACTGCGCCGATGCTGGCTTGGGTACATCGGCGTGGAGGTGATCCCCACCTTGCGCCATGACGGCATCGACACGCGGGTCGCTGAGCAGCGTAGTGTTCCCGGTGCCCCCCGACAAGGGTGCGGAGGAGAAACTCTGCGCCGTGATGGTGACCCGGGCAGTTCCGAGCCGCCATCACGATGGCATGGGTGTCAGTGCGAGGCGCCGGCCGCGTGGATCTCGGCAATATAGCCGCCGGGGAATTCCACCATTGCCGCCTGGCGCTGATCAGCCTCATGCGGTGCAACCAGCACCTTGGCACCGGCCTGGGTGGCGCGCGCGACGGTGCTGGCAAGGCCGGTGACCTCATAGCCGGTCAGTTCGTGGCCATAGGGAAAGGGCAGATGACCGTCGGTGACGAGCACGGTCATCTTGCCGAAGCGGGACTCGATCCGCAGGCGTCGATAGTGGCCGTCCGGACGTCCGATCTCGATGCCCGGCGCCTGCGCGACGTCGCTGACCACATGGCCGTGCGAGAAACGCACGAAGTCCTTCACGAACGTCTCGACCCGGTCGGCGGAGAGGTACACCCTGTTTTCCGGGATGGTCTTCAGCGCGTCGTAGTGCGGCTTGGTGGTGTGCCAGTAGAGCTGCATGTTGACGCCGCCGGGCCAGCGGATCACGGCGTCGCGACCGATCGGGTCGGGGAACGGCGCGACCACCACCTCGGCGCCGCTGTCGCGGGCCGCGCGAACGGCGGCGTCCATGTCGGTGACCAGATAGCCGGTGCGCTCGGTACCGAACGGTGCCGGTATCGGGGTGCGGAAGCCGAATACCGAGAACGTGCCGGCCGGGGTGACTACAAGCTGGGTCGAGGTGCTGCTGGGCGTCGGCGTTACCGTGGCGATCGCCTGCGGCGTCGACTTGCCGCCAAAGGTCTGGATCAGGCTGTTGACGAAGGCATCGACCTGAGCCGGCGCGACATAGACATGAGTGGTGTCGTACTGGGCGCCGACGGCGACCTCGGGGGTGCTGCTGGCGGTACGCGCGGTGGCCGCGCCAGCGGCAAGCAGCAGACCGCCTGCAAAGGCAAGGCGGAGCAGGGTGGAAGTCAAGCGTGACATCGGGTGGGTCTCCATGGGAAAAGGGAACTGTCGTTGGGCGCGCTTACGGTCTGGCCGTATCGGGGTGCAGCGCCAGCAAGTGGGTGACCTTGGGCGGCAGATTGCCCTGGTGATAGCGCGTGGCCTCGCGCTGCAGGTCGACGCCAGCGTGTGAAAGGCGCTGGTGCTGACGCAGGTGTTCGGCCCACGACTCGACCATGAACCACTCCACCACCCGGCCGGGGTCGGCGGCATCCTGCATCACGCCCCAGGCGTAGGCGCCGTCGCGTCGCCGTTCGCCGGAAAGCTCGTTCATGGCCTCGACGAAGCCGGTGAGGTCTTCGCGCGCCACGCGGTAGTCGATCTGGATCAGCACGGGGCCGCGGTCGAATGGAACCGGCTCGGCCAGCAGCGGTTCCGGCCACTGGTTGGACGCGCTCAGATCTACCTCGGCATGCGGCAGGCGCACGCGATAGAGCGCCAGCGCCACCACCAGCATGCCGGCGGCGCAGAGCCACAGCGTGCTGACCACGCCGGCGCCATCAGCCACCGCCCCCCAACCAAGGCTGCCACCGGCCATGGCACCGTTGAAAGCCATCAGGTAGACCGACAGGCCGCGACCGCGCACCCAGTTCGGCAGGATCGCCTGGGCCACGCCGTTGAGCGTGGTCAGCGCGGTGATCCATGCCCCACCCAGAAGCAGCAACACCAGCAGCGCCACTGCTTTGGGCGGCTCACTGGCGAGCAGGGCCATCACCAGTGCCGAGACCACAGCGGCCGCCAGCATCAGCTGGTCGGCGCTGAGCCGCTGACGCAGCCGCGGCAGCACCAGCGCGCCGAGAATCGCACCCGCGCCGACGGCACCGAGCAGCACACCATAGAAGCTCGCCCCACCATGCAGCAGGTTGCGTGCAATCAGGGGCAGCAATGCCCACAGACAGCTGGCGAAGACAAAGAACATCACCGCACGCAGCAGCACCACGTGCAGCTCGCGGCTGGCGCGCGTATAGCGAAGCCCGGCCCGGAATGCGCCAAAGAACTGCTCGGGCAAGGCGCTTTCGCGTTTGCTGCTGCGGCGCCACCACAGCAGCGCCGCCACCACCAGGATATCGCTGGTCACATCGGCGCCGTAGGCCACCGCGGCACCGAGGCTGGCCAGCAACAGGCCGCCAGCGGCCGGGCCAATCGCCCGGGCAATATTCACACCCAGCGAGTTGAGTGATACCGCGTTCTTCATCTCCTCGGGCGGCACCAGTTCGGGCACGATCGCCTGCCAGGCCGGGCCGACCAGGGCGGCACAGGTACCGCCGAGAAAGGTCACCGCGATCAGTATCGGAATGCTCAGCCCGCCGCTATGCGACAGGAACATCAGCGACAGGCTCAGCACCGCCATGCACAGCTGCACGATGGACAGAAACTTGCGGCGATCCAGGATATCGGCCAGCACCCCGGCGGGAATGGCCAGCAGAAAGACGGGCAGGGTCCCTGCCGCCTGGATCATCGACACCGCGGTGGGCCCGCCGCCAAGTTCGAGCACCAGCCACGAGCTGCTGACATCGCGGATGAAGCTGCCGGTATTGCCCAGGATGGTGGCGATCCAGATCACCGCGAACGTCATCTGCCGCAGCGGCGCGAAACTGCTGGAGGTCGACATCGCGTTCCCGGGCGTGGACATTACGGCTGCCCCGGGAAGGTGTTTGCCGCGCGGTGACCGCTATCCAGCAGCGCCACGAGGATAAAGCCGCCGGCCAGCCCGAGATGCTCGAAGAAGCCGTTGGCCACCATCAATCGCTGCGCCGGCGGCACGCTCCAGAACGCATTCGCCATCAGGTTGGCAGCGAGGGTGAAGGCGGCCAGCACCAGTGCGCTGACCAGGCGCAGACGGCCGCGGGTGAGCAGGATCAGTGCGCTGGCGACCAGCTCGATGGCAATCACACCTCCGGCAAACAGCGGCGCCGGGACCAGCCCGAAGTGCTGCATTTCACCGCTCGCGCCGGCGAAGTTCAGCAGCTTGTCGATGCCGCCTTGCAGGTAGGCGGCGCACAGGCCCAGCAGGGCCAGCCAGTGCACCACCAGCAACCATCGACGTGGACCGTGGGTGGCGTGCTGCAGTAATGAGGCCATCTCAGATCGCCCAGCACGCGCAGCCGAGCGCGCCCCAGAAACCCTTGAGGTCGGCGATCGGCAGCTTGCTGCTCCAGGCCGTCGCGTGCTGATGGCCGTGTACCTGGCAGGGTCGGCTGCAACCGCAGTCGACAGCGTGTCGGTGTACCGCCGAAGCGGTGTTTGATGAGGCCCAGGCAGCGTAGCCGCCATAGGCGCGTACCGGCGACCAGTCCGGCATCGCACTGGGCACGTCACTTTCGTCGATCTCGCCAAACGGGCCGGCGCCGTAGACGATATCGCCACCGACGATAGTCAGCAGGGAGGTCGTATCGGCAATCTCGCTTTCGGCGCAGGCGAAGAAATCCCGGTCGGGCACGATCAGATCCGCCAACTGACCGACCTGGATCTGTCCCTTTTTGCCGACTTCGTTGGAGAACCAGGTGACGTTCTCGGTCCACATGCGCAGGGCGGTTTCGCGGTCGAGGCAGCTGCTGCGCGGGTACAGCCGCATGCCGCCGACGGTGCAGCCGGTGACCAGCCAGGCCAGCGACACCCAGGGATTGTAGGAAGCGACGCGGGTGGCGTCGGTGCCGGCGGAAACCTTGACGCCGGAGGCCAGAATCTTCGCCACCGGGGGAGTGGCTTCGGCCGCGCCGATGCCGTAGCGCTCGACGAAGTACTCACCCTGGTAGGCCATGCGGTGCTGCAGGGCGATGCCGCCGCCCAGTGCCGCGATGCGGTCGATGGACTGGTCCGAGATCGTTTCGGCATGGTCGAAGAACCAGTGGAGCCCTTGCAGCGGGATCTCCCGGTTGACCTTCTCGAACACGTCCAGCGCGCGGCTGATGGTTTCATCGTAGGTCGCATGCATGCGCCACGGCCAACGGTTTTCGGCCAACACGCGCACCACGCCTTCGAGGTCGTCCTCCATCTCCGGGCCCATGTCCGGACGCGGCTGGCGAAAGTCCTCGAAGTCGGCGGCAGAGAACACCAGCATCTCGCCGGCGCCGTTGTGGCGGAAGTAGTCGTCGCCCTGCTTGTAGCTGGAGCTGGCGGTCCAGCGCAGGAAGTCGTCCTTCTCCTCCTTCGGCTTCTGGGTGAACAGGTTGTAGGCGAGGCGGATCGTCAACTGCTTGTTCTGCGCCAGCTGGCGAATCACCTCGTAGTCATCCGGGTAGTTCTGCGAGCCGCCGCCGGCGTCGAGCGCGCCGGTGACACCGAGCCGGTTGAGTTCGCGCATGAAGTGGCGAGTGGAGTTGAGCTGGTACTCGAACGGCAGCTTCGGGCCCTTGCCCAGGGTGGCGTAGAGAATGGTGGCGTTGGGTTTGGCCAGCAGCAGGCCGGTGGGATTGCCCGCCCTGTCGCGAACGATCTCGCCGCCGGGCGGGTTGGGCGTGTCCTTGCCGTAGCCGCATGCGCGCATGGCGGCGGCGTTGAGGAGGGCGCGGTCGTACAGGTGCAGGATGAACACAGGCGTGTCCGGGGCGGCCGCATTCAACTCGTCGATCGTGGGCAGGCGCTTCTCCACGAACTGGTGTTCGCTGAAACCGCCGACCACGCGGACCCATTGCGGCGCCGGCGTGATCGCCACCTGGCGCTTGAGCATGGCCATCGCGTCGGCCAGGCTGCGCACGCCGTCCCAGCGCAACTCCAGGTTGAAGTTGAGGCCGCCGCGGATGATGTGGATGTGGTTGTCGATCAGGCCGGGCAAGGCGCGCCGCCCCTGCAGATCAACCACCCGCGTGTTCACGCCGGCCAGCGGCAGGATCTCGTGATCATGACCGACCTGGCTGAAGCGGCCATCGCTGATCGCCACGGCACTGGCGTGCGGGTTGCGTCGGTCCAGTGTGGTGAACAGGCCGTGGTGGAGGATCAGGTCCGGGTGGTTGCTGGTGTTCAAGTGCTTGCTCCTTGGACGGGGACGCAACGTCGCCACTGCGCATGACGGACGCCGGAGAATCGCTGGGGCGCGGCCTTGGCTACGCGCCTGCCTGAGTCGTTTCCATGCAGTGGATGCGCTGGGTTGGTGATCCGGCTCATCGACCCGGCGGGAACGGGATTGGGGCAGCGCCATCATCGACCGGCATCCAACGATGTGCCGTCAGACTAGACAGCGTCAGGTCCACGTTCTTGCATCTTCGGAACATCATCCCGGCCTGCACAGGCCTGGTATCGAGCCGGCGCCACGGCCAGACTGCCGGGTGGCCGGAGCGGGGCGCACTATCGTGCAAACGGCGATGCCCAATCGACAAGATTGGCGGTGTTCGGCGGGCCACACTCAGCCCATTCGACAACGCGAAGGAGCTCCAGCCATGTCACATCGTTGCACTCATCTGGACACGATCCAGGTGGTGACGCCCAGCGCGCTGGGTTGCGAGGACTGCCTCAAGATCGGCTCCGAATGGTTGCATCTGCGGCTATGCCGAAGCTGCGGACATGTCGGTTGTTGCGACCAGTCGCCGCACCAGCATGCGCGGCGCCATTTCGAGGTCACCAGCCATCCGATCATCGAGGGCTACGACCCGCCGGAAGGCTGGGGCTGGTGTTATGTCGACGAAGCGATGTTCGACCTGCGGCAAGCCATGACACCGCAGCGTGGGCCGATTCCCCGTTATTACTGATACGTCGCTTCGAACCGTACCCGCTGTTGCAGAAAAGCACGGACAGCAGACTCGGCACGGCGCGGCGTTCGGACATTTCTAGTCATTCACCCTGGAGACCATTGCATGTTTACCATTCGTCACGCGCATGAGCGAGGCCACGCCAACCACGGCTGGCTGGATTCGCATCACAGCTTCTCCTTCGCCAGCTATCACGACGAGGCGCACATGCATTTCGGGCCCCTGCGCGTGATCAATGAGGACCAGATCGATGCCGGCACCGGCTTCGGCACGCATTCGCACCGCGACATGGAAATCATCAGCTACGTGCTCGACGGCGAGCTGGCGCACAAGGACTCGATGAACAACTCGGTGGTGATCCGACCGGGTGAGGTTCAACGCATGTCAGCCGGTACCGGTGTGGCGCACTCGGAGCACAACCACGCCGAGAAGACCACGCACTTTCTGCAGATCTGGATCATTCCGGACACGATGGGTCTGAAGCCGGGATACGAGCAGAAATTTTTTCCGGATGAGGAAAAACGCGGCAAGCTACGTCTGGTGGCGAGCCGTAGCGGCGAGCAGGGCTCGGTGGTGGTGCACCAGGACATCCACATGTATGCGGGACTGTTCGACGGTGCGGAGAGCGCATCGCTCGCCATCGCCAAGGGGCGGCTGGTGTACGTGCACGTCGTGCGCGGATCGCTGAGCGTCAATGGCCATGCCTTGAAGGCGGGTGATGCGGCCAAGCTGATCGATGAAAGCGAAATCACCCTGAATCAGGGTAGCGCCGCCGAAGTGATCGTGTTCGAACTGCCACCGATGCACTGAGTGGCGCCTGCAATCATCACTCGACGCGACCCATCCATGGACGCCGCCAGTCGCCGCAAGGCGACGTTCGGTGGCGTGCCGATGGAGCGGCGCCAGCCGGACCGCGTGGTTCGCTCCAATGTGCAGCCGATCAATGCACGGACGCCACGCTGGCAGCCGTTTCGCTACCCAGTTGCAGTCGATGGGCGCGCACCTGGCTGATCAGGGCAACGACCGCCAGCGCGCCACCGAAGATGCTGACGCCCAGCCAACCGGCATGTTTCCATGCCGTGGCGGCACCGACCGACCCGAGCGAGCCGCCCAGGAACATGCTGGTCATGAACACGGTATTGAGCCGGCTCTTGTATTCCGGGTGCAGGCCGTAGACCAGATGCTGGTGTGACACCAGCGCAATCTGCACGCCGAAATCGAGCAGCACCACGCCGACGATCATGCCCACGATCGTGTTCCACCAGCCAAATACCATCCACGCCAGCAAGGTCACCAGGGCACCCACGCTGATCACCACGTGCGGGCCGCGGCGGTCGGCAACGCGCCCGGCCAGGGGCGCCATCGCCACGCCCACCGCGCCGACGATGCCGAACAGGCCCGCCACGGCGGCGCCGAGATGGAACGTCGGTTGTTCCAGGCGCAGTGCCAGGATCGTCCAGAAGGCGGTGAACGCGGCAAACAGGCTGGCCTGGGTAAAGCTGGAGCGACGCAGCACCGGCTCATGCCGCCACAAGCGGGCGATGGAAACCAGCAGCTGGTGGTAACGCAGCTTGGCTGTCGGTTCGTGCCTGGGCAGGCAAACCGCCATCAGCAGTGCACTCAACAAGGCAATCGGCACGCCGACCCAGAACATCGCGCGCCAGCTCGCCCAGGTCGCGACGAAGCCAGCCAGGGTACGACTGAAGAGGATGCCGGTGAGCAGGCCGCTCATCACGAAACCGATCGACTGGCCGCGACGCTCCGGTGCGGCCAGGATGGCAGCGAACGGCACGATCTGCTGCGCCACAGTGGCGGCGGCACCGATCAGCAACGACGCCAGCAGCAGCTCGGTCACCCCGGAGGACACCGCCGCCAGCAGTGACGCCACCGCCACCGCAAGGAACTGGATCACGATCAGCCGGCGACGCTCGAACAGGTCGCCCAGCGGCAGCAGAAACAGCAGGCCAAGCGCATAGCCGACCTGGGTCAGGGTGGGAACCAGGGCTGCCGCCGGGCTGTTCGGAAAGCTCTGCTCGATCATGCCGAGCATCGGCTGGTTGTAATAGATGTTGGCCACCGCCGTGCCGGTGGCCAGCGCCATCGCGAACAGTGTGCCGCGTGTCAGTGTCGGCGGCGCGGTCGAAACGCGAGTGGTCATGGGGTCTTGCTCTCGTGGTGAATATCGGGACGACTCGGGCGTGGGCGTGCCACGTGCGGCGTCATGTTGGTGGGCAGCATAGGGTGATGGCGCGCATGCCAGTAGCCACCGCTGCTGCATATCAATCATTCCGCACGAGCATGGGTGACTTCTTGCAGGTTCGTGCCGTACCAACCCGCTGCGTGCGATCCTGCGTGCAGCGGTTGGGTGGGAACCTCGGCGTCGAACACTTTATGCTCGCGTCTGGGCGGCCATGTCGGCGGCAAGGTGAGGGTGGTTGATGGATCGTCTGGCGGCAATGGAAACCCTGGTGGCGGTGATCGAGTCGGGCTCGTTTTCCGCGGCAGCGCGCCGGCTGCATGTCGGCCAGCCGGCGGTATCCAAAGCCATTGCCCAGCTGGAGGCGCGGCTGGATACGCGGCTGCTGGTGCGATCCACCCGCGGGCTGGCCCCGACCGAGGCAGGCCAGGCATTTTATGAGCGGGCACTGCGCGCGATCGAGGAGGCGGACGAGGCCGAGCTGCAGGCCCGCGGTGCCGGTGCGGGCCTGGTCGGGCGGTTGCGCGTGTGCGGGGCGGTGACTCTGTCGCGACTGCATATCGTGCCGCACCTGGGCCGCTTTCTCGACGCCCATCCCGGGCTGCGGATGGAAGTTGTGCTCGACGACCGCAACGTCGATTTGCGCGAGGAGG
The DNA here is from genome assembly GCA_038215995.1 of Lysobacterales bacterium. Taxonomy (GTDB): domain Bacteria; phylum Pseudomonadota; class Gammaproteobacteria; order Xanthomonadales; family Rhodanobacteraceae; genus Rhodanobacter. The sequence continues at coordinate 55,255 of JBBQQL010000002.1, forward strand.
GCATCGATGTCGCGCTGCGCGTGGGCAACCTGGCCGACTCGTCGATGACAGCGCGCCGGGTGGCCAGCAGCCCACGCGCGGTGCTCGGCACACCGGCCTACTTCCAGGCGCATGGCACGCCAGCCTCGCCGGCAGAGCTGGCCAAGCACCAGGCGGTGATCTACGCCCAGCCGGGTTTCGGTGGCAGTTGGACCTTGCGCAGGAACAGCGTCGAGGTGCCGGTGGTGCTGCCTGCACGAATCAAGCTCACCGCCGCCGAAGGTGTTCGTGAAGCGGTGATGGCAGATCTGGGGCTGGCGATTGCCTCCGAGTGGATGTTCGGCCCCGAGTTGGCCAGCGGCAAGGTGGTGCGTGTACTTGCCGACTGGAGCCTGCCGCCGGTCGATCTGTGGGCGGTGTTCCCCAGCGGTCGTCTGGTCAGTGCAAAAGCTCGAGCCTTCGTCAGCTTCGTCGAGGACACGCTGGCCTCGGCATCCTACGGGGTTGCCGCTGCCCTCGAGCCGCCGCGCTGAGCCGGAGTAGGATGCTCCCTTCCTCCGGCAAACCGGGTGAGATCGCCTTGAATGCATCGACACTGTGGTGGGGCATGCTGTTCGGCTCGATCGGACTGGGCTTCTTCATCTACGGTAAAAAGCAGCAGGTGATCGTGCCGCTGGCATGCGGCCTGGCCTTGATGGTGTTCCCCTATTTCGTGACCGGCACGGCGTGGCTGGTCATCATCGGCATTGCGCTGATGCTGGTGCCGTATTTCGTGAAGGTCTGAACCGCACCGACCCGAAACAAAGACTTGCCGCTCGTGTGCGCGTGGCGAACGTGAAGGTGGCCGGTGATGTCGTACCAGCCATTGCATGCTGGTCCGCGGCGGCCATGGCCTTTACTCGCCTTGCTCGAGCTGGCGTTGTGCCTGCTGGTAATCCTGCGGCCAGTCGATGTCGAACGCAGCTTGCGGTGCCGGTACGCTGTGCAGCGGTCGCGGCGGGTCGAGCAGCAGCGCCTGGGCGCCGCGGTCGCCCTGCAGGGCAGCCAGGGCGGCGAAACAGTCCCGCGGAAACAGCGCTGGCGGGCCATGGCGCCCACCGTAATCGGCGGCGGCGATATCGGCGGGATGATCCGCGTGGATCTTCAGCAGCCTTTGCAGCAGGGTCAGATCAACCAGGGGCTGGTCGGCGAGCATCAGCAGGACGCCGCTGGCTTGCGGCCACTCGCGCTGCACGAGGGTGATGGCGCAGGCGATCGAGCTGCCCAGCCCGTCGATCCAGCCGCGATGCACGCGCCAGCAAAGCGGCAGATCTTGCAGGCAGGGTTCCACCGATTCAGCGTGCGCGCCGCCCAGCACCAGCAGTGGTCGGCCGCAACCCAGGGCAATGCGTGCAGCCCGGCGCAGCATCGGCTCACCTTGCAAGGCGGCCAGTTGCTTGGTGGCACCAAACCGGCTGCTGGCGCCCGCGGCAAGCAGGACCAGCACCGTGCCGGTGGCATCGTTCAATGGATTGGTCCGTGGCTGTCGCGCAGCGGGTGACCATCGCGGCCGTTGCGTTCGGCGAGGATCTCGGCGGTGATCGCCAGCGCGATTTCTGCGGGCGCTTCGGAGCCAAGGTTGAGGCCGGCCGGGGCGTGCAGTTGCCCGGCGCGCGCCCGGCTGCCAGCACGAATGGCAGCCACACGCTCGCGCGAGCCAAGCACGCCGAGATAGCTGGCCGGACTGTCAGCCAGTGCGTCGAGATAAGCGATGTCCTGCTGCAGGTTATGAGTCATCACCACTGCGGCGGTGTACGGGTCAATGCGGGCGTGCTCGATCAGCGCGGCGGGTGCGGCGAGCAAGGTCGTCAGCCCACGATCGGCATAAGCCGCCAGTCGCTGTGGATTGCCATCGACCACGCAGACGTCCCAGCCTAGCGCCAGTGACAGCGGCGCCAGCGCATCGGCAGCGGCGCCGGCACCGACCACCAGCAAAGCCTGGCTCGGCAGTTGACGTTCCAGCAGCGCCAGTTGGCCGCCGTCGACCGGCACCAGCACCGGCCGGCCGCTGCTGGCCGGTCGCTGCGGATGCGTGAGCAGCGTTTCGCACAGAATCGGCTCGTCCAGGCCATCGTGCAGCAGTGCATGCTCGTGCCATAGCAGTCGACGCGGACGGCGGAAGGCTTGCCCGGGTGTTGCTGGAAATACGGTGGCCATCCAGAACGGGCGCCGCGCGGCAAGGGCCTCGGCCAGCGCATCCAGATAGAGCAGATCAGCCTCGCTGATGACCGGCTCGATCAGCACGTCAAGCTCGCCGCCGCAGCCCATTTCGATCAGCAGATCGAGGCCGAAGTCCTGGTTGTAGGCGACCCGACTGGCGATGCCGCTGCTGATCACCTGCAGCGCGCGCTCGGTGATGTCGCGTTGCGGGCATCCGCCGGAGAGCGCGCAGACGACACTGGCATCCCCAAGCACCAGCATGCTGGTGCCGGTACGCCGAAAGGTGGAGCCGCGAGTGGCCACGATCGTGGTCAAGGCGGCGCCGCCCGCGAAATCCTGGTCTCTCAACTGGCGCAGGCGGGCGACCAGGGTACTCAGTTCATGCGGTGAATTCATGCCTGCAGCTTAGCGGTCGGTGAGGGATGACGACGGGGAACCAGAAGCACCGCGGCCCCTGGCTCGATGCCTCATTGCTGCTGGCGTCGTTCACCGACCTGCCGTGCTGTGACCGACCCGGTCTTGCCACCGTAGTGGGCAATCACGAAGTTGCTCAGTTGGGCGATTTCTGCGTCGGTGTAGGCATGCGCAAACGCGGGCATGTAGACCGCCTGATCAGCGACATGCATGTCGCTGCCGTGCAGAATCACCTGGGTGAGATTCTGGCCGCCGGGGTCGTTGACGGTGCTGCTGCCCAGCAGGGAAGCATAAGGCGTTTCCCGGCCAGCACCATTCCACTGGTGGCAGCTGGCGCAGGCGCCGGCGAACAGCTGCATGCCTGGCGAGGCCTTTTCCGCTTCGGTTGCGCCCGGTGCAGCAGCGGACGATGCGATCAGGTCCGCTGGCTGCTGATTGATGTTGATCGGGTCGCTGCCGACTTTTGCGGGCACGCTGCGCAAGTAAGTGACCAGGGCGTCGAGGTCATCGCGCTTCAGGTATTGCAGGCTGTGTTGCACCACTTCCGCCATCGGGCCGGCGGCCGAGCCATGGCCCTCGGCATGGGCTTGCGCCAGGTATTGGGCAAGCGCCTGATCGGACCAGCCGCCGATGCCGTGGGCCTTGTCCGAGGTGATGTTGTATGCGCGCCAGCCCTGCAGGGTTGTACCGGCCAGGGCCTGGTTGTTTTTCAGGGCGAAGGCGAAATTGCGCGGGGTATGACACTCGGCGCAGTGACCCAGAGCCGTGGCGAGATAGGCGCCGCTGTTCCACTGGGGCGATTGCGAGCTGTCGGCGGTGAAGCGCTTGCTCTTGAAGAAAACCGCATCCCAGAAGCCGATCGCCCAGCGCTGATTGAACGGGAATGACAAATCATTCGCCGGCGGGCGCTGACTGATCTTGGGCAGGCTGAACAGATAGGCCTTGATCGCCAGTACGTCATCGCGGCTGAGGGCGGTGTAAGAGGTATAGGGGAAAGCCGGATAGAGGCGCTTGCCGTCGGCGTCGATGCCATCGTGCACGGCACGCACGAAATCGTCGTCAGTCCAGCGGCCGATGCCAGTGTCCGCGTCGGCGGTGATATTGCTGGAATAGATGGTGCCGAAGGGCAGCTTGAAGGCGACGCCGCCGCTGAAGGGTTGCTTGCCTGGCTCGGTGTGGCAGACGACGCAGTCAGCGGCCCGGGTCAGGTATTCGCCGCGCTGCAGGACGGTGGCTGTTGCCGGGGCGCCGGCCGTCGGCGGGGCGGTGCCGGGGGAAGGGTCGGTACGGTTGAGCAGCAGATAGGCCCCGCCGCCCAGCACCAGCAGCACCACGAGCAGCAACAGCAGGCGTTTGAGCGTCTTCATGTCAGGGCCTCCGCGCGATCGCCCTGCTTGCGGCGGGCCACGGCTTTCCGCGCCTCCTCGTGGTGCGCCGCCAGGGCGCGTTCGATCGGCAGATTCCGCACCCGCACGCCGCAGGCGGCAAATACCGCATTGGCCAGTGCCGGTGCTGCGATCGCCGTGCCGACTTCGCCCATGCCGCCCGGTGAGGCGGTGGTCTGCACCACGTGCAATTCGATCGCGGGCGTCTCGTTGATGCGCAGGTTGCGGTAGTCGTTGAAGTTGGACTCCACGATGCCGCCGTTTTTCACCGTCAGCCCGTTGTAGAGCGCCGCGCTGAAACCGAACAGCAGGCCCCCCTGAACCTGGGCCGAGACCGAGGAGGGGTTGACCATCTGTCCACAATCCAGTCCAACCACCACGCGGCGCATGCGCACGGAGCCCTCGGCTGTCACTTCGGCCTCCACGATGGCGCAGATGGCACTGCCAAACGGCTCGCCCAAGGCAATGCCGCGACCCACGCCGGGCGGCAGGCTGCCCTTGCCCCAGCCGATCTTTTCTGCCGCCAGATCAAGTACGGCCAGGGCACGGGGATTCTTCTGCAGAAGGGCGCGACGGTAGGCCAGCGGATCCTGACCGGCTGCGTGGGCAAGCTCATCCATGAAGCTTTCCACCACGAAAAGATTGTGGGTCGGGCCCACTCCACGCCACCAACCAGGCAGCAAGCCTTGCGGTAGATCGCAAGGTACCCACTCCGAAAGCACGTTGGGTACGGCGTAAGGGGTCTCTGCCGCGCATTCGACGGTGTCCGAGTCCAGCCCATCCTTGGAAAGAGCCGCTGGAATCCAGCGCGCGGCGACGCTGGCGCCGGTGGTGCGATGGCTCCAGTAGTCAGGACGGCCATCGGGGTCCAGCACGGCACTGATGCGGTCGTAGTACATCGGGCGAGGGATCTCCTGGCGAACGTCCTCCTCGCGGCTCCAGATCACCTTCACCGGGTAGTTCACCTGCTTTGCGATCTTGATCGCCTGCACCGCGATGTCGGCCTCCAGCCGTCGGCCGAAGCCGCCGCCAAGAAAGAAATTGTGGAAGATGATTTTTTCTTCGGGCAGGCCGGTCAATTTGACCGCCGCTGCCACGACCCGGTTGGGCACCTGGGTACCCAACCAGATTTCGCACTGGTCGGCGCTGACATGCACGGTGGCATTGAGCGGCTCCATCGTGGCGTGCGCCAGCAGGGGCAACTGGTAAATCGCCTCCACCGACTTGCCTGCGGCAGGCCGCTGTCCCTGCTTGCGCGCGACGATGGGTTTGCCGGTGCGCGAATGCTCGTCGAGCTGGCGGGTCAACTCTGCCGTATCGAGGTGCGCATTGGCGCCCAGGTCCCAGCTGATCTCCAGCGCCTGCAGGCCCTGCAGCGCTGCCCAGTAGTGATCGCCGATGACAGCCACCGCATCGTCCAGCTTGATCACCGCCACCACGCCGGGGAGCGCTCTGGCACGGCTGTCGTCCACGCTGGCCAGCTTGCCGCCGAACACCGGGCAGGCACGTACGGTGGCGATCTTCATGCCCGGCACCTTGACGTCGATGCCGAACTGCGCCTCGCCATTGACCTTGATGGCGGCGTCGACACGGCGCCAGGGTTTGCCGATCAGGGTGTAGTGCGCCGGGTCTTTCAGCGGGATCGCCCCGCTGGGCATAGGCAGCTTGCCGGCCGCGGCGGCCAGCGCGCCGTAGCCCAGCCGGCGACCACTGGCGCCATGCACCACCTCGCCATGCTCGACGGTGCAGCTGTCCGCCGCGACCTTCCATTGTGCCGCGGCTGCCTGCACCAGCAGCAGCCGGGCGACAGCGCCGGCCTGGCGCAGGCTTTCCCAGCCATTACGTGTGCTGGTGGAGCCGCCGGTAGCCTGTTCGCCGCCAAGCAACGCGGTGCCGTAGAGCTGCGCATTGGACGGGGCGTGCTCCACGCTGATATGCGCCAGATCCACGCCGAGCTCTTCGGCCAGCAGCATGGCCGTGCCGGTATAGATCGACTGGCCCATTTCCACATTGGGCATCACCAACCGCACCTTGCCGTCGGTGTCGATGCATACAAACGCATTGGGCGCGAACGCCGGATGGCCATCCGCTGCCGCAACCGCTGCATCGTCCGATTGTCGAAGGGGATTGATCGCCGCCAGCGCCGCCTTGCCGCCGCCGAGCCAGAGAAAGCCGATGGCCAGTCCGCCGAACTTGAGTGCCTTGCGCCGGTCCGGATTGATCAGGGTCGAGTCGATCGGGGTATCCGTTGGCGTGCTCATGAGTTCGCTCCACTGGGCGTGCCGGCGTCGTCGGGAATCACCTGCAAGGCGTCGGTATGACCGGTCGCCGCAAGCTTGATCGCTTCGCGGATGCGCACATAGGTGCCACAGCGGCAGATATTACCGGCCATCGCCATGTCGATATCGTTGTCGCTGGGGTTGGGGTTGCCTGCCACCAGCGCCGCGGCCGACATCAGCTGGCCGGACTGGCAATACCCGCATTGGACGACATCCACCGTCAGCCAGGCCTGCTGTACCTTGCGGCCAGCATCGGACTGATCCAGCGTCTCGATGGTGCTGATTGCCTTGCCCGCAAGCGCTCCCACCGGTAGCACGCACGAACGCACGGCCTGGCCATCCAGATGCACGGTACAGGCCCCGCACTGTGCGATACCGCATCCGAACTTGGTGCCCGTCAGCCCGATCAGGTCGCGCAGGACCCAGAGCAGTGGCATATCCGGTGGGGCATCGACCTGGTGAGCCTCGCCATTGACTTGCAGAGTGATCATGAAGAATCCCCAGATTGGATGGCCACGCGGCGCGGCTGGTGGCGTGTCGACAAAGAATACGCCGCTGGGCGCATCCGTGCAGACTCTGCCATGCATGGCGTGCACGATTCATCAAATGCGCAAGTGCAGGCGCCGGGCGCGTGGCGCCTGAACACGGTACCTCACCCAGCCAGCTACGAGACACGCACGAAAAAGCCGGCGCATGGCCGGCTTTTTCGTCAATCGTAAAATCCGTGGTGGAGCGGATGGGGATCGAACCCACGACCTCCACGATGCGAACGTGGCGCTCTCCCAGCTGAGCTACCGCCCCACGGAAGCCGCAAATGTTAGCAGCGTGCGCCGGTTTTCGCCAAGCCCTGCGTTCGTGCCCGGTCTGGATCAGTCGGGCAGCAGAGTGACGAGACGATCGTGCAGCACGTCGCGGCGCCAGCCGTCGAGGAACTCGGGCCATTCGGTGGTGACTGCGTATTCCTCCAAAACCTTGCGCGGGCACAGCAGGCCGGGGGGCAGGTCGAGTTCGGCGGCGCGCGCGTCGACCAGTTGTTTCATGGCGCCGAGTGCCTGCTTGGCCGCGCCTTGCGGATGGGCAGGGATGCTGGCGGTGGCGGCGATGTCCTCGGCCGTGATGGCCTGGGTGACGAGTTCGAACAGGTCGTTGCGCTGGGCCGAGCGCAGCGCACGCTGACCGCGGCAGCGCTGTTCGAGGTCGGCCAGGGTGGTGGGTGGTTGCTGGGCCAGATTCAGGGCCAGGTTGTCATCCAGCAGCCATGGGCGTGGTACATCGAGGCGGCGGGCGCTGCGGTCGCGCCACAGCAGCAGCAGACGCAACCGGGCCTGCTGGGTCACGCTCCATTCGGCCGCGCCGCGCATCGCCCGCTGCGGTTGCGTGTCGCCATCGCGATGGCTGGCACGTGCCTTGAGGCGGGCGCAGTCCTCGGCGTGCCATTCGCTGCGGTCGCGCTGCTGCAATCGGTCTTGCAGTTGTTCGTGGATGCTCTTCAGATAAACCACGTCAAGCGCGGCGTAGCTGCGCTGCGATTCGGTGAGGGGGCGCTGCAGCCAGTCCGAGCGTGTCTCGCCCTTGTCCAGATCCACGCCGACAAGTTCTGCCACCAGCGCGCGATAGCTTATGCCCAGGCCCATGCCGACGAAGGCCGCGGCGATCTGCGTGTCGAACAAGGTGGCGGGACCATCGGGCAGCAGGGGGGAAAGCGTTTCAAGATCCTCGCTGGCGCTGTGCATCACGGTCACGGCGGGGCCGGTGCCGAGCAACGGCTGCAGGCAGTTGCCGATCTCGAAGGCGAGCGGATCGATGAGGCTGTAGCGGCCGTTCCAGCCCAGCTGCAACAAGGCCAGCTGGGGGTAGAACGTGTTGCGGCGCATGAACTCCGTGTCCAGGCCGATGGCGGCGTCCGTGGGTATGTCGGCGAGCCAGTTCTGCAGCGCATCGCGATGCTCAATCCAGTCGGCGGCAGGTGTTTCGGGCAACGACATCATTGATCCTTTGGAGAGTGGCAGGCGTAGTCTGCCCTGTCGGCAGGCGCTGCCGATGGTCAGCAGCGCACGATAACAGGCCGCACGCTATCGTGAGCAACGCCCGTCGGCGGAGATGAGGGTGCGCCCGGGTCAATTCGCTGCGCCGGGTGCACTAAACTCTTGTCCATGGGTCAATGACCTGCCTCGTCGCACCGGCGAGGGCTGCCGCGGTAGCGGCAGTCGACATTTCACTGACTCTGAGGACACCCATTCATGCCAAGCAATGCCATGCTGCGGGGTCAACGCTTTCTCGGTGGAGCGTTGGGTTTGACCGTGCTTGGCTTTGCGCTGACGTACCACTTTTTCCCGCGCCTGTTCCATGTGGACCCGACCCGGGCGCCAGAGCGTGCGATGTCGCTTGGTAGCGTGCTGCCCACCAGTGAAATGCCACCGCAACGTGCGGCGGCGATCAACGAGCTCAATGCCGGGCCGCCGCTCACCCTGGCACCCACCGCGGTGATCGTTGCCCGCGGCAAGAAGAACACGAACCTGCCCGATCAGAAAAATGCGGATACCCCCGCGGTGAAGGCCTTGCTTGCCCGTGCCACGAAGGCCTTGCATGCCGGTCAGCTGGCTGGTGATCCGAACAGTGCGGCGGCCTTGTTCATCCAGGCGCTGAAGGATCAGCCTGACAGCCGTCTTGCCACGCAAGGATTGTTCGACGTGCGCGCACGGCTTGTGGCGGAGATCGACCAGGACATCGCCGTGGGCGACGCCGATGCCGCCACCGGTTTGCTCGACGTGTTGCGCACATTGCCCAATGCCGAGCAGGAAGTGGTGCAACTGGAGACGAATCTGGCGACGCTGACCAAGGTGCGGCCCATGCTGGCCAAGGCGGCCGGCTTGCTGCAGCAGGGCAACGCCGACTTGCCCAAGGGCGCCAGTGCGCTGGACATGTACCGCGAGGTGCAGGCGCTGGATCCGCAGAATGCGGTGGCCGAGCAGGGTATCTTCCAGGTCCAGCGCGCCGTGCTCGATCGGGCACTGGCTGCAGTAGCGCAAAATGATTTTGCCGGTGCGGACACGCAACTGGCGCAGGCGCAGGCGATCCGGCCTGGTTCCCAGCAAATGGTCGATGTGCAGCAGCGCGTGGAGAACATGCGCGAGCAGCGCGCGGATGGCGTGTTGGCACAGGCCCGCTCGGCACTGGATGCCGGCAATATCGATCTGGCGCAGAAGCTGGCGGCACAGGTTCGCGCGATCAGTCCCAGCCTGTCTGGCCTGGATGAATTCGACGAGCAACTGGTCAACGCGCGTCTGTACGCGAGCTACAAGCCGGGTCAGGTATTCACCGATCGCTATGTAGACATGCCGGGCAAGACTCCGACGATGGTGGTGATACCCACCGGCCATTTCGAGATGGGCGCGCCTGACAATGAGCAGGATCACATCGAGGCCGCCACGCCGCAGCACGAGGTGACTCTTGCCAAGGGCTTCGCGATGGCGCGCAGCGAGCTGACGGTCGGGCAGTTCCGCGAGTTTGTCCGTGCCAGCGGTTATGTACCGGACTCGATCAAGCTTGGTGGTGCCAGTGTGTACGACGAGCGCAGCGGCGCGATGCGCGACGATGCCAGGGCGACCTGGGAGAACGACTATGCCGGTCGCAAGGCTGGCGACAACCTGCCGGTGGTGAATATTTCCTGGAACGACGCCAACGCGTATGCGGCCTGGCTGAGCCAGCGTACCGGCAAGGTCTATCGCCTGCCCAGCGAGGCCGAGTTCGAATACGCCATGCGTGGCCGCACCAGCAGCCGCTACTGGTGGGGTGGCGGCGTACCCGACCGCAAGGTGGAAAACCTCACCGGTTCGGATGATCGCTCGCGTAGCGGGCGCAGCTGGAGCAACTCGTTCCGCGGCTACCGCGATGGCTATTGGGGCCCGGCGCCGGTGATGAGTTTCGCCGCCAATCCGTTTGGTCTCTACGACATCGACGGCAACGTTTCCGAGTGGGTTGGTGACTGCTGGCACGACAGTTACATCCGCGCCCCTGTCGACGGCAGCGCGTGGGTCAACCCGGGCTGCAGCGCGCGCGTGCTGCGCGGCGGCTCATGGGGCAGCTCACCGGAGCAGGTCACCTCGGCCTACCGACAGGGCGCTGACAGCGACATCCGCAGCGGTCGAGTGGGTTTCCGCGTGGTGCGTGAGTTGTAGGAACCTGTCGAAGGCAAAAGCTTTGAGGCATGAAAAACCCCGCACAAGGCGGGGTTTTTCATTGTTTGGTACCGGTGATAGGACTCGAACCTACACTGTGTCACCACAAGCGGATTTTGAGTCCGCCGCGTCTACCATTCCGCCACACCGGCATGTGAGCGGTGCATTATGCCGGGTTCAGTGCACGCGGTCGAGACCCAATTGACGAATATTCCGGTCGTACCAGCGATCCTCCGGCAGCGGCTGGAACACGGCGCAACGCAGCATCGCGCCGGAATAGATGTGCAGGCTGACGGTTACCGCGCTGTCGCTGGGATTGCGGATGCTGTGGTACTCGTGCGGCGGGATCAGGCTGCCGGCTGAGCCGGCGCCGGCCTGAATCGAGCCGATCGGCTGGAAACAGTAGCGCTCGTCCTGATGTTCGAGCAACTGATACTGCACGATGTCGAGCGCGCCATTCCAGACGCCCTCGACGCACCACATGCCGTCATGATCGTGGATCGGCGTGCCCTGGCCTGGGCCCCAGGTCATCGCCACCACGCAGTAGCCGTGCTCTTCGCTGCGGTACAACTCGCGGCGGGCGTAGTGGTCTGGATGGGCTTCGAATACACACTCGGGCAGGGTCACCGACTGCTCGCGGATCATCTCGCACAGGCTGTTGCGCAGACTGTCGGTGAGTGCGTGGGTGGTGGGCTTGGCCACTGCGGCGTCGATCGCGTCGATCAGGGTGCGGCTGCCGGGGAAATCCAGGGTAAGCATGTCGTTCTCGGAGGCGTGAGGGGAGTCAGCGTGGCCGCACGGCATTCATGCCGGCGCCAGTCGATGCAGGAAGCCGCCGATCGCGCGACTGTAATTGTCGATGTCGACCAGGAAGGCGTCGTGGCCCTGGGGCGAGTCCAGCGCGACGAATTCCACTTGGGCACCGGCGGCTTCAAGACCTTCGGCAATCTGCTCCTGCTGCTGCAGCGGAAACAGGATATCGGTACTCACGCCGATCACCATGGCCTGTTTGATGCAGATGCGTTTGAGGCCTTCGAGCACGCTGCCATGGCCGTATTCGGCGATGTCGAACCAGTCGCTGGCACGGGAGAGATAGAGATAGCTGTTGGGGTCGAAGTGGCGTACGAAGCGCTGGGCGTGGCCTTCCAGATAGGACTCGACCTGGAACTCGCGGCCGAACGGCTCGTCCTCGCGCTGCTCGGGATCGAGCCTGATGCGGGCAAAGCGGCCATTCCATTCCATCGCCGAGCGATAGGTGATTACGCCCAGTTTGCGCGCAATGCTCATGCCCGTGTCGGGGTAGATGCCACCGCTCTGGGCGTGGATATCATAGTTGCCGTCAGCGAATTGAGGGTCGAGCCGGATCGCCTCGCGCTGCAGCGAGCGGATGGCAATGGCGAACGGTTGCGCTTGCGGCGCGGTGTCTACGCTGATGTGCGCGCGCACAGTGCCGGGATGCAGCAGCATGTAGGCCAGTGCGCTCATGCCGCCCATTGAGCAGCCGATCAGGCAGGCCAGCCGGGCGATGCCCAGATCGCTGACCACGGCAAAGGCTGCGTTGGCGACGTCTTCCAGCGCCAGCTCGGGGAAACTCAGGCGATAGGGTTTGCCGCTGGCCGGGTCGACGGAGGCCGGGCAGGTCGAGCCCTTGTCGCTGCCCAGCGAATTCACGCAGATCACATACCAGTGCGAGGTGTCGATGGCCTTGCCGGGGCCGGCCATCGCTTCCCACCAGCCAGGGCTGGGGTCCGCCGCGCAGGAGGTCATGTGCGCGCTGGGCGACAGGCCGGTCAGCACCAGCACGGCATTGTCGCCGGCGGCATTGAGCGTGCCCCAGGTCTCGTAGGCGACATGGGCTTCATGCAGCGTGCCGCCCCGCTTCATGGCGAACGGCGAGGGTAGTTTGAAGTAGCGCCGGGCATCACTCATGTTCAGTGAACCTTGTCGATGACGATCTTGATCGGCACGCCGACGACGACGGGAACGATGCCGGCATTGCCCTCCAGATCGCCGGTCTGGGCGATTGGCTGGCCGCTGTGGCTGATGCGCGCACCGACAAACACCTGACTGACGGAGGAGAGCTTTTGCGTCGGTGTCATCGCCATCGCATCATTCAGGGTGACCGTCGCAGGCAGTTTGCTGGCGTCGAGCTTGACCACGGCCAGCGGCATCGGCGGGCCGCTCGGCGCGCGCGCGTAGACGAACAGGCTGTCGCCGGCGACGAGCTTGCCCTGCAACGCCGGTGCCAGGGTGACCTGTACCTGGATCGATGCGCTGGCTGAGGTTGCCGGCGGGCTTGGCGGCGCGGTTTGCGCTGCGCCAGTCGCGCGGCTGTCCGCCACGGTGATCTGCTCGGCGACGGCCTTGGCTACGCTCGATCCCGGCTCCAACTGCGGTTGCAGCAGCCGCCATGTGCTGGCGGCGTTGCGGTAGTCACCCTGCTGGAACTGGGCGATGCCAAGCAGCCACAGGCCGCGCTGGCTGTCCGGATGCATCTGCACGGCACGCTTGAGCAGCTCCATGGCGCGTGGACTGACCTGATGATCGGCGCGCAGCATCGAATCGCTTTCGGCCCAGCCGATCATGGCTTCGGCATCGTTGGGGGCGAGCTTCAATACGTGGTCGTAGGCATCGCGCGCATCGGTGGGGTTGTGCAGCATGGCACTGGTTTGCGCCAGCAGCGTCCAGCCCTGCAGGTCGTCCGGCTGTTGCACCAGGTGGGCGCGCAACTCGGCCATGGCTTGGGGCAGGTTGGCAGGTGCAGTGTTGTCGGTCATGCCGTTCAGTGCGGCCGGGGTGCCGATCATCAGATACAGCCCGCCGGCGCCCAGCGGCAGCGCGAAGGCGATCGCCAGGGCCAGTGCAAATACGCCGCGATGGCGTTTGCCATGACGCACCAGCGGCAGCAGCACGGCGACCAGGGCCACTGCAATCATCAGCGCCGCAGCCGTAACAAAAGCGATCTTCACCAGTCATCCCCGTTTTCGGCCGGCTCCGGGCCAGCCGGCATTTGATTGCCGCGATTTCGTTTGCGGATCGCCATGAGCACCACCCCGGCGCCAGCCAGCAGGATCAGCAGCGGGCCGAACCAGAGCAGCCAGGTACCACGGTTCAGCGGTGGGTCGTACAGCACATAACTGGAATAGCGGTCGACCAGATACTGCTTGATCTGTTCGTCGCTCTTGCCCTGTTGCATCAGCTTGAAAACCTGGTTGCGCAGGTCGCGTGCAATCGGCGCGTTGGAGTCGGCCAGGGTCTCGTTCTGGCACATCGGGCAGCGTAACTGCGCGGTGAGGTGCTGAAAGCGAACCTCCTGCGTACGGTTGGCGAACGGCATCGGTTCGATCGCCTGCGCATGGGCAAAGCCCGCGAACGCCAGCAGGGCCACCAGCATCAGCACCCGCAGCAGCCCGCTGGCTGGACGGGACATCACTTGGCCTCCTTCAGCATGGCGGCGATGGCCGGCTTCAGTTGCTGCGATACCACGTCGGGGGTCAGCGGGCCGATGTGCTTGTAGCGGATAACGCCCTTCGTATCGACGAGAAAACTTTCCGGCGCACCGTATACGCCGAAGTCGATCGCGGTCTGGCCGGACTCGTCCGCGATCAACTCGTTGTACGGGTTGCCGTGCTCGGCCAGCCAGCGTTTGGCGTCGGCGGGCGCATCCTTGTAGTTGTAACCGACCAGCAGCACACCAAGGCTCGGACCTTCCGCTTCCAGCACCGGGTGCTCCACGCCACATTCGATGCACCAGCTCGCGAACACGTTGAGCAGATAGGGCTTGCCGAGCAGGTCGGCCTTGCTGACGGTCTGCGCGGGCTCGTAGAGCTTGGGCAGGTTGAACGCCGGGGCGGGCTTGTTGAGAAGCGGCGAGGGAATCGCGCTCTGGTCGTGCTGCGTGTTCCACCAGATGCCGAAGCCGAACAAGGCCACCAGCAGCATGAAGCCGATGAAAGGCAGCAGCCGATTCATGCGCGACCTTCCTGCAATTTCAATTCGGCAGGCGACGGTTCGATCACGCGCTTGAGTCGGAAGCGCTTGTCCGCCGCCACGACGAAGCCGCCCAGCATCATCAGCAGGCCACCACCCCAGATCCAGCGAATGAACGGCTTGTAGTACAGCCGCAATGACCATGCACCCCCGATCTGGTTGGTGTCCATCGGCTCGCCCAGCGCCACATACAAATCGCGGGTAAAGCCGGCATCCACCGCGGATTCGGTTTGCACCTGGCCGCGCAGATACGTGCGCTTCTGTGGGCGCATCACGGTGACCGGGTTACCGTCGCGGCTCACCGAAATGACACCCTGATCCGCGCGCCAGTTGGGACCCGTGGTGCGATGCACGCCATCGAAACGGAAGTCGTAATTGGCAATGTGCTCGACTTGCCCCGGCGCCATGCGCACGTCGCTGGTGATGCTCAGCGATTCGGACAACAGCACGCCAGCAACGAAAACGGCCATGCCCAGATGCGCCAGCAGCATGCCGGCCATCTCGGCCGGATAGCGGCGGCCGCGGGGCGCTTCGCGCCAGCGCTTGTAGGCATACAGCAACACACCCACCGTGATCCATGTGGCGGTGGCCACGGCGAGGATGACCTTGAGGCGGCCATCGACGAAGAACGCCGCGATGATGGCGCAGGCCAGCGCTGCAATGGTGACGCGCAGCAGGATGTTCTTGATCAGACCCGGGTCACCCTTGCCCCAGCGCAGGAACGGGCCGAATGGCATCAGCAGCACCACCGGCAACATCAGCAAAGGAAACAGAAAGCCGAAGTAGGGTGGCCCGACCGAGATCCGGCCCATGTTCAACGCATCGCCGATCAGCGGAAACAGCGTGCCGAGCAAGACCATCGCCGCGGCCACGGCGAACATCAGGTTGCCGATCAGCAGCACGGTCTCGCGCGACAGCAGTTTGAACGGCTTGCCGCCCGATACCTTCGGTGCGCGAAACGCATACAGCAACAGCGAGCCGCCGACCACGATGGTCAGGAAAGCCAAAATGAAGATGCCGCGTCGCGGATCGGAGGCGAACGCGTGCACCGAGGTCAGCACGCCCGAGCGCACCAGGAACGTGCCAAGCAGGCTCAGCGAAAAGGCGAAGATCGACAGCAGGATCGTCCACGCCCGCAGGCTGCCACGCTTCTCGGTGACCGCCTGCGCATGGATCAGCGCCAGACCGACCAGCCATGGCATGAAGCTGGCGTTTTCCACCGGATCCCAGAACCACCAGCCACCCCAGCCCAGTTCGGCATACGCCCACCAGCTGCCGGCGACGATGCCGAGGGTGAGAAATGCCCAGGCGACGTTGGTCCAGGGCCGCGCCCAGCGCACCCACGCCTGCTCCAGCTCGCCGCCTAGCAGGCCGGCAATGGCAAACGCGAACGCCACCGAGAAGCCGACGTAGCCGGTGTACAGCACCGGCGGATGGAAGGTCATGCCCGGGTCCTGCAGCACCGGGTTGAGATCGGCTCCGTCGCCGGGCATCGGCAGCAGTCGCGAGAACGGGTCGGAGGTGAAAATGATGAAGGCAAGAAAGCCCACCGCGATCAAGCCCATCACCGCCAGCACGCGCGAAGCGAACACCTCGGGCAACTTGTAGCTCAGTGCCGCCAGTGCCACCGTCCACACGTTGAGGATCATGATCCACAGCAGCAGCGAACCTTCGTGCGCGCCCCATACCGCAGCAATGCGGTAGTACC
>JBBQQL010000003.1:0-64831 GCA_038215995.1 Lysobacterales bacterium
GACGTCACCCAGCCCTCGAACCCGCTGATCAACCGCAACTACAAGGCCAAGGGTCTGGAAGTGGAAGGCTCGGTCGACTACGGCGATTTCAGCGTGCGTGGCGGTGTGACCTACACCGATTCGAAGATCACCAAGGATCAGATCAGCCCGGCGGATGTCGGCAATGTGCCGCAGCGCCAGGCCCACTGGGTGTCGCAGCTTAGCCCGAGCTACCGCTTTGGCCCGCTCACGCTGGGCTCGACCATCATCAGCACCACCAAGTCGTATGCCAGCCAGCCAAATGGTCTGGTCATGCCGGGCTACACCCAGGTCAATGCCTTTGCCCGCTACGACATCAACGAGCGCATGTCGGTGTCGCTGCAGGCGGACAATCTGTTCAATGCCATCGGCCTGACCGAGATCGACCAGAGCTCGGGCGGTGTCACGGCGAACGGTCTGAACACCGCCCGTTCGATCCTCGGCCGTACGATCTACGCCAGCTGGAAGTATTCGTTGTGAGTAACGGCGTGGGCGCTCCACTCGCGCTCAACGCCGATTTGATGGAAGCGCGGCAGCAGTTCCTCTCGATGCTGCCGCGCGACCAGCACGCCCTTGCCGACCAGCGCCTGGCGCGGGCCGGCAACGACCTGATCGACGCGTTGACTGCCCTGTACGGCCATGCGGAAGGCTTTTCCCCGTGGCTGTCGACCCTGTTTGCCCAACTGGGCCGGCAGGCGTCCCTGCGCCCGGCCGAACTGCTGGCACTGGATCTCGAACGCGAGAACCAGCCGGACTGGTTTGTGCGACAGCGCATGCTCGGTTATTCGACCTATGTGGATCGCTTTGGCGGCAACCTGCGCGGAGTCGCTGGCCGGATCGGGCACCTGCGCGCACTGGGCGTGGACTATTTGCATCTGTTGCCGTTTCTGCGTGCGCGCAGCGGCGACAGCGATGGCGGCTTCGCGGTCGCCAGCTTCGAGGAAGTGGAGCCGGCGCTCGGCAACATGGATGACCTGCAGGCACTGGCGCGCGAGCTGCGTGCCGCCGGCATCAGCCTGTGCTCGGACCTGGTGCTGAACCATGTCGCCGACCAGCATCCGTGGGCGCAGCAGGCGATCGCCGGCGACCCGGCGCTGCGCGCGTTCTTCCACGTGTTTCCCGACCGCGAGTTACCCGACGCCTACGAGGCCGCGTTGGGCCAGGTGTTTCCGCAAACCGCGCCGGGCAACTTCAGCCGCGTACCCGGCATGGGCTGGACCTGGACCACGTTCTACCCCTACCAGTGGGATCTGAATTACGCCCACCCGCCGGTGTTCGCAGCGATGGCGACGGCCCTGCTCGGCCTGGCCAACCGTGGTGTCGAGGTGTTTCGACTCGACTCGGCACCGTTCCTGTGGAAGCGCCTGGGCACGGCCTGCGTCAACGAGCCAGAGGTGCACCTGCTGCTCGCGGCGCTGCGTGCCTGCACGCGGCTGGTGGCACCGGGCGTGTTGCTCAAGGCCGAGGCGATCATGCCCACCACCGAGGTCACCGGTTATTTCGGGCGAGGTGCGTTGGCGGGCCGGGAATGCCACCTGGCTTATCACACCGGGCTGATGGCCGCGGCCTGGGCCGGACTGGCCGAAGGCAGCGCGCAGTTGCCGCAGCAAGTCATGGCCGACACGCCGGCGAACCCGCCAGGCACCGGCTGGATCACGTACGTGCGCTGCCACGACGACATCGTCTGGAACGTGTTGCGGGAGCAGGTTGAGTCGGACGGTGGCGATTTCCGCGAACGCATCGGGTCGGCGGCCGATTTCCTCGAGGGTCGCACGCCGGGCAGCTTTGCCCGCGGCGCGGCGTTCCAGAGCGGCGGCGCGGGCAGCGCCGTGCATGGCAGCAACGGCATGACCGCCTCGCTCATCGGCCTGCCCGATAACCCGCTGGCCACCGCCGAGCCAGCAGCGTTGCGCCGCTTCGCACTGCTGCATGCGCTGGCGTTCTGGGTCGGCGCGGTGCCCTTGCTGTACATGGGCGACGAGCTGGGCCAGGGGAATAACGAGGCCAACGAAGACGCTGATCTGATCGCCTCGGACGGTCGCTGGTTGCAGCGTCCCATGCTGTCGGCGGTTGCACTCGACGCACTCGCCGCAGGAAAGGGTGTACCCGCAGCGACCTTCGCCACGCTGCGTTCGCTGAGCGCAGCGCGGCGCGACCCGCGCTGGCCGGCCGAGCACGCGGTCAGCGTGGTCGAGCAGCCGGGCGAGACCTTGTTGCTGCTGCGGCGTGGCGATGATGCACGGGCGCTGTTCCATTTCGGCGACACACCGCTCGATCTCGATCTCGACGCGCTGGGCATGGGCGCAGGCTGGAGCGATGCCTGGGCCAGTGGCGCCGACTCCACCGGTGCGGACGCCAGCACCCGCCGCCTCGCGCCCTGGGGCGCACTCTGGCGGATGCGCGACTGATGGCTTGCCTCGCGCGCCCGGTGGTATTCGGTGAGGCCCTGGTGGATGCCTTCCCGGAGGCGCTGGTCGCCGGCGGCGCGCCGTTCAATGTGGCCTGCCATCTGGCGGCTCTGGGGTTGTCGCCATTGCTGCTCAGCCGCCTCGGTGCCGATGCTGGTGGTGATCAGTTGCGGACGGTTGCCACGCATGCTGGCCTGGGGCTGGATGGGGTGCAGCACGAACCCCGACTCGGCACCGCGCGCGTGCTGGTGCACGAGCGGGCCGATGGGCATGTCTTCGAGATTCCCGCCGATCTGGCGTTCGACCACATCGAGGCAGGTGCCGCGCTCGCCGCGGTGGCTGCTCGTCAGCCATCGCCGGACGCAGGCTGGCTCTATCACGGCACCCTGGCCCTGCGCAGCGAAACATCGCGTGCGGCCCTCGCCGCCGTGCGCAGGAGCCGTTCATGGCGCGTGTTCGTCGATTTCAACTGGCGCGAGGCCGGCCCGACGCCAGCGCAGATCCTGCCCTTGCTGCGCGACATCGACGTACTCAAGTTGAGCGAGACCGAACTGAGCCTGCTGCTGGGCTGGCTGCAGATCCCCGCACCATCGCAGGTACGGCCGCCGGTCGGCAGCCATCACGCCGCGCTGGCCGCGCTGGCCGAATACACCGGCGCGCGCCGGATCCTGGTCACCCATGGCAGTGACGGCGCTGCGGTATGGAGTGCGGACGGCTGGTGCCGTGCCAGCGTGGCGGCGCCGCGCACCGTACGCGTGCTCGATACCGTGGGCGCGGGCGATGCGTTCAGCGCGCGCATGCTGGCAGCCCTGGTGGGCGGCCAGTCCGCCCAGCATGCGCTGGCCTCGGCGGTGGCGTTCGCCAGTGCCAGCGTCGGCTGGCGCGGCGCGGTTCCCGACGATCTCGGCGTTTACGATGGGCTGTTGCACCCGGCGCTGTCGCCGCCTTCCTCCGACCCGAGTGCTGCCTCATGACACCGCGCAAACCACGGCTGAATTTCTGGCAGATCCTCAACATGAATGTCGGCTTCTTCGGCATCCAGTTCAGCTTCGGACTGCAGCAAAGCAACATGAGCCCGATCTACAAGTATCTGGGCGCGCACGACGCCAACCTGCCCTATCTGTGGCTGGCCGGTCCGATCACCGGCCTGCTGGTGCAACCGCTGATCGGCGCGATGAGCGACCGCACCGACAGTCGCTGGGGCCGGCGCACGACGTACTTCCTGATCGGCGCATTGATCTGCAGCGTATGCCTGCTGGCGATGCCGTTCAGTCCGGCATTGTGGGTGGCCGCCAGCCTGCTGTGGATACTCGACGCGGCCAACAACGTGACGATGGAGCCGTACCGCGCTTTCGTCAGCGACCGCCTCGACCAGTCGCAACACGCGGTCGGCTTTCTTACCCAGAGCGCCTTCACCGGCTTGTCGCAGACGCTGGCCTACCTGACGCCGTCGCTGCTGGTGGTGTTCGGCATGAGCATGGCCTCGACCAATGCGCATGGCATTCCCTACGCGGTGGTCACCGCCTTCGTGATCGGCGCGATCTTTTCGCTGGTGTCGATCGGCTGGTCGGTCTGGACCACGCCGGAACTGCCCTTGTCGGACGAGGAACGTGCGCGCATGCGCGCGATACCGCGTTCGGCAGCGGCCACGCTGCGAGAGATCGTCGCCGCGATCCGCGCGATGCCGCCGACCATGCGCCAGCTGGCGGTGATGATGCTGTTCCAGTGGTACGCGATGTTCTGCTACTGGGAATACATCACCCTGTCGCTGGCACGCACCCTTTACGGCAGCACTGAGGCAGCGACACCGGGCTTCGGCGAGGCGGTGCTGATTACCGGCCGCATTGGCGGCTTCTACAATTTCATCGCCTTCGTCGCCGCCATCGCGATGATGCCGCTGGCGCGCCGGATGGGTCCGCAGCGGCTGCACGCCGCCTGCCTGGTACTGGGCGGTGCCGGCCTGCTCAGCCTGCCGCTGATCCACAATCCGTGGCTGCTGTTCCTGCCGATGCTGGGCCTGGGCCTGAGCTGGGGCAGCATGATGGGCAATCCCTACGCGATGCTGGCCGGCAGCATTCCGGCTGAACGCGCCGGTGTCTACATGGGCATCTTCAACGGCTTCATCGTGCTGCCGATGCTGCTGCAGATCCTCACCATCCCGCTGATGTACCACCACGTGCTGGGCGACAACCCCGAGAACGTGATCCGGCTCGCCGGCGCGGGGTTGGTGGTTGCTGCGTTGCTGGCATGGCGGGTACGCCCGTCGGCGCCCGCCATGCACTGAGCAGGACGGCCGCTCAGCGCAGCAAGGCCAGCAAATCTGCTTCAGGCATAGGCCGGCCCGTCAGATAGCCCTGCACGTGCAGCGGTGCCATCTCTCGCAGGACCGCCAGTTCTTCCTCTCGCTCGACCCCTTCGATGACCACGCCCAGGTCCAGCGCGCGGGCCATACCCACCAGCGACGCCAGCAGCCGCCGCCGCTTGGGGCCACTATCCACCAGGGTCACGAAACTGCGATCGATCTTGAGCAGGTCGCACGGCAGCAGACTGATGTGGCTGAGTGAGGAGAACCCGGTGCCGAAATCGTCCAGCGCGACCTGGATGCCAAGACCGCGAAGATGCTGCAACGCAGCCACGCACGACGGCATGTCCACCACATGGATGCGCTCGGTAAGCTCAATAGTCAGATGCTTGCGCAACGCCCCGAAGACAGCTTGCTCGATCAGCTCGATCATCCGGCCCGAGGTCAGCCCGTGCGCGGTCACGTTGACGTGCAGCCGGAACTCGCCCGGCAAGCGGTCCGACCAACTCCGCAGTGCGCGAAGAGCAGCCGCCACCACCCAGGCATCGATGCTGTCCATCAACGGCGAGTGTTCGACGGCCGGGAGAAATGCCCCCGGCGCGAGCAGACCCTGCACCGGATGCTGCCATCGGATGAGGGCCTCGGCGCCGACCAGGCTGTTGTCGTCGATATTGATGATCGGCTGGAAATGAAGCCGTAACTGGTCACCTGCCAGAGCCTGCTCGATTTCGCTGAGCAGAGTCAGCGCGCGACGGGCGCCGACGCGCCTGGCCGGGTCGGCAATCAACACGCGTTCGTTGGTATCTGCAGAAATGTGCATCGCCTCGCTCATGGCCAGACGCAGCAACTCGGCAGCACTCTCACCCGGATCTGCCGGCGGTCCGATCGCAATTGCTGCCGCGTAGTCGTGCACCGCCTGGCCGGACCCGGCACGAGGCACCGCGCACTCATTCAACAGCAGCTCCACCTCGCGCAGCAGCAGATGGTCGGGCGGCACATCGGGGAGCAGCCAGGCCAGGGTGCCATCACCCACGCAGGCGACGATATCGGTGGTCAGCCGACTGCTCTGGATGCGATCGTTGAGCGCGCGCAGCCGCTGGCTGGCATCGCCCTCGCTTGCTCCAAGCGCAATGCTGTCGTGGTTGCGACAGCTCAGCACCACCAGGGCAAAATGACGGCGCGCGACCAGCAGACGCGTCACCCGCTCCAGCAAGGCCTGCCGGTTGGGCAGGCGGGTATCGGGATCGAGGTGAGTAAGGAACTCCAGCTCCAGTTCACGCAGACGGCGCTTTTCGAGGACCGTGGCGATCCGGGCGCGCAGCACCTGCATCTGGATCGGCTTGGTCAGATAGTCCTCGGCGCCGAGTTCGATGCAGCGCACGGCAATATCGACGTCGTCGAGAGCCGACACCATGATCACCGGGATAGCCGCAAGATGACCGCCGCTGCGGATGGCCTCAAGCACGGCGATGCCATCGACGTCGGGCATGACCACATCGAGCAGGATCAGATCAGGCACCGTGTCGGCGATCAACTGCAGCGCGACCGAGCCGTCGTCAGCCTCGCTTATCCTGCGAAAGCCCAGCTTGCGCAAATGCTGCAGAAGCATGAACCGGTTGTTCTCGTTGTCGTCCACCACCAGGATGTGCGCGTCGCTGTTCAAGGGCGGTCGCCTCCTTTCTGTGCCGGCAGCCAGGACGACAGCAGGTCCATCAGTTGAACGAAATCCACCGGCTTGGCGACGAAAGCGTCAGCACCGGCTGCCATCGCCGACGCTCTCGCCTGTTCCTGCACCGAAGCGGATACCACGATGATGGGCAGTGCGTGCGTCGCAGGATCGGCACGCAGGCGACGCAGAACGCCCAGTCCACCGATGCCGGGCAGATTGATGTCGAGCAGCACTGCCGCCGGCGGATCCCACATGGCCGAGAGCAAGGCCTTCTCACCAGTTTCGACATGCTGCACCTTGATACCATGACGACGCAGGCGCTCGGTCATCATGAAGGCATGGTCATCGTCGTCTTCGACGTACAGAATCGTTGTCATGTCGGCGCATCCTTACCCCGGCTCTCGGTTCGTTCCACTCGCGCGATCAGGTCGCGGGCCTTCAGCACGATCTGCTCCAGGTCGCTCTCGCCCTTGCGTACCAGCGTAATCGCGCGCTCGTTCAGCTGGTCGAGCACGGCCCGGGGAACCTCGGCAGCGGTCAACAGAACCACCTGAATTCCGGCCAGTGCCGTTTCGCTGCGCATCGCCGCGATCACGGAGAGTCCATCCATGCCGGGCATGATCAGGTCCAGCAGGACCAGATCCGGCGCCTGCTGACGCATCTGGTACAGCGCGATCTCGCCGGATGAGGCCAGGAGCACACGATGGCCTTCGCGTCGCAGTACCAGCGCCAGCTGTTCACGGTAATGGTCGTCGTCATCGACCAGCATGACGGTCATCGGCGCGTCGGTACCGACAAAGCGGCGAACCAGAGTGCGCAGGTGGTCGCGATCAATCGGTTTGGTCAGATGCTCGATCACTCCCAGGGTCGAGGTGCGATGATCGGGATCGGTGACGGTGCACAGAATCACCGGAAGGTCGGCATGCGCGGGGTCGGCACGCAACACCGTCAGAACGTCCCAACCGCTCATGTCGCCGAGGAGGATATCCAGCAGCATGACCGCCGGTCGTTCGCTGCGGACCATCGCCAGGGCCTCCAGACCGGAGGCGGCACTGATGGTGTGCAGACCATCGCGCTCAAGCGTCCGGCAAAGCAGCTTGCGTGCGCTGTCGTCGTCGTCGACCACCAGCACCACATGGTGTCGCCCATCGCGGTCGCGGATGGCGCGCTCCTCTCGCTGGGGCGCCAGGGCGGCTTCCGCCTGGCCCATCGGCAGCACCAGGGTGAAGATGCTGCCCTGGCCGAGAGCACTGGCCACCTCGATGCGCCCACCCATCAGCTCGGTCAACTGGTGGCTGATGGCCAGCCCCAGACCGGTGCCGCCGAATCGGCGGGCGATCGAACGATCGGCCTGCTCGAACGGCTTGAAGATCCGCGCCACGTGCTCTTCCGTCATGCCGATACCGGTGTCGGCCACGGACACCATCAGCATGTCATCACTGCAGGTCACTCGCACGACGATCTGGCCATCACGGGTGAACTTGATTGCGTTACCGAGCAGATTGAGGAGCACTTGGCGAAAGCGCATGGGGTCCAGCCAGGCGGTAAATCGGTCCGTGGGCAACTCGGTCAGCAAGGCGTTGCCGTTCGCCGCGGCCAGCGGCCGCAGGCCATCGACGACGTTTTCCACCAGCAACGCTGGAATCACTGTCTCCGGGGCAAGCTCGACGTGGCCTGCCTCAATGCGCGAAAGGTTGAGAATATCGTTGATGAGCGCAAGCAGGTGGCGTCCTGCCCCTACCACACGCTGCAGTGACTCGGTCGCCATCGGGTCGGCGTGGGTCTCCTCCGCTTGTTCCATCAGCAGTTCGCCCAGGCCGATGATGCTGTTCAAGGGCGTGCGCAGCTCATGACTCATATTGGCCAGAAAGGTGGCCTTGGCCACGGTCGCGGCCTCTGCCTGCTCCTTCGCCAGCCACAGCCACTGCTCCATGCGGATGCGCGGGGTGATATCGACCGAGATTGCCCCGACGCCGACGATATGCCCCGTCGGATCGGTGACCGGGAAGCGGGTGGTCAACAGTGTGTGTGAGCCGCCGAGGTAATCGGCCTGCTCTTCGTAGGTGGTGACCTGGCCCCCTTCGAGTACTTCGCGATCGTGCGCACGGACCATGGCGGCCGTGCGCGGAGTGGCCACGGCGTCAATGGTTTGGCCGATCAGCTCGGCAGGAGGCCGTCCCAGCAGGACGCCGGCCGTTTCATTGGCTCGAACAATGCGGCCGTCGAGATTCTTCACCTTCATCGAGAGATTCGAGTGTTCGAAGATATCCTGCAACAGCCTGCTGTTGGCCGCGATCTCGCCCTGCGACAGCGTCAGCCTGACGCCCAGCTCCGCAAGCCACGCAGCGAGAATCAACAGCAGCGGCAGCAACAACGCATAACCAAGCAAGTGGCCGCGATCGATCAGGATGCCGCCTATCGTGAGTGGCGGCGCCAGCGCGATGACCCGCAGCATGGGTGCATTCGGCGCCGACGACAGCGTCAGCTCATCAAACGAAAGGACGCCGAACGCGCCCCGCGCGTGACCCGAACCCCCGGCGCGGACTTTCGCCCATGCATCGGGGAAATCCGTCGACAGCCCGGCGGGCGGCGCGTCCGGATTCATGAAGCGCCATTCGCGTGCGCGATCCGGACCGATCAACCAGTTGCCGTCACGATCAGTCAGCCACACGCTCCCGCGTGCCGCGCGCGCATCGTCTTCGATTCTGGAAAGAAGGCGGCTCCCGTCCAAATTGATGATCAACATGCCTAGCCGCAAGCCATCGGCGGCGAAAATCGGGGTGCCTACGCGCAGTGACGGCTCACGCGGCTGGACGATCTTGCCGTGCTCCATATTGAGATCCAGCTGTGAGACGTAAAGCTGTCCCGGACCCAGCTGATTGATGGCCGCCACATACGGCCGTTGATTCTTGTCCTGCAGCTGGTCGGGCGGAACCGAGGTGCTGCCATGGCCGGACGTGTTGACCCGAGCCAGTTCATGGCCGCCGACGTCAATCAGGCGCAGTTGGGCGTAGTCGCCGCGGGCCTGGGCCAGGGTGGCGAACAGACGCTCCGTTCGGGCACGCAGGGTCTCGCTTGCCGCGGCCAGTTCTTGCTCGACCAGCAGCGTCTGACCCAGCGCAAGCACGTCACCGCGGACGATCTGAAGATCGTCGCCGAGCCCGCGCTTGATGATGCTCACCACAGGTTGATTGAGCAACTCGGCTTCGTGCTGCTGCGCCCGTTGCTCGGTCCAGGCCATGACTGCCATCAAGACCAGAGCGATCACCACCAGCGCCAGAAACGCGGCAGCAAAACGCGCGACCCGACTTCTCAACCAACTGAAGTTCATCCCTGCCCACTCCGGGTGCAAACCGTCGCATGCCAATGCCCCCTCGGGGCAGCTGCCGGCAAGATCAGTATGGCATTAATGAAATGTCGTTTCTTCGGCAAGCATGGCGCGTTTCAAGCCGGTGCAGAAAAGGGCGAAGCCATGTCGTGGAGGCTGTTGATTGCGACAGGCCGCTTGGGCAATCCGTAGCGGCGCGCGGCGCCGATTGAGTGACGTTTGCACAGCGCATCCGTTGATGTTCGCAGATCGCCATCGGCGGCCCACCTCGACTGACGCCGCAATCGTGGAAAACAGGACCACTCGCACGGGCGAAACCCATCGGTTGTATTTTGTATCCGCCGACTTCGCGCGTGCCGCTATAGTTTTCTTGACCCACGGACCCGGGCTTGCTTGCCGCCCTCAGGTAATGTTGGGGAGTCAACTCGGGAATCCATCATGAAGTTTTTGCTCCGCAACCTGGCACTTGGCTGCATCCTCCTCAGTCACCTGCCAGCGCTGCACGCCAGGCAGCTTGCGCCGGGCCACAGCCCCCGGGTCACCGGCGAGCTGGCCTACGACGCACAGAATCCGTTCGCGCGCATCATTCGCGGCGAACTGCCGGCCTACAAGGTCTATGAAGATGATCACGTGCTGGCCTTCCTGTCGAAGGACCAGTCGGTGCCGGGTCATGTGCTGGTGATCTCCAAGACATCGACGGCGCAAAACATCATGGAGATGTCGCCGAAGGATCTGACCCGGGTGATGCTCGTCGCACAGCGGGTGGCCCAGGCAGAGGTCAAATCACTGCATGCCGATGGCGTGGTGATCCGGCAAAACAACGGTGCAGCCGCCGAGCAGACCGTGTTTCACCTGCACGTGCATGTCGTTCCGCACTGGATGGACGCGCCACCGGCATTTGCGCGCATCGCGAACGGCAAGCTGGACCGGTCAGCATTGGCGGCGCGCATCGCGGCATCGATCCGCGACTGACAAACATCGTGCCCGGCAGGGCGTTTGCGCCGCGCCGCGACAAACCGCACAAACAGCAACGGGCGCCGAGGCGCCCGTTGCTGTTTCCGCTCGCCATCGCGACGAAACGGATGACGCTTCGATCAACCCGCGTAATACATCTGGAACTCCAGCGGATGGGTGCTGGCGCGGTAGCGGGTGACTTCCTTCATCTTCAACTCGATGTAGGAGTCGATGAAGTCGTCGTTGAAGACACCGCCCGCCTTGAGGAACTCGCGGTCCTTGTCCAGCGCTTCCAGTGCCTGGTCCAGGCTGGAGCAAACCTGCGGGATGTTCTTCTCCTCTTCCGGCGGCAGGTCATACAGATCCTTGTCCGACGGCGCGCCTGGATCGATCTTGTTGATGATGCCATCGAGGCCGGCCATCATCAGCGCGGTGAACGTCAGGTAGCCCGACTGCATCGGATCGGGGAAGCGTACCTCGATGCGGCGGCCCTTGGGGCTGGCCACATACGGAATGCGGCAGCTGGCCGAGCGGTTGCGGGCCGAGTAGGCCAGCATCACCGGCGCCTCGAAACCCGGCACCAGACGCTTGTAGCTGTTGGTGGTGGAGTTGGCGAACGCGTTGATCGCCTTGGCATGCTTGAAGATGCCGCCGATGTACCACAGCGCGGTCTGCGACAGGCCGCCGTAGAGATCACCGGCGAACAGGTTGGTGCCGTCCTTGGACAAGGACTGGTGCACGTGCATGCCGCTGCCGTTGTCGCCGACGATCGGCTTGGGCATGAAGGTGACGGTCTTGCCGTTCTGGTGCGCCACATTCTTCACCACGTACTTCATGGTGATCAGTTCGTCGGCCTTCTTGACCAGGGTGTTGAACTTGACGCCGATCTCGCACTGACCGGCGTTGGCGACTTCGTGGTGATGCACTTCGACCGTCTGGCCGAGCGATTCCAGCACCTTGCACATGTCCGCGCGCAGGTCGCCCAGCGAGTCGACCGGGCTGACCGGGAAGTAACCGCCCTTCACACCCGGACGGTGGCCGGTGTTGCCGTCGTCGTACTTGTTGCGCGAGGACCAGGCTGCTTCCTCCGATTCGATCTCGTAGAACACGCGGCCCATGTCGTTCTGCCAGCGCACCGAGTCAAAGATGAAGAATTCCGGCTCCGGACCGAAGAACGCGGTGTCCGCAATACCGGTGGATTTCAGGTAAGCCTCGGCGCGCTTGGCGATCGAACGCGGGTCGCGGCCATAGGCCTGCATGGTCGAGGGTTCCAGCACGTCGCAATGCAGCACCAGTTGCGGGTGCGCGCTGAACGGATCGAGGTAGGCGGTATCGGGATCGGGCATCAGCACCATGTCCGACTCGTTGATCCCCTTCCAGCCGGAGATCGACGAACCGTCGAACATCTTGCCATCCTCGAAGGTCGACTCGTCGATGGCGTGGGACGGAAACGTTACGTGGTGATGCACGCCGAGGACGTCGGCAAAGCGGAAATCGACGAATTCGACGTCATGTTCCTGGATCTGATCGAGCACTTTCTTGGCAGACATGGAGAACCTCGGAGGTGGATGGCGAGACACTGTTGAGCAATACCCATGCCATCAAGTGAAATCGTTCAAAGACAGCCACTTGCAATACACGAGCGCTGCTGGGGAGGGATCGTGTGCATCATACACGGGCAAAGTTGTTCGCTGTTTGCACCATTTTGCACCAGCAAAAAAGCGGTACCTGCGCCGTCCGCGCAGGTACCGACCCACTCAAGCCTCGTACGCGGCTTCGCCATGGCTGGTGATATCCAGACCTTGATGTTCGGCCTCTTCGGTAACCCGCAGGCCGCCGAATACGGCGCGCACGATCAGGTAGGCAATCAACGACACCACGCCACTCCATACCAGGGTGATGCCCACGCCCAACGCCTGGATACCGAGCTGGTGGAGGATGGAGAAATCCGCCGCGCCGGTGCCACCCAGGCCGGGTGCAGTGAACACGCCGGTCAGCAGGGCACCGGCAATACCACCCACGCCGTGCACGCCAAACACATCCAGTGCGTCATCCGCCTTCAGCAATTTCTTCAGGCCGCTCACGCCCCACACGCAGACCAGGCTGGCCACCGCGCCGATGACGAGCGAGCCCATCGGCCCGACCGTGCCGCAAGCCGGGGTAATCGCCACCAGACCCGCCACCGCGCCGGACGCACCACCGAGCATCGACGGCTTGCCCTTGAACACGCGCTCGATCAGCAACCACACCAGTACCGCTGCGGCCGTGGCCACCAGGGTATTGATGAAGGCCAACGCAGCGCCTGCGTTCGACTCCAGGTTGGAGCCGGCGTTGAAGCCGAACCAGCCCACCCACAGCAGCGAGGCACCGATCATGGTGAAGGTCAGGTTGTGCGGCTTCATCGCCTCGCGGCCAAGGCCGAGGCGTGGCCCGAGCAGATAGGCCCCGACCAGACCGGCGATACCGGCATTGATGTGCACTACCGTGCCGCCGGCAAAATCGAGCGCGCCGCGGGTCAGCAGATAGCCACCCGGTCCCCACACCATGTGTGCAATCGGGATATACGCAAAGGTGAACCACAAGGTGACGAACAGCAGCACCGCGCCGAACTTCATCCGCTCGGCCAGCGAGCCGACGATCAAGGTGCCGGTAATGCCGGCGAAGGTCGCCTGGAACACGACAAAGACGAACTCCGGCAGCTTGACCGTGGCGGTGAAGGTGTCGGCCAGCGTGGTGGTGCTTACGCCCTTCAGAAACAGCTTGCTGGCGTTGCCGACAAACGGGTTGCCGGGATCAAACGCGAACGAGTAGCCGTAGATCACCCACAGCACCACGATCAGCGAAAACACGGTCAGCACCTGCATCAGCACCGAAAGGATGTTCTTGGAGCGGACCAGGCCACCGTAGAACAGCGCCACACCCGGCACCGTCATCATCAGCACGAGCAGGGTCGAGGTGAGCATCCAGGCCACGTCACCCTTGTCCACCACCACCGGCGCGGCGGCGGCTACGGCGGCCGCCGCCTGGGCATGTGCCGCCGGGGTCAGCAGGCACAGGCAAAACAACAGGATTGACGGCAGCCATGCCGGGAGGCCACGCGAGTGGCGAAACAACAGAAAGTCTTTCATGGAAACCTCGCAGGGCTGGGTTAGAGGGCGTCGGCGTCGAGCTCGCCGGTGCGGATGCGGATCACTTGATCGATCGTGCTGATGAAGATCTTTCCGTCACCGACGTTGCCGGTCTTGGCTGCCTTCTGGACAGCCTCCAGTACGGCATCGAGCAAGCTTTCGTCGACCACCACTTCCAGCTTCAGCTTGGGCAGGAAGTCGACGACGTATTCGGCACCGCGGTAGAGCTCGGTGTGACCCTTCTGCCGCCCGAAGCCGCGTACCTCGCTGACCGTGATGCCGCTGACCCCCGCACCGGTCAGCGCATCTCGCACCTCGTCGAGCTTGTAGGGCCGGATGATGCAGCTGATCAATTTCATGCATGTCTCCCGGTTGGAGGCTGCGGCAACAGGGCCGCAGCCGATGGTGGATCTCTCAGAACGATTTGCTGAGCGTGAGGATGCCGGTGGCGCGGCCGACGAAATGGCCGTAGGCGTTGGTGTAGCTGCTGCGTGATGCATTGGTGTCGTAGTAGCCGAGCGCGACCGAGTAGCCCTTGTCGAATGCGCGGGTCACGCCAACCTTCCAGTCGGTATAGGAAAAGCCAGGGGTATTGGCGACGTCCTGATGACCGACGTGCGAGTTGAAGGTCCAGCCGGGGCTGAATTCCTTGTTCCAGGACAGATCCACGTACCCGCTGTTCTTGCTGTCGGCAAAGCCGAACAGGTTGGTGAGCGTCTGCGAATACTTCAGCGTGATGCCCTTCCAGGCCAGCGATGCGTAGGCCTCGGTGGTGTAGGGACGGACGAAACCTGCGGGATAGGTGCCCGGATAGTAGTACTCATACAGACCGACGTCATAGCTCCAGTCGGTCGCGAATGTGCCGCGATAGCCGGTGTAGAAATCGAGCTCCACGCTACTGGATACCGGAGCGGCGCTGGTCGAGAGGTCTGATAGCCAACTGATATTGCTGCCCCAGGCGCCGATGTACCACCCGCTGGCGTGGTCGTACTCGATCCCCGGCTGCACCGCCGGATCCCGGTTGGTCTGCGACAGGCCGCGAAACAGATAGTCATTGACTACCGCCACGCTGCCGGTCACCTGACTGGCTGGCGCATCCTGCGCTGCTGCCTGAAATGCTGGGGCCAGCAATACCGCGCCGACAATAATCCACAGTGCACGTCGCTTCATCGGTTGCTCCTCCGCTAACACATGGACACGATCCAGATGGCCGTATAGACGTCCAACATGAATCATGCACGTCCGAGATGAATGAACCGGGCCTCGCATGGCACGTGGACATCGCCTCGAATCGTCAGACACAGCGCGTTACGTCCCGGGCGGATCAACGATCCGGGGCAAAAACAAGCTGTAAGCGGGAGCAGGCCGATCGCGACGCGATCGGCAACAAGACGTTCGGGCACTTTGCAGAGCCAGCGGAAGAGGGTTCGGCGGGGGAAATCGAACAACTGGCGGGTCACGCCCTGGCGGACAGCACACAGTTGATTGAATCCCCCATCACCTCGTCTGGATGTAGCGGTGGGCGCGTCAGTGACGCTGCCAGCTTCCGCGTTCCAGAATTCTTCCTGCCACTCGATCCTGCCGCAATCATTGTTGCATTGCAATAGCGTGACGACATCGGACTTATGAAAGCTGGCTATAAGCCATCCCGCCATGGAACATGTTTGTTTTACCGGCTTTTCTGATCTGGCGCCGCACGATGACGAAAGCGAGCCCGCCTGCCGTGGCGCATTTTCTTCCGCATCGCAGCGCGCGCCTTGGCAGGTGCTGGCCCACATCGGTCGAGGCCGATTCGATGCGCCATGCGCCGCCCAACCACGTAAGCTAGGCGCCTTTTACCGCGGTCGCCGCGCCACCCTAGCCAAGGCCCTCCCTACGTGATCGATCTCTTCCACGTCATCCTGCTCGGCATCATCGAAGGCATCACCGAATTCCTGCCGATCTCCAGCACCGGCCACCTGCTGATTGCCGAAAAGCTCGGCCTGGGCGCGCGTTCGGACCTCTTCAACGTGGGCATCCAGGCCGGTGCGATCCTGGCCATCACGTTCATCTACTGGGCGCGCATCTGGCAGCTTTTCAGGCATTGGCGGATACCGGCCAATCGCGATTACCTGGCCAAGCTGGCGGTGGCGTTCCTGATCACCTGCGTACTCGGCCTGGTGGTGACCCATTACAACTTCAAACTGCCGGAGACGGTGACCCCGATTGCCTGGGCGCTGGTGATTGGAGGCTTCTGGATGATTGCCGCCGAGGCCATGGCCGCGCGCCAGGTCGACCGTAGCCAGGTGACCTGGCGGGTGGCGATCCTGGTCGGTATCGCGCAGATGGTGGCCGGCATCTTTCCAGGTACCTCGCGCTCGGGCGCGACGATCTTCACCGCGATGCTCGCCGGCACCAGCAATCGCGCGGCGGCCACCGAGTTTTCGTTTCTGGTCGGTATTCCAACCATGTACGCGGCGACCGGCTACGAGTTGCTGAAGGTGGTCAGGAACGGCGGCGCCGCACACGAGGACTGGAGCGCCTTGGCGGTGGGCTTCGTGGTCTCGCTGATCGTCGCCTTCGTTGCCGTGAAGTGGCTGCTGGGCTATATCCGCTCGCACCGCTTCACCGCGTTCGCGATCTACCGGATTGCGCTGGGCGCCGCCTTGCTGCTTCTGCTGCCCAGCGGCGGCTGAGGCACCCTTCTCGCGAGCCGGCGGAAAAGCGCGTTCAGGCGAGCACCGCCTCGCCAGTGGTCTCAGCTTCAAGTCTTTCCACGTCGCTCAGGGTGGTGGTGGCCGTTGTGGTCGGGATCATGCAGGGGCCTTCATTGGTGCGTTCGAACAGCTCGCGCACCCATTCGATGAAGGCCTGCACACGCGCCGAAAGATGCTTTTTCTGCGGGTAGACGATCCACACCGGCTTGCCGGTCGACCTGGTTTCGGTCATCACCAGTTCGAGCAGGCCCTTTTCCAGCATGCATGCCGCCAGCATCCGCGGCACCTGGGTGATACCCAGGCCAGCCACCACCGCCTGGATCACCGATTCGCCATCGTTGATCAGCATGTGCGCATCGATGTCCACACTGGTCGAACCGCCCGGTGTATCGAACTGCCACTGCCGTGGGCGCCCGTTCGGTTGGACATAGTTGATGCAGCGATGATCCTTCAGATCCTCGATGCTGCGCGGTGCCCCGTGTCGCCGCAGGTAGTCCGGCGAGGCGCACACCACATTGCGCAGGTAGCCGATCTTGCGCGCGATCAGGCTGGAGTCCTCCAGTTGGCCCACCCGGATCGCACAGTCGAGCCCTTCGCCATTGAGATCCATCGGCGTGTCGCTCATCGAGAGCTCCAGCCGGATATCCGGATAGCGCTGCTCGAACTCGGCCAGCCGGGGAATCACCGCGGAGCGCCCGACCGACAGCGAAATGCCCACGCGCAGCTTGCCGGTGGGTTTGCGGTTGGAGTAGTTGAGCGCCTCGGTCGCCTCGGTCAGGTCGGCCAGAATTTCCTTGCAGCGGGCATGGAACGAGGCGCCGTCATCGGTCAGCCGCAACGAGCGGGTCGAGCGGAACAGCAGGCGGGCACCGAGCTGGGCCTCCAGTCGTGACACCGCCCGACTGACCCCGGACGGAGTCATGCCCAGCTGGGCCGCAGCGGCGGCGAAGCTCTTGGCCTCGACCACCCGGACGAAGGTCGAAATTGCTGAAAAGTCTTCCATTGCCTCGATCTCTGGCTGATTCGTGATTGTGAGTCATGAGTGTAATGCGCAAGAAGCAGATTTTCTATACCGCCAAGTACACCTATTCTCTACGCCCTTCGCCGGGCTCGTACGCCGGCAACCATGGTTCTGGGAGTGCGACATGAAACAACAATGGATGCTGACCGGCTTGATCGCTGCCGCCTTGCTCGGCGGATGGTTCCTGTTGCGCGGCAACGCCAGCCAGGCGCAGTCCCCTGGCGCAGGCGCACCGCCCGAAGTGACCGTGGCCCAGGCGTTGAGTCGCAAGGTCAGCGACAGCGCCGAGTTCAGCGGACGACTGCAAGCGGTCGATACGGTGCAGGTGCAGCCGCGGGTCGGCGGTTTCGTGGACTCGGTGCATTTCGAGGAAGGCACGCTGGTACACAAGGGCGATGTGCTGTTCCAGCTCGACGCACGCCCCTACCAGGCCGAGGTCGACCGGCTCAGCGCCAACCAGGCGCAGGCCCGGGCCGAGTTGAGCCTGGCCGAAACCAACCAGCGCCGCGCGGCCATGCTGCTGGCACAGCACGCGGTGGCGCAGCAGGAAGCCGATCGTCAGGACACCGCCGAACAGAGCGCCCGGGCGCAGCTCGGTGCGGCCACCGCGGCGCTCGCGGCCGCTCGGTTGAACCTGGATTTCACCCAGGTGCGTTCGCCGATCGACGGCCGCGTCAGCAATGCCCGGGTCACCCCCGGCAACCTGGTCAGCAGCCAAGACGTGCTGACCAGCGTGGTCTCGGTGAACCCCGTCTATGTCTACTTCGACGTGGACGAGCAGACCTGGCTCAAGCTCGATCATCTGCGCGCCAGCGCAAACCAGGCCGGTCGTAGCGCCCGGATCGACGCATCGATGGGGCTGGCCGACGAGTCGGGCCATCCGCACCAGGGTCGCCTCGACTTCGTCGACAACCAGTTGCACACCGGCACCGGCACGATGCGTCTGCGCGCCGTGTTCGACAACGCCGATGGCCTGTACACCCCTGGCCTGTATGCCCGGGTGCAATTGCAGAGCGGTGAGGCTCGTCCGCGTGTGCTGGTGGATGACCGGGCAATCGGTACCGACCTGGGCAACCAGTTCGTCTACGTGGTCGACCAGCAGCACAAGGTGCAATACCGCAAGGTCAGCACCGGCCCGCTGTTCCATGGCCTGCGCGTGATCGACAGCGGCCTCGGGCCCAACGACATCGTGGTGGTGAATGGCCTGCAACGCGTCCGCCCCGGCGCCGAGGTGAATCCGCAGACCGTGGCCATGTCCTACCGCCTCGATGCGCAGAACAAGGCGCTGGTCGACGGCGGCAGCGACAAACCGAAATCCGACGACGCGCTGGCCACCACGGCCACCGCCAAGCCGCCGCAGGGCTGAGCCCAGCCACACCGAGCCCCTACCCATGAAAAACATAGCCCAGTTCTTTGTCGACCGGCCGATCATGGCCGCCGTGCTGTCACTGCTGTTCGTGATCACCGGCACCCTCGCGGTATTCAGGCTGCCGATCAGCGAATACCCCGAAGTGGTGCCGCCGACCGTGGTGGTGCGTGCCGCCTACCCCGGTGCCAATCCCAAGGTCATCGCCGAAACCGTGGCCACGCCGCTGGAGGAGCAGATCAACGGCGTCGAAGGGATGCTCTACACCTCGTCGCAGGCAACCAGTGACGGTGCGCTCACGCTCACCGTCACGTTCGCCCTGGGCACCGATCTCAACACCGCCCAGGTCGACGTGCAGAACCGCGTGGCGCAGGCGCTGCCGAAGCTGCCGGAGGAAGTGCAGCGGCTCGGCGTGACCACCCAGAAAAGCTCGCCTGACCTGACCATGGTGGTGCATCTGACCTCGCCCGATCAGCGCTACGACATGCTCTACCTGTCGAACTACGCGCGGCTGCACGTGAAGGATGTGCTGGGCCGACTCAATGGTGTCGGCGACGTGCAGATCTTCGGCGCCGGCGAGTACTCGATGCGCGTGTGGCTGGACCCGCACAAACTGGCGTCGCGCGGGCTCACCACCGGCGACGTGGTCAATGCGATTCGCGAGCAGAACGTGCAGGTCGCCGCTGGCGCACTGAACGCGCCGCCGGGGCCGGGCAACTCGGCGTTCCAGCTCAACATCAACACCCGTGGCCGGCTGATCAGCGAAGACGACTTCCGCCATATCATCGTGCGCACCGACGCCAGCGGCGGCGTCACCCATCTGAGCGACATCGCCACGGTCGAGCTGGGCTCGAACAACTACGCGCTGCGCAGCCTGCTCGACAACAAGCCGGCGGTGGCATTGCCGATCTTCGCCCGCCCCGGCTCCAACGCGATCCAGATCTCCGACGAAGTGCGCAGCACCATGGCGCAGCTGAAGAAGGACTTCCCGCAAGGGGTCGACTACTCGATCGTGTACGACCCGACCGTGTTCGTGCGCGGCTCGATCGAGGCCGTGGTGCATACGCTGCTGGAGGCGATCCTGCTGGTGGTGCTGGTGGTGATCCTGTTCCTGCAGACCTGGCGCGCCTCGATCATTCCGCTGGTGGCGGTGCCGGTATCGCTGATCGGCACGTTCGCGGTGATGTATCTGGCCGGCTTCTCGCTCAACGCGCTGTCGCTGTTCGGATTGGTGCTGGCGATCGGCATCGTGGTCGATGACGCGATCGTGGTGGTGGAAAACGTCGAACGCCATATCGAACTCGGCCAGTCGCCGCGCGAGGCGACGCGCCAGGCGATGCGTGAGGTCACCGGCCCGATCGTGGCCACTGCCTTGGTGCTGTGCGCGGTATTCATCCCGACCGCCTTCGTCAGCGGCCTCACCGGCCAGTTCTATCGGCAGTTCGCGCTGACCATCGCGATCTCCACCGTGATCTCCGCATTCAACTCGCTGACCCTGAGCCCGGCGCTGGCCGCCGTGCTGCTGAAAGGCCACGACACGCCGAAGGACCGCCTCACCCGCGGCATCGATCGTGCGTTCGGCTGGCTGTTCCGTCCGTTCAACCGTCTGTTCCATCGCGGTTCGGAGCGTTACGTCGGCGGCGTCAAGCGCGTGGTCGGCAAGGGCAAGCTGGCACTCGTGCTTTACGCCGGCCTCATCGGCCTGACCTGGTTCGGCTTTTCGCATGTACCGACCGGCTTCGTGCCGGGCCAGGACAAGCAATATCTGGTCGCCTTCGCGCAACTGCCTGACGCCGCCTCGCTCGACCGCTCCGAAGACGTGATTCAGCGGATGAGTGCGATCGCGTTGAAGCAGCCGGGCGTCGAGCACGCCGTGGCGTTCCCCGGACTGTCGATCAACGGCTTCACCAACAGTCCCAACTCCGGCATCGTGTTTGTCACCCTGAAGCCGTTCGAACAGCGACGCAGCGCAGACCTTTCGGCCGGCGCGATCGCCGGTGCGCTGAACCAGAAATTTGCCGCGATCCAGGACGCCTACATCGCCGTCTTCCCGCCACCACCGGTGATGGGCCTGGGCACGATCGGCGGCTTCCGCCTGCAGATCGAGGATCGCAGCGACCGCGGTTTTGATGAGCTGTTCAAACAAACCCAGGGCCTGATTGCAGCCAGCCGGAAGGATCCGGCGCTGGCCGGGCTGTTCTCCAGCTTCCAGGTCGCGGTGCCGCAGGTCGACGCCGACGTGGATCGCGAGAAAGCCAAGGCCGAAGGCGTGAACCTGGGCGACGTCTACCAGACCATGCAGGCCTACATGGGCTCGCTCTACGTCAACGACTTCAACCGCTTCGGCCGCACCTACCAGGTCAATGTCTCGGCCGATCCCGCGTTCCGGCACACGCCGCAGGACATCCTGCAGCTGAAGACGCGCAATGCGCAGGGCCAGATGGTGCCGTTGGGCTCGTTCGTCACCGTGAAGCAGGGCGCCGGCCCGGATCGGGTGCAGCATTACAACGGCTACCCGACCGCCGAGATCAACGGCGGCCCGGCGCCAGGCTACAGCTCCGGCCAGGCCCAGGCGGCGATCGAGAAACTGGCGAAGGACAACCTGCCCAACGGCATCAGCTTCGAGTGGACCGAGCTGACCTACCAGCAGATTCTCGCCGGCAATACCGCGATCCTGGTGTTCCCGTTGTGCGTGCTGCTGGTGTTCCTGGTGCTGTCCTCGCTGTACGAAAGCTGGTCGCTGCCGCTGGCGGTGATCCTGATCGTGCCGATGGTGCTGCTGTCCGCGATCGCCGGTGTGTGGCTGAGCGGTGGCGACAACAACATCTTCACCCAGATCGGATTGATCGTGCTGGTCGGGCTGGCGTGCAAGAACGCGATCCTGATCGTCGAGTTCGCCCGCGAACGCCAGCATGAAGGCATGAGCCGCCACGAGGCGGTGCTGGAAGCGGCCAAGCTGCGCTTGCGCCCGATCCTGATGACCTCGTTCGCCTTCATCATGGGCGTGGTGCCGCTGGTCACCTCGCACGGCGCCGGTGCCGAGATGCGCCATGCGATGGGCGTGGCGGTGTTCTCCGGCATGCTCGGCGTGACCATCTTCGGGCTGATCTACACCCCGCTGTTCTACGTACTCATTCGCGCCCTGGTCGAGCGTCGCGAGGCGCGTGCTGCTGAACGCGCCACCGCGCATGCGCTACCGGCGCTGGAGAACCACGGATGAAGTCGCTACGCAAGATCGCTGCCGTCGGTGTCGCCGTGGCCTCGGACATGCTCGGCGTGACCCTGTCCGGGCTGATCTACACGCCGTTGCTTTACGTTGTCATTCACGCCTTGGCAGAGCGCCGCGAGTCACGCGCACACGCTATCGGGTTGGAGAACTATTGAGATGAAATCGTTGCTCAACATCGCCGCGCTCAGCGCGGCCCTGGTAACCGTTTTGGTTCTGGCCGGCTGCGCCAGCGTGGGCCCGAACTATCACGAAGTGAAACCGACGGCTCCGCAACTGCAGGGACTCGACGCCGCACAGGAGAACACGGCGCGATTCCAGGCCGCGTGGTGGAAGCAATTCAACGATCCCACGCTGGATGCGCTTATCCAGCACGCCGGGGCGAACAACCTGGACCTGCGCATCGCGGTGGCGCGGCTGCATGAATCGCGCGCGCTGCTCAGCGGCGCGAAGTCCGATCAGCTGCCCACCATCGACACCGACGTGAACTACACGCGCAGTCGGGGCCAGCAACCCGGCTTCAGTAGCCAGCGCAGCACGGTCACCCGCTATCAGGCCGGCTTCGACGCATCGTGGGAGCTGGATATCTTCGGCGGCGTGCGTCGCTCGGTGGAAGCGGCCGGCGCCGATCTGGGTGCCAGCGAGGCGGCGCTGCGCGATGCCCAGGTCAGCCTGTTGGCCGAGGTGGCGCGCAACTATTTCGAATTGCGGGGCAGCCAGCAGCGGCTGGAGATCGCCCAGCGTGACATCGAAAACCTGCGCCAGACCGTGCGCCTGACCGAGGTGCGTCAGCAGCTCGGCGCCGGTTCGGAACAGGACGTGGCCAGTGCGAAGGCACGCCTCAGCGCGGTGCAGGCGCAACTGCCGTTGCTGCAGACGCAGGTCCATGCTGGCGAGTATCGACTCGCCGTGCTGCTGGGCGAACGGCCGGGTGAGCTTGACGTCGACGTATCGCCGAAGAGTTTCACGCTGATCGCGCTGAGCCTGCCGATCGGCGATGCCGGCGACGTGCTGGCACGACGACCGGACGTGCAGATCGCCGAACGCACATACGCCGCCGCGACCGCGCGCATCGGCGTAGCCAAGGCCGATTTTTTCCCGCATGTGACGCTGGGCGGCTTCCTCGGCTTCCTGTCCGGGCGCAGCAACGACTTCGGCAGTCCGTCGACGCGCGCGTGGTCGCTGGCACCGAGCATCAGCTGGCCCGGCCTGAACATCCAGCGTGTGCGCGCCAACCTGCATGCCAGCGAGTCGCGCACCGATGCGGCGCAGGCGAACTACCAACAGACCGTGCTGCTGGCGATCGAGGACATCGACAACGCCGTGACCGGTTTCAACCAGCAGCGCGTGCGCGTCGATCACCTGATCGAGCAGGGCACGCAGAGCAAGCGGGCTGCCGAGTTGGCCCGGATACGCTACCAGGAAGGTGAAACCGGCTTCCTCGAGCTGCTCGACGCGGAGCGCACCCAGCTCGCTGCCGAAGACGACCTGGCCCAGGCCGAGGCAACGATCAACACCCGTGCCGTGGCCCTGTACAAGGCACTCGGCGGCGGCTGGCAGGCCTGCGGCGACGAGCACTGCAGCGCCGTGGCCAGGGCCGACGCCGCGCCATGAGCCGGCCGGCCCGAAGCAGGCCGACGGTGACGCCGGTCTATCGCGTAGCCCTGGTCAGTGGAGCCAACCGCGGCATCGGCTTCGAAGTCGCGCGCCAGCTCAGCGAACGCGGCATGACCGTGTTGCTGGGCGCGCGCGACATGGACAAGGGCCTGCATGCCGCGCGCCGGCTGACCGGTGCCGCCGGCGAGGTGATCGCGGTGCCGCTGGATGTCACCCGCCAGGATCAGGTCGATGCACTGGCACGCTGGATCGAGATCACCTACGGCCGGCTCGACGTGCTGGTCAACAATGCGGGCGGCCATTACGACCATGATGCCCATGCCAGCGACGGCGACGTCCAAACGGCGCGCGCGGCGCTGGAAACGCACCTGTTCGGCAGCTGGCGGCTGACCAGCGCCATGCTGCCGTTGATGCGCCGGCATGACTACGGCCGCATCGTGAATGTCTCCAGCGGCTGCGCCGCCAACATCGCAAGCAGCCCGCACTGCGTGGCCTACCGCACCTCCAAGGCCGCGCTCAACGCCTATACCCGCACGCTGGCCGACGAGCTGGACGGCAGCGGCATCGTGGTCAACGCGGTATGCCCGGGCTGGGTGGCCACCGAACTGGGCGGACCTGGCGGGCGTCCGGTGGAACGCGGTGCCGCCGGCATCGCATGGGCAGCGAGCCTGCCTGTCCCTGCACCGACCGGGCGGTTCTTCCGCGACGGTGAAATGATTCCCTGGTGACTTAACGGGCCACGATCACCGCGAACCAGTTCCAGCTCCGCACGCGTTCGGCGATGAGCTTGGTGCAGGTGAGCATCGGCACCGCCAGCAGCGCGCCGGGGATGCCCCACAGCCAGCCCCATACCAGCAACCACAGCAGGATCGCGATCGGGCTCAGCCGCATGCTGCGGCCCTGGATCATCGGCGTGATCAGGTTGCCCTCGATCACGGTGATGCCGGCGAAAGTCAGCGCCGGCAGGAACACGTCCAGGCTGGCGTCCTTGGCATAGAGCATCGAGACCATGGCCAGCACCGCCGTGGTGACAATCGCGCCCACGTACGGAATGAAGTTGGCGAACATCGCCACCGTGCCCCACAACATGGCATCGGGCACCTTGTACAGGAACAGCATGCCGGCGGTGATCGCACCGAGACTGGCGTTGATCAGCAACGCGGTCAGCAGATAGCGCGAGACCTCGGTCTGGAAGCCCCGCACGATCGTCACCGCATGTCGTTTGTAGGCAAAGCTGGGCGTGATCTCGACCAGCCGTCGCAGCATGGTGTCGCCGTAGATCAGGAAGAAGAACACCAGCAACAAGACGCTGAGTACCGCCGCCAGCACTCGTGGCGCGGTGGAGACCACGTCCCATGCACTGATCGACATCGGTTGCGAGGGCACGGTCGATGCGCGTGCGCTGCCATTGACCAGGCTCTGGGTCGCCCGATTGGCGGCCTCCAGCGGCCGGGTCAGATTGCGGAATTTGGGCACGAAGCTCTTGATCGCAGCGGGCGCACCGTGAAACCAGCCAACGGCTGGTTGCGCCAGCAAGCTGACTCCGCTGCCAATGCCGACCACGAGGCCGATCATCAGCACGCTGGCGGTGAGCCAGCGTGGCAGATGGAAACGTTTGCCGGCGGCGACGATCGGGTTCAAGGCCAGCCCGATGAAGGCTGCCAGCACCAGCGGGATCAGCAGATCCTTGGTCAGGGTCACCGTGTACATCAGCGCCAGCAGCAGCATGGCGTTGAGCAACATGCGGATCGCGCGCAGATGCCGGCGCGTGCCCCGCGCCGCACGCAGCCGCCGCGCCAGCGGACGCGACAGGTCGCTCGTGTCAGCCGGATCGACCAGAGTCTGATCGAGGCTGGCCAAATCGGCACCGCCTTCGGTACCCGGCTCATCCGCCACGGCTGGCAGCGGTTCGGACTCGCTCATGTGGGTTCGTTACGGGCACGTGCAGCGGGCTCTTCGCCGGCTTCGGGCTCGTCGCTGAGCATTCCCGTCAGGCCCAGCTCGGCAATCAGGCGCATGCCGTAGGCCGCTGCTTCGGCCAGCCCGCCGCCCAGCAGCGACGATACTCCCGGCACCCGCAGCGGATGCACGTTGAGGCTGCCCAGCACAAACCCGGCACCCGCGGCGGTGCCGACCGTGGCCAACGGATAGCGGTGCCCGCGCACCAGCAGCGCCGCGGCGGGCTGCTGCACCGCCTGCCGCGCAACACTCATGCGCAGTCTGGCCTCACGCACGTTGGCGACTTTCTTGAACACGTTCACGGATGAACCTCCTCGTCGCGCCGTTCCGGCTCGCCCTGCGCCGCGATATCGGCTTCGGCCTGCTGCACCGTGCCGCTTATCATCGCGCCCCATTCCCCTCGCGTCGCCGGCAGGCTCATCCAGTGCATGCAGCGGCGAAACAACACGATCGTGGCGACCAGGAAAAGCAACTGCAGCAAGGCCAGCACCAGCAAGGCCCACATCCACGAGCCCAGCCACTGCACCAGCACCACGCCGACCAAGCCCAGCACGGTGAGGCCCAGACCCACGGCGGCCGCGGTGGCGGCGAGTGCCGCCAACAGCATCCATGAGATCGCGCTGCGGGCCAGCCCCAGCTCGGCCGCGAGCAAATGCATCTGCGCGCCGAACAACTGCTTTACCGCGCGCCCAAGCTGAGCGATATCGGTCAACAATCCAGACGACGACGCATTCGGCGCCGTTTCGCGGGTCGACTCACCCTCGCTGTGCATTCCCTGCCCCCGAGCCGGCCGGCTCAGCGCCGCAGGATGCGGCCGAGCAACCAGCCCACGCCCAGGGCAATGGCCACTGACTGCACCGGC
Organism: Lysobacterales bacterium; assembly: GCA_038215995.1. Taxonomy (GTDB): domain Bacteria; phylum Pseudomonadota; class Gammaproteobacteria; order Xanthomonadales; family Rhodanobacteraceae; genus Rhodanobacter. The sequence goes on from JBBQQL010000003.1 coordinate 26,555, forward strand.
TTTTCGCGCACATAGTCACGCGCCTGGTCGAGAAAGGCATCGGCCCGATCCATGGTCTGGTCGTAGACCTCGCGCCCACGTTCGCCGAGGTCGGCGGCCTTGTCGCTGGCGCGGTGCGCGGTGTCGGCCACCTTGTCGGTGGCGTGGTGCAGGCTCTCTTCGACGCGGTCGGCCGTCCGATCCACGGTTTCCTTGGTACTCGCCACCGCGTGGGAAGTGGCCTGCTTGACGCGCTCGGCGCTGTCATCGATGCGATTGCCGAGCACCTGCTCGGGGGTCTGGACTGACTTGTTCATGGGTTTGCTCCGTAGGTATCTACTATGACGCAAATGGGCTTCGAGCGAACGACTTCAACGGGCTCGGCGGAAGAAGGCGATGATCGCCAGGATCAGGAAGATGATGAAGAGAATCTTCGCAATGCCGGCGGCAGCGCCTGCGATACCGCCAAAGCCAAGCACGGCGGCAATGATCGCGATGACCAGGAAAACCAGGGCGTAGTGAAGCATGAGGGCGTCCTCTTGTTGATGGTGGGTGGCAGCGCGGTCGGCAAGGCCACGTGCCACCATTCACCCACAGGCGGTGCCATGCGGGCGTGAAGAGTTGCGCTGCAACCCTGCACGCCACGCCGACGTCTGTTCAGCCAGCCAGCGTCGGATTGAGGCTGTACGTACCAGTGAGTGCGGCCTCGGCCAGCACATGTCCGGCCATCGCCACCTGCAGTTGTTCGCGGGTGAATCCCTTGACCAGGTTCAGCGTTGCCACGTCCAGTGCGTAGACGCGGAAGTGATAGTGATGCAGCAAGGCGTCGTTCCAGGGCGGGCACGGTCCGTCGTAACCGAGGTATTCGCCGCCCATGTCGGCGTCGCCGTCAAACCAGCCGGTGAAGTCGTTGACACCCTGCACGCTGCCCGGCGGCCCGCACGGCTCACGCTTGCCGCGCGGGGTGACTGCATTGCTGCAGGCTGCGGCACTCAACTCGCCACACTCGGCCGGCATATCGGCCATCAGCCAATGCACGAACTCCACCCGTGGCAAATCCGCCGGCACGCTGCGACCGGCCTGATTCACATCATCACCGCGACCGGGCACGTCGGGATCGATGCAGGTGAGCACGAACGAACGCGTGCCCGGTGGCGCATCCTTCCACGCCAGATGCGGGCTGTGATTGTCCGACAGGGCAAACGGTTCGGCGCGCCTGCCGAAGGCAAAGACGGCCGGAATGGGTTGCCCGTGGTCGAAACTGTCGCTACGCAGTTGCATGGAATGTTCCTGTGATGAGGGTCGCTGCGCGTGCGTTCGGCCACCTGCATGGGGAAAGTTCAGTGATTCGGCTCAGGGGCGGTAGGTTACCCGGTACACCGCGCCGGCCAGGTCGTCGCTGATCAGCACGCTGCCATCAGGCAGTGGCTGCACGTCCACCGGTCGGCCCCACGCGCTCTCATCCTGCTCGAAGCCGCTCACCAGCGGCTCGTAGGACAACACCTTGCTGCCCTTCAGACGTACCACCATGACCCGGTAGCCGGATTTCTTGCTGCGATTCCACGAGCCATGCTCGGCCACGATGATGGCGCCCTTGTAGCGCGCCGGAAACTGCCCGCCCTGGTAAAAACGCATGCCCAGCGAGGCAACGTGGGCACCCAGTTTCAGTACCGGCGGCGTGTACTCCTTGCACGCGTGGCCATGGCCGAATTCGGGGTCGAGGATGTCGCCCTGATGGCAATACGGATAGCCGAAGTGCTCGCCAGGCTTGCTCACCTCGTTGAGCTCGTCGCTGGGGATGTCGTCGCCCATCAGGTCGCGACCGTTGTCGGTAAACCAGAGCGTTCCGCCAGCGGGCTGCCAGTCGAAACCGACCGAGTTGCGCACGCCGAGCGCGACATCCTGCCAGTCGCTGCCGTCGGCATTCATGCGGATGATCTTGCCGTGATCCGGCGCCGGGTCGCAGATATTGCAGGGCGCACCGATCGGCACATACAGCTTGCCGTCGGGCCCGAAGGCGAGAAACTTGCCGCCGTGATGGGTTTCACCGGGCAGCTTGTCGGTCACCAGCTCAGGCTTCGGCGGCGCGTCCAGGTGTTGTTCGATATCGCGCAGCACGAAGATTTTGCCGACTGCCGAGACGTAGAGATTGCCGTCATGAAAGGCGACACCGATCGGGTTCTGCAGGCCGCTGGCGATCACCCGCACCTGATCGGCCACGCCATCGCCATGGCTGTCGGTCAGCGCGTAGACCTTGCCCGCGCCACTGGAACCGACAAAGACCGTGCCGTGCGTACCCAGCGCCAGCTCGCGCGCGTTGCGCACCTGGTCCGAATACACCGCGATATGGAAACCCGTCGGCAAGGTCAGCTTGCCCAGCGGCGGCGCGGCGAAGACCGGCCACGACAACAGCAGCAACAATGAAATCAGAGCGCGCATGGGTATCCTCCTCGACCGCAACCATCACAGCGTATACCGCTCGACGTGAAGCCCAAAGCAGGATCGGCTCTGCTAACGTGAGCGTCTTCGCAAGGGGTGAACATGAGCGAGTTGGACGACCTCACCACGCTGGTGCGTGCAGCCACGCCGCTGTTGGTGATCGAAACGGTGGATGAGCAGCGCGTGATCGAGTGCTTTCGGCATGTGATCTCGCAAGCGCTGCACCCGCTGTGGCGCTGGACCCTCACCGACGGCCTGAACCGGCTCGACTTCGCCCAGCGCGACGAAGAGGTGGCGCCGGACGCCACCGCGACCCTGCACGCCATCCGCAGCCACGACCCGCGCGGCATCTATCTGATGTTCGATTTCCACGGCCTGCTCGGTTACGCGATGAGCCTGCGCCAGTTGCGTGAAATCGTGCAGCGGCATCGCTCCGCGGCACACACCATCGTGCTGGTCGGCGCCAGGATCGAATTGCCGGAAGAGCTCGAAGCGCTGGCCCTGCGCGTGCCGCTGTCGTTGCCGGACATCAAGGAGCTGGCCGGCATCCTGCGCGGTGAGGCCGCCGGCTGGCAGCGCGAACAAGGGCGGCGCATCGAGGTCGACAACGATGCCGCGCGCACCATCGTGCGCAATCTGCTGGGTCTGTCCGCACCGGACGCGCGGCGCATCGTGCGCAAGCTGATCTATGCCGACGGCGCGCTCGGCGCGAACGACCTGCCGGTGCTGATGCAGTCCAAGTTCGACCTGCTCAACCGCTCCGGCCTGCTGCACTACGAATACGCCACCGCCAGTTTTGCCGACATCGCCGGGGTCAGCCGCGTGCGCGAGTGGGTGCAGCGTCGACGCGCGGTGTTTCTTGATCCCTCCGCCACGCCGATGCTCGATCCGCCCAAGGGCGTATTGCTGCTCGGCGTGCAGGGCTGCGGCAAGAGCCTGGCCGCCAAGGCGATTGCCGGTGGTTTCGGCGTGCCGCTGGTGCGGCTGGACTTCGGCACGCTGTACAACAAGTACCAGGGCGAAACCGAAAAGAATCTGCGCGAGGCACTGGCCAGCACCGAATTGCTGGCGCCGTGCGTGCTGTGGATCGACGAGATCGAAAAGGGACTGGCCGGCGGCGGCGATGACGGCGGTGTCTCGCGCCGCGTGCTTGGCTATCTGCTGACCTGGATGGCCGAACGCAAGGCCAAGGTGTTCACCGTGGCCACCGCGAATGCGGTGAACGAGCTGCCCGCCGAACTGCTGCGCAAGGGCCGCTTCGATGAAATCTTCTTCGTCGACCTGCCGCGGGAATCGGTGCGCGCCGAGATCTTCGCCCTGCACCTGGCCCGCCGCAAGCTGGACCCCGCCAGCTTCGACCTGGCCGCCCTGGCCAGCGCCAGCGACGGCTTCTCCGGCGCCGAGATCGAGCAGACCATCGTCAGTGCGCTGTACGACGCGGCCAGCGCCGGCGCGGCGCCGGATCAGTCCAGCCTGCTCAATGCGCTGAGGCAGACCCGGCCACTGTCGGTGTTGATGCGTGAACAGGTGGCGGCACTGCGCGCATGGGCGCAGGATCGTTGCGTGGCGGCGGACTAACACGGCCGCTGCGCCAAACACGACTGGTATCAGCGTTGGATGCCGTCGACGCGGTCATCAGCCCGCAGGAGAATCGAAATGAAACGCACCTGGACGATTATCGGGGTAAGCGATGTGGCGGCCAGTTTCCAGTGGTATCAGTCGCTCCTGGGTCAGCCGTTGACGACTCCCGCGCATGACCACTTCGGGCAACTCCTGGATTCGGATGGCACGGTCCTGCTTTGCCTTCACCAGTGGGGAGCGCATGAGCATCCTTCCTTGAGGCACCCGAAACATGGTGATAACGGCAACGGCCTCCTTTTGTTTTTTCGGGTCGATGATTTTGACACCAGCTTGCCGATAGCACGTGGTCTGGTCACTCGACTCGAGGAAGAGCCGCACATGAATCCGAATACCGGAACCATGGAATTCTCCGTGCGGGATCCGGACGGTTATTACGTCACCATCAGTGCGCTTTCTGCAGCCTGACCATTCAAGCCGACGGCGCTTCACAGCGCGAGGGAAATCAGTTTGCTGCTCTCGCTTTACAGCCGTTTGCAGCCATACGCAGCTCGCGATGGCGGGATCCATTTTCCATCTTCTGCGATCGCTGCGGCAACCGGCGAATCAGCAGAGGGCATTTGAATCAGACGCAGCTCGAGCGCATTGAAAGCCGCCCGCATTCCGGGCGCAGATCTTTATCTGCGCCGCGGAATATGGTTCGCCCGGGACTCAGCCCGCTTTCTTTGCAGCAGCCTTGGCCACTTTCTTTGCCGCAACCTTCCTGGCAGGCTTCTTGGCAGCCTTCTCCGGGGTCGCCTTGACGGTCGCGCCGTCGATCAAGAGACTCTCGATCGTGACGCCGCGCTTCTTCAGTGCCTGCGCAAACCACAACGGACGCTTGCCACGACCTGACCAGGTCTGGCTGGCATTGGCCGGGTTGCGGTACTTGGGAGCAACGGCCGTCTTCGGCCCCTTGGCCGCCTTGCCGCCACGTGTCGGATACACGTCCGCCAGAGCGAGGTTGTTGCTTTTCAGCAAACGCTCGATTTTCTCGCGGACCTCGTTGACGTGATTGAGATGCGCGGACTGCATCTGTGATTGAGCATTGGCGATGAGTGCCTTGAGTTCGACGGGGGACAGCGTTTCGAGATTAATGGCCATGATTGGGCTCTTTGGCAGTGGGTGGAAAGTGACAGTCTATCCGAGCATGTAGGGATTCGCCTACAAACATATATTTACCTGATATGCCTTGCGTTTACTTTCGACGGGCGCACGGCATCGGGCTGTCGGTGCGAAAGCGGGATCTGCCTACCGCGTTCTCCCCGATATTCGGCTATGGAATGCCTTGTTGGTGTGAATTCCATTCCTGCACCACTGGAAACTGGCACGAGCTGATGCAACAGGTTCCACATTAGCCTGATAGTGGCTGGCTCAAACTCGATATCCGCTCTGATGATGGCGCCGACCATTGAATTGGCGAGATCCCGTTGATAGCTGACGCCCGGCTGAGCCGCCAGGGCTTGCACGCCTTTCTGAGCCAGGTCTGCCCATTGCATATTGACGACTCCGGCGGCGCCAGTTGTCGCTGGCCCGGCTGAAGCGCTTCGAGCCCATCCACACAGGCGTTTGATCGACCGGGCTGGCTACGGCGAAGTTGCCGCCTTCGCGCTGATGACACGCACGTCCGATATGCCTCTTTTCTCCGGGCCATTCAAACTGACCCGGTGACAGTCACGTTCGATGTGGAAATGCATGGTGGCACGCGACGGCATCGCGGACGGGCCGCCGCAGAGACTTGACCTGCTTGCGGACTGTTGGCGCTGGCAAAATCGGGGCGTCGACACTTAGTTTGTCGACCTCTGTTTCTCTATACACTGATGATGTCGTCTGCAGATCAGCGCACTGGTCACCGGATCAGCCACGGTCAAGCGATCACTGGCGGGAATGGCGATCAAGGCAGAAGACGTTGCGAGCGTAACGGCGGGTCCATCAAAACCACTACCTGAGGAGCGCAGCTGTGAGCAAAGACAAGGCAGGCAAGAAGGACAAATGGAAGCATCTCGACTTGTTCGACATGATGTTGAAGCAAAGTCAGGTGTTCCGCGACATGGTCGGGCAATTTCAGAGCGCATGGGTGCCCCAGGCTCCCTCCGTGGTCATCGAGGCCAGCGTGGGCAGCCCCAGCGCGGCGAAGAAGCCGGGCAGAGCGACAAAGGTTGCGCCTGCCGCAGCGCCCGCCAGGAAGTCCGCGGCGAAGAAGCCAGTGGCGAAGAAAGCGGTCGCTGCGAAGAAGCCCGCACTCGCACCCGTCAAGCCGTCGTCCCGAAAATCATCCGGCAACACCAAAGCCGCGTCGAGCTCGGTCAAATCGGCGGCGCCACGCAAGACCGCTGGCAAGGCCGCCGCAACCCGTCGTGTCACCAGGAAGAAGTGATTTGAAGTAAACGCCGGCATCACTGCGCTGTTCGCATCGACAGCGGGTCGATGCGCGCAGTGGCGCCGCTGGCGGCGCAGTTGCCGGTCCCCGTCGCATGATGATCTTGCCAGCGCTCAGTGCCACGCCGGGCCCCAGTGTGTATCCGGATCGTGCGTGCACATCGACTGGATGCGCTCGCCGGCATGGCTGTGGAACTTGTCGATGAAGAAGCCGGCGCTACCGGACTGATCATTTGAGCGTCTCGGAGCAGCACTTTATATTGCGTATTTGCATCCAGGAAATTGGCGAGAGCAAGCTCGCATGATTCCCGGACCGGCGTCCTGATTGATTGGGACCCGCTTCTCGTCACAGGGTATGCATGGCCGATCCCGTCGCTGGCAAGCGGAACGTTATCTTGCGGTATATCAACGTTTTGGCCGGCCTTTCATCGCCGCCCTTTTTGCCGCGATCCGAATCGCACTTCGCTACTTGATCGGCTCCGATTCTGACGACCGGAGAGCGTACGAACATGCGGTACGCGCAACATAAATCGACGCACCTTTTCTGTCGGCATCGCTGTCTTTTCAATGACATCAAATCGACATGTAACGCCAACATTCTTTGCGGCTTGTTGCGGTGGCCTGTGCGTCTGGCCATCCATTCATTTCAACTCGCAGAGGATTTTCCATGCATTACCGTGCTTCGGTTCGTCGGTCCGTACTCGCCTTGAGGATAGCTTCCGCACTTGGTTCGGCATGGCTGGGAATGATTCCACTGAGCGCCGCGTTCGGCGCGGAGATAGCTGCACCCGACGCGCCGCAGAGCACCACCGGCACCATGGGCAGCAACACCCGGGTGATCCAGCTGAAGAAGGTGCTGGTGGCCGCCGGCGCCGAGACCGCGACCGATCAGGCGCCGACCCAGGGCTCGCTGGTGGCAACCCAGCCGCAGTCGATCATTGGTGATCGTTACATCGAGAATGTCGCTGCCTCGACTGCCAACTACAGCGATATCGTGAAGATCGCGCCGAGCGTCAGCGACGTCGATCCGAACGGCGCCGGCCTGATGGAGTCGCAGGGCCTGACCATTCGCGGCTTCCAGAATGGCGAGTACAACGTCACCTTCGACGGCATTCCGTGGGGCGATTCCAACGACTTCACCCAGCACTCAACCTCCTACTTCATGCCGCAGGACATCGGCCAGGTCACCGTTGACCGCGGCCCGGGCAGTGCACGCACACTGGGCAATGCCACCTTCGGCGGCACGCTCTCGGTGGACTCCAAGACGCCCGACCTGAAGGCTTCCGTCAACCCCTTTTTCAGCGTGGGCAGCTTCAACACCCAGGTCGAGGGCGTGCGCGTGGATACCGGCAAGCTCGACCAGTACGGTGGCACCACCGCCTATCTCAGCGTCAAGAATCTCAGCTCGGATGGCTATCTCACGAATGCCGGCCTGGATCGACAGAACCTGTTCGCCAAGATCGTGCAGCCGCTGGGCGAGGACACCTCCCTGACCTTTGCCACCAACCTGACGCGCCTGCATCAGAACGTGTCGATCGGTGCCACCCGCGCACAGATTGCACAGTTTGGCCCCGACCACGGCCTCAGTGCGGATTCGAACAGCCAGGCGTTCTACGGCTACAACTTCGACAAGATCACGACCGACTTCGAGTATCTCGACCTCGAGACGAAGCTCGCTGGCTGGACCATCGGCGACAAGTTGTACACCTATGGCTACCGCCACAAGGGCTACAACGGTGCCGATCCGAACGGCGAGCAGCCCAACGGCACCGTCTATGGGCCCGACAACGTACCCGGCCAGCGCATGCGCATGGATTACCGCTCGGTCGGCGACATCCTGCGCGTGAGCCATGACTTTGGCCCGGGCGAGGTGCATCTGGGCGGCTGGGTCGATCGCCAGACTAACCAGCGGCTGCAATATGAAATCGACTGGAGCAACGGCGGCGCGCTCAATGCCGTGCCCACCAGTGCGGCGATCGACCGCTACATGAGCGACAGCCTGACCGACCTGCAGACGTATGCCGAATACCAGTGGCACGTGACTGACAAGCTCGACGTCACCGGTGGCGTCAAGTTCGTGAACTTCCGCCGCACCCTGGATGCCGCGGTGAACCAGAAGACCGGCCTGCCGATCAACTACGCGCAAACCTGGACGCGCGACCTGCCCTCGCTGGATATCCACTACGCCATCAATGACCACTGGAGTGCCTACGGCCAGCTGGCCAAGGGCTTCCTGGCGCCCAACCTCAATACGTTCTACACCATCGACCCGACACAGAACCAGGTGATTCCGGAAAGCACCACCAACCAGCAGATCGGCACGGTCTGGAATACCGATGGCGTGACCTTGTCGCTGGATGCCTACCACATCGATTTCAGCAACAAGATCGAGAGCCGCAAGATCGGCACCCAGACGCTGTTCTACAACGCCGGTGGCGCGATCTACAAAGGTGTCGAGGGCGAGGCCACGGTCGAGCTTGGCCGCGGCTTCAGTGTGTATGGCAATGCGTCACTGAACAGCGCCAAGGAGAAGGCCACTGGCCAATGGCTGCCGAATGCGCCGGATCGCACCGCCGCGCTCGGCCTGCTGTTCGACAGCGGCGCGTGGTCGGCCTCGCTGGTCGACAAGTTTGTCGGCGTGCGCTACGGCGACAGCGGTGAAACCCAGCGCCTGGGTGGTTACGCCACGACTGACCTGGCCGCCAGCTACACGATCGCGCACCCAATCAGTGCCATTCGCGACGCCACGGTCTCCTTCAAGGTGGGCAATATCGGCGATAACAAGCACATCAACGCGCTGGCCGGCTATACCGGACAGGACGGCACGCCGTTGTACTGGACAATCCCGGAGCGCAGTTTCGAGCTGGATGTATCGGCGCACATCTGAAGGCCGCGGGCGCCGCCTCTGCGCCACGCGGCGGCGGCGCCCGATCTGTCGATCGCCCCGCACCTTCCCCTTGGCGTTACCCCGGATTGCCGCTCATGAAGACTCCACACTGTTTGCTGATGGCCGCCTGCATGGCCGGCCTGCTGTCTCCACTGGCGCGGGCCGCAATGCCGAAGGAGGGCATCAACCACGTCCTGCTGATCAGCCTGGATGGCATGCATGCCACGGATCTGGACTACTACATCCGGCAGCACCCACACTCGACGCTGGCCACCCTTGCGGCCAGCGGCGTGGAGTACGGCAACGCCCATACCGCCGTACCCGCCGACTCATTCCCCGGCCTGCTTGGCATCATGACCGGCGGCACACCCGCTGCTACCGGGGTCTATTTCGACGTGACCTACGACCGCCGACTGGCCGCCAGTGATGTCGACTGCAAGGCCGGTCGGTTTGGTACCACCGTGGCCTTCGACGAGGCCGCTGACGGCCCCGTCAACGCGGCAGGGCAGCGTCGGCTTGATCCCGCACATCTGCCCTATCGTGCGGGCCGCTGCAGCCCGGTGTACCCACACGACTACCTGCGCGCCAACACCGTATTCGAAGTGGTTCGGCACGCCGGTGGCTACACCGCCTGGATCGACAAGCACCCGGTCTACGAGATTCTCAACGGACCGAGCGGGCACGGCATCGACGACCTGTACACGCCGGAAATCGGTGGCGACTACGAGGGCGAGCACGTCAGGCCGGCCGACCACATCACCGGTTCGATCCAGCGCACCGAGCACTACGACGCCATGAAGGCGGGCGCCGTGCTCAATCAGATTGATGGCTGGAGCCACGACCACGCGCACCGCGCGCCGGTGCCCAACCTGTTTGGCATGAACATGCAGGCCGTCAACGTGGCGCAGAAGCTCGCCGGCTACGCTGATGCCAACGGCAAGCCCAGCGCGGGTCTCGATGAGGCGATGGGTCACTGTGACGAACTGCTCGGCCAGATCACGCAGGCCCTGCGCGAGCACAAGCTGCTCGATTCGACCCTGATCGTGATCACCGCAAAGCACGGCAACGCACCGATCGACCGTGCGCTACTGCGGCACATCGACAAGCAGGCGCTGCGCACGACGGTGGAAGCCGCCGCACCCCAAGCGCTGGCCCAGCTGACCGCGGACCAGGGTGCGCTGATCTGGCTGCACAACCCGACCGATGCCGCCCGCGTCGCGACCGCCCTGACCAAGGCTCGCCACACGCTCGGTATCCGCAAGGTATTGCAGGGCAAGGCGCTGTCGCGCTTCTTCGAAGCCACGGGTCATGACGAGCGGATGCCGGACGTGCTGGTTCTGGCTGAGCCCGGCGTGATTTATGGCAAGGCCGGTGACGCCAAGCTCGCCGAACACGGCGGCTTCGACGATGACGACACCCACGTCGGCCTGCTGATCAGCAATCCCGGTCTGCCAGCGCACGGCAAGCGCCTTCCCATGCGCGTCAGTACCACCCAGTTGGCGCCCAGCATCCTGGATGTGTTGAAGCTGTCGCCGGATTCGCTGCAAGCGGTCCAGACCCAGCACACCAGGGCGTTGCCGGGAATCTCCTGGCAGGCGTTCTGACCGCCAGCTCGTTGTGGCTATCCGCGCCTGTGCTCGCTGCTGAACACGGCGCGGTGCGGGTCATGACGCAAGTCGGTTGACGAGGCGGCGCCGCGACGGCGAAGCTGGCGACTCCACACGCAGGAGTTGCTCCATGCCGGCCATGCCACCCTTCCACCTCGCCTTTCCGGTCACGTCACTGGCCAGGGCGCGCGCGTTTTACGGCGAGCTGCTGGGTTGCCCCGAAGGGCGCTCCAGCGACGAGTGGGTCGACTTCGACTTTCGCGGTCACCAGATCGTCGCCCACCTCGCACCGGAAGAAACTCGCGCAGTCGCCGCACATGAGGTCGACGGCGACGCCGTGCCGGTGCGCCACTTCGGCCTGGTGCTGGCGATGGACGACTGGCAGGCGCTGGCCGAGCGACTGCAGGGCGCGCGTACCCGCTTCGTGATCGAGCCGCATATCCGCTTCAAGGGCCAACCCGGCGAACAGGCCACCATGTTCCTGCTCGACCCCTGCGGCAATGCACTGGAGTTCAAGGCGTTCGCCGATCGCGCGCAGTTGTTCGCCAGGTAAGGGCGGCTGATGGAAGCGCAGGACCTGCAACGGCTCGTCACCACCACGATGCCGTACGGCAAATATCAGGGGCGTTTGCTGGCCGACCTGCCCGGCGCCTATCTGGCCTGGTTTGCGCGCAAGGGCTTTCCGCCCGGCCAGCTGGGGCGGCTACTGGCGCTGGCGCTGGAGGTTGACCACAACGGGCTGGGCGCCTTGCTCGATCCGCTGCGCTAGCGGCTGTCACGCCGCAGGGTGGGCGGCCGGGGATTGGGCGTATGCTGGCCAGGTTCTGCCTGCGGGCAGAGCCATACCCCTTTGACCGGCGCCAGGCCTGCACGGGATCAGCGACTTCGCTATCCCGCGCCACAGGCCGCCCATGCACCATCTCCCGCACGAGTTCGACGCCGTCGCCAGCGCGCTGGCCGCCGACGGCTGGTGCGTATTCACCGACTTGCTTGATCCCGCACAGACCCGGGCACTGGCCGACGAGTGCCTGGCCATGCACGGCGCCAGCCTGCTGCAGCCCGCACGCACCGGCGCAGGACGCACCGCGTCGAGCCTGCGCGGCGACAGCACGCGCTGGTTCGTCACCGGCGCGATGAGTGAGTCGCAACAGACGTTCACCGACCGCCTCGATGCGCTGAGGCTGGCGCTCAGTCGCCTGCTGATGCTGGGGCTGGTGGACTGCGAATCCCACTACGCGTTGTATCCACCGGGCGCTGGCTACGCACGGCATCTGGACTGCCTGCGCGGCAACGACGCTCGGGTGATATCGGCGGTGTTCTATCTCAATGATGACTGGCTGGACGCCGAGGGCGGCGCGCTGCGCCTGTACCTCGCCGACGGCTTGCCGCGCGATGTCTACCCGCGAGCGGGCAGCCTGCTGCTGTTTCTGTCGGCCCAGTTCGAGCACGAGGTGCTGCCGGCCACCCGCGATCGCATGAGCATTGCCGGCTGGATGCGCCAGCGCGCGTTCAATGCGCTGGCCTGAGTCAGCCACGCCGCGCTAAGGCGACGCGTCACCAAGCAATTCGATCTGCGCCAGCGCGCGTGGAGCGATGCCTCTGGCGGCATCAAAGCGCAACCGGTAGTGGCGGTATTCACCGGGCTGCGCCAGCGCAAACGCCCGCGTCTGCCGCGGCCAGGCAAATCGTTCGTCGGTGTTCGACTGCAAGGTGATCCAGTGCAGCCCATCGACCGAGCCCTGCAGTTGCCAGGCCGAAGGTGCCGCCGCTTTTGCCGCCGAGGTCAGTGTGAGCAGGCTGACTCGATGCGGCCGGGCGAACTCCCAATCGATGGTGATTGCCTCGCCGGGCAGCATGACTTCGGTGGCGGAGTCGTTGTCGAACAGCTTCGCCAACTCGCCGATCAGCGGCGTGCTGTGCGCCTTGACGCCGACCTCGTCGGTGATATCACGCAACGGCTGCGGCAACTGATGATCCGGGGTCAGCGAGGGCGGCAGGGCCTGCGCGTCGCTGGCCCAATGCGAGGGTTTCGGCCCCATCGTGAAATCCAGGGTGGCGCCTTGCGCCAGCAGGGCATGCGGCAGGGTCAACCGGTTCCATGGCTGACCGTTGACGCGCAGGCTCTGCACATAGCGGTTGCTGTCGCTGACGGCGGGCGCGTTGACGACGATATGCCGGCCGCCTTCCAGGGTGATGTCCATGTGCGGGAAATACGGCGCGCCGATCACATACGCCGGCGTGCCCATGCGCAGCGGATAAAAGCCGGCCGCGCTGAAAACATACCAGGCGGACATCTCGCCGTTGTCCTCGTCGCCGGGATAACCCTGGCCGATTTCGCTGCCGACGTAGCGCCGTGCAAGCACGTCGCGCACCTTGTCCTGCGCCTTCCACGGCTGGCCGGCCACGTCGTACATGTAGATGATGTGATGCGCGGGCTGGTTGCTGTGGCCGTACTGGCCCATGCGCACGTCGCGCGCCTCCAGCATCTCGTGGATCGGCTCGCCGTAGCTGCCGACGTGGAAATTGCCCGGCGTGCCGAAGAACGCATCGAGTTTGGCGGCGAGGCCCGCGCGACCGCCGTACAGGGCGGCCAGCCCGGCACCGTCCTGCACCGGGTCGAAGGCCATGTTCCAGGCATTGGTCTCGGTATAGTCACCGCCCCAGCGCAACGGATCGAAGTCGGCCTTGTCGTAGCGCCAGTGTCCGGCGGTATCGCGGCCGACAAAAAAGCCGACCGCGGGATCGAACAGGTTGACGTAGTCGAGCGCGCGGTTGCGGAAGTACGCGGCGTCATCGGCGTAATGACCGGCGTAGGGATCATCCGTCGGCGACTTGGCCGCCAGCGCCGCCGCGAGGTTGCCGATGCTGAAGTCATTGAGATAGCCGGCCGATGACCACGACAGGCCTTCGTCCACGGCGGTGTCGGTATAGCCGTTGAATATCGAGCGCTCGAGACCCTTGCGCCCCGTTCCGGCCAGCGGACTGACCACGGTGGCATCCTTCAGCGCGGCCTGATAGAAGGCGCGCACATCGAAATTGTGCACACCCTTCAGCCACGCATCGGCGAACGCCACGTCCGCGCTGGTGCCGACCATCAGGTCGGCAAAACCGGGCGAGGACCAGCGGGCGATCCAGCCGCCGTCGCGATATTGCTGCACGAAGCCGTCGATCATCCGACCGGCCTGGGTCGGCACGAGCAAGGTATACGCCGGCCACGCGGTGCGATAGGTATCCCACAAGCCGTTGTTCACGTACGGCTTGCCGTCAACGATGCGCGCACCGGTATGCGTCGGTGTGTCCTTGCCCACCGGCGCGGAGAACGGGCTGGCGTAACGCCAGACCGGCTTCGCTGCGGTACCCGTATTTTCAAAGGCCTCGTTCGGATACAGGAACAGGCGATACAGGTTGGAATACAGCGTGGTCAGTTCGTCGCGGCTGGCACCCTGTACTTTCACGATGCCAAGCTGCGCGTCCCAGGCCCGCTGCGCCTGCTCGCGCACCTCCTCGAAACGCTCACCCGGAGAAATCTCCAGCGCCAGATTGTGCCTTGCCTGGTCCAGACTGATCAGCGAGGTGGCGATGCGCAGGTTCACCACCTTCGTGTGGCGTGTATCGAAGCCGAACCAGGCGGCGACATGATCACGGCCGGCACCGAGCAGGCGACCGCTTGCGGTCACGGGCTGATCGACCACGCCGTAGAAAAACAGCCTTCCGGCGCCTGCCGAGAGCCGACTCTTCACGTCAGACCAGCCGCTGAAGCTTCGTCCGGAAGGGTCCAGCGTGATGCCACCGAGATCGTTGCGGTTGTCGAAGATGAGCTGCGAGCGGGCGCCGCGGAAGCTGAAACGGAACATCGCGGCGTGGTCGGTCGGCGCCAGCTCGGTGACGATGCCGTTGTCGAAGGCGACCCGGTAGGTATGCGCGTGCGCGGTCTCGTTGGCATGGCTGAAGCTCATCGCGCGCGCCACACGATCCACGTTCGGCGCCCCGCCGGGAGCGGCTGCCGGCATCAGCTGGAAGGTCTGCCGATCGCCCATCCACGGACTGGGTTCGTGCGACAGCGCGAAGGCTTCCAGCCGCGGGCGATTGTCCGCCCCGTTGCGCTGCTGGTACTGGTACATCCAGTCCGAGCCCGCGTCGGTCACCGGGGTCCAGAAGTTGAAGCCGTGGGGCATCGCCACCGCGGGAAAGGTATTGCCGCGCGAGAAGCGGGCGTTTGAATTGCTGCCGCGCCGGGTCTCGACGAAGTCACTCGGGCGCTGACGCGTATCCAGCGGTGCGGGCCCGATGCGCACGTCGTCCAGATAGCCTTCGAAGCGGGCGGCCGGACCATTGTGGATCAGCGCTATGCGTTTGATGGTACGTCCGGCCGCCACACGCGCCAGGTCAATCGATACGTAGTTCCACTGATCCGGGTAGAGGGTGCGCCCGGCACCCTGCGCCTGTGCCGATGCACCGACCCGATGCTGGTCGACGGCGCCACGGCTGGACAACTGGCTGCCATCGTCGAAAACGAGATCGACCGCCACGTAGTTGGCCGGGTTGCGCAAGTCATCTGCCGTGGAGCAGGGGAAGATCATGTACGACAGGTGCGTGGTCGCCCGCACCGGCAGGTTGACCGCATACAGATCCGCCGACTGCCGGCCGCCAGGGTTGCCGTGATAGTGCAGCGAGTGCAGCCCACTGAAGCCCACGCCTGCCTTGGCATCCAGTGCTGCCGCCTGACTCGGTCCCCCGGCGATGTCGACACCGAACGAAGCAGCGGGCGACGACGCCTGTGGCACCGGTTCGCCCACCTCGAACGAGCGCAGGAAGATCGCCTGTGGCGCTGCCGCCATCAGCAGCGAAGGCAGCAAAAGGCAGCCCAGCCCGCAAGCCCGCCCCCATCGCCACACCGGATGCCCGGCCGGCGCCTTCGGTGAGTCACTCATTTGCCTGCCCCTGCCTGCTCACGATGATGATGCCGCACGCACCGTTTGTGGTCCCTGCCCGTCATCCGATGCTGGTACAGCTTCGCTCAGCCGATCGGCGACAGGCCATCCGCCACGGCGTTGAAGCGCGCGGCAATATAGTCGTCGGTAAAGCTGGTCATGCCGTAATCGCGGATAAAGCCGCAGTGGCCGCCAAACGGCGCGATGTCGAGTTCCACACTGGCCGGCAGCTCAAGCCTTTCAAAACTGCTGACCGGAATCACCGGATCATCCCGGGCGGTGAGAATGGTGGCCGGAATCTGCATCGCCTGCATGATGTCGCCTGCCACCGAATAGCCGTCCAGATACTGCTGCAGCGATTTGAAGTCCGTGTGGCGCAGCACCATCGCCTCGGTCAGCCCGCGCAGGTGCTGCTTCAGCTCGGACATCTCGAAATACTGATGCTGCGGAAACGCCTTCTGCTTGGCCTGCAGCGAGTGCCGCCACTTGCGCATGAAGTACGCCTGGTAGAACCAGGGCGCGGTGACTTCCAGCGAAAACAGGCCTTCACCCGGATCGATGATCGGGCACACCGCCAGCGCGTAGCTCAGCGGAATACCGGTACGCGAGGTCTGCATCGCAGCGCGCAGGGCGAAATTGCCGCCCAGCGAGAACCCGGCCAGCGCCATCGGCCGGTTCGGCCAGCGCTGGGCGATGTCGCCCAGCGCATGCACCACTTCGTCGATGCGGCAGGAATGGAACAGCGCCTCGTTCAGCACATGGCTGTCGCCGTGGTCGCGGAAGTTGAGCCGGAAGATATCCCAGCCATCAGTCAGCAGGCGGCTGCCGGTCTGCAGTACATAGGTGGAATCGACGCTACCTTCCCAGCCATGGAACAACACGGCCAGCCCGCGTGACTGCGCCCGGGTTTTCTGTGCGGTATAGGCGCCACTGAGGCGTACACCACCGCCACCGTCGACCAGCACCTCCTCGGCATCCTGCAGCACGGTCTTCTTGGCGGCCGGCAGCAGCAAGCGGCGTACACCGCTGGAGGAAAGCATGGTTTGCACATGCCCACTGCGCAGCGGCCAGGGTGGTCGGAAATCCTTTCCGCGGGGGAGACTCATGCCGCGCGATCTTCCAGGGCCGCGGCAATCCGCTCGCGTGACAATTCGGCCATCCGCCGCCGTGCGTCCGGGCTGGCCGGCACCGGCGTAAGGAAATGCACCTCCGCATCGAGCGGCGGTTGACCGAGCAGGCGCACGATGTTGGCCATGAAGCTCTCGCCCTCGCGGAAACCGGCGTCGATCACCCGACGCCCGTCGCGGGCAAAGCGCAACGCCACCGGCTGCACCGGCACGTCGGCATCCAGCGCCGCCTGAAAAATGCGCGCGTGGAACACCTTGAGCACGCCGTTGAAGCCGCTGCCGCCTTCAGGGAACACCGCCACCGAACGGCCCCCGCGCAAACGCTCGACCATCACCTGCATCACCGAGGCCAGCGAATGGTTGCTGCCGCGCCGATGAAAAATGGTGCCGCCATTGGCGGCCAGCCAGCCGACCAGCGGCCAGCCGGCGATTTCCGCCTTGGCCACGAAGCAGGCCGCGCGCTGGCTGTGCAACATTTCGATGTCGATCCACGAGGTGTGGTTGGCCACGAACAACACCGGATCAGCCAGCGGCTTGCCGTGGCGTACCGAGCGCATGCCGAAAATACGCAGCAACTTGACCGACCACCAGCGAATCATCCGGTGCGCAAACGGCTCCTTGCCGTCCTTCATCACCACCTGCTGGTTCCAGCTGAGGATCAGTGAACACAGCCCGATGCCCAGCACGATGTGCAGCAGCACCAGCGGTACGCGCCACAGGTAGCGCAGCGGACGCAGCAGGTCGCGTTCGGGAACAGTTGCGGTGTCGGTATTCATCAGTTGGTTAGTTTAGCGTTAGTCGACGATGACGCGCGCGCCTTGCTGTTCCGCGGATCAGGCGGCTTCAAGGCTCAAGCTGATTCAGCGGCAAGGAGGGCGAGCGCTTCACCGTACGCAGCACGAAGCTTGAATTGACATCGCCGACCCCGGCCGCGTTCAACAGATGATCCAGCAGGAAGCGTGAAAAGTCCTGCAAATCGGCCACGTAGACGTGCAGCAGGTAATCCATGTCGCCGGTCAACGCATGGCAGGCAACTACTTGCTCCCAACTGTTGACGTGTTCCACGAAGGCCTCGATCGCCGCGCTCTCGTGCTTTACCAACTGCACCCGCACGAACGCCTGCAGGCCCAGTCCGACCGCCTGCGGATCGATCTGCGCGGCATAGCCGGTGATGATGTGGTCCGCTTCCAGCCGCTGCAGCCGACGCAGGCACGCCGAGGGCGACAGGCTGACCCGCTCGGCC
This sequence comes from Lysobacterales bacterium, assembly GCA_038215995.1. Taxonomy (GTDB): domain Bacteria; phylum Pseudomonadota; class Gammaproteobacteria; order Xanthomonadales; family Rhodanobacteraceae; genus Rhodanobacter. Next base: position 44,764 of record JBBQQL010000003.1, read on the forward strand.
AGCTCGGCATTGCTGATACGCCCCTCGCCCTGCAGCAGGGCAAGCATGCGCAAGTCAGTACGGTCGAGGCTAGCCATATGCACGAAAACTCCGCCTTTCAGTCGGGTAACGCAATAATAGTGCAATTTGATCGTCTTTCGGCGCAACAAAGCAAGCTACATGCGCGGCATCGACCGTAAGCTAGAGGGACCTGTCTGTTCAAGATCAACCCGCTGTCGCACCAGCTTACGGAGTACGCCATGCAGAACACCACACCCCGCAAGGTCGAGCACCAGCAGACCGATCGTGGCTATGTGCCGGTCTACGCCACCGGCGTGGTGGAGCAGCCCTGGGACAGTTACAGCACGACCGACCACGAGGTCTGGGACACGCTGTTCAAGCGCCAGCGCGAGCTGCTGCCGGGCCGGGCCTGCAAGGAATTCATGGAGGGCGTGGAACGCTTTGGCCTCGGCGATGGCGGCATCCCGAAATTCAGCGAGCTCAACCAGGTGCTGAAGGCGGCGACCGGCTGGGAAGTGGTCGCGGTGGAAGGCCTGCTTCCGGACGAGGTGTTTTTTGACCATCTGGCCAACCGTCGTTTTCCGGTCAGCTGGTGGATTCGCAAGCCCGACCAGCTCGACTACCTCAGCGAGCCCGACCTGTTCCACGACCTGTTCGGCCACGTGCCGCTGCTGCTCAACCCGGTGTTCGCCGACTACATGCAGGCCTATGGCCGCGGCGGCATGAAGGCGTTCGCGATCGGCCCTGACGCGCTGATGAACCTGACCCGCCTGTACTGGTACACGGTGGAGTTCGGCCTGATGAACACCGCCGACGGCATGCGCATCTACGGCGCCGGCATCGTCAGCTCCAAGGGCGAATCGATCTACTCACTCGACTCGCCCGCACCGAACCGGATCGGCTTCGACATCGAGCGGGTGATGAGCACGCGCTACCGCATCGACACCTATCAGCAGACGTATTTCGTAATCGAGGATTTCGAGCAGCTGTTCGACGCCACCCGCCCCGACTTCACCCCGCTCTACGCGCGGCTGGCGCAAGGCCCTGCGCACGCTGCCGGTGACGTGCTGGAGAGTGATCGGGTCTTCACCCGTGGCACCCGCGAAGGCTGGGCGACTGGCGCCGATACCTGAGTCGTCGGTGTCATGCTGCTGCGTGAGGGCCGGCCAACATGCCGGCCTTTTTTCTTCCTGTCATTCGCAGCACTGGTACGAGAGCAGATGGCGAACGCCCGCAACATCGGTTTGTAGCCAGCGGTTGCACATCAGAGAGCGCACTCTGAGCCTGAGGTTTCCGGATTGGAGGAAACCTCCTCGAGGCCACCGCTGCGCGATGGCAAAAAGCCAAAAGCCCAGAGCGAAAAATCCCGCGCCCCGCGGGATTCTCCAGAATTGGGGATGTCGCTGACCGGCCAGGAGCTGCCGGTCGCAGCGTGGGTGAAGTCGCCCGATAGCGGACTGTTGGACTTGCTAGACGCGACGTTCAGCCGGTCTTAGATCTCCTTGGAAGTGTCCGCGCTAGCGGTGTAGAACCCGACCAAGGGCTCCGACCCTGTGACCGTAGCGCCTCGAATTTACAAATCTGATGGAAACCGTCAATCAAGATGCCGCACGCAAGGCGCAGCCTAGCGTGGGAGAAGTCCTCCATCGCCGTGGATGCTAACCACCGTTCTGCCACGCGTCGCAACGCGCCGGTGACTCATGCCTCACCTCATCTTTCCTGCCCGCTCCAAGGCGGGCTAAACGGACACAACCATGACACGCCATACGACCGTCAGAAAGACGCTGCTTGGCCTCTCGCTGACCGCAGGACTCGCCATCGGCCTGGCCCTTGTTGTGTATGGCAGAGGTTCCGGGGTCGCGCATTCGGCCGATGTGCCGGCGGCTGTGGAGGTTGATGTCGCAACGGTGGTTGTTCGCCATGTGGCGGCGTTCGAGACGTACTCGGGTCGCCTGGAGGCCATCGATAGCGCCGCGATACGACCGCAGGTCGCCGGAACCCTTACGGAGGTCCATTTTCACGATGGGCAAATGGTCAGGAAGGGCGATCTCCTCTTCAGCATTGATCCGAGCCTGTATGGCGCCGAGGTTGACCAAGCTCGCGCGCGGGTGGCGCAAGCCCGAGCTCACAGCGCCTATGCGAATGCCGATGCCGCACGTGCCAAACGGCTGCTTGCCGGTAACGCCGTGTCTCGACGCGACTACGATCTCGCGCAGAACGCCGCCCGTGAATCGATTGCCAATCTTGCCGCCGCCTCGGCAGCGCTGGAGCTGGCGCAGGTGAAACTCGGCTACACGAAGATCGTCGCACCCATCGCCGGACGCGCCTCCAGGGCCGAGGTGACTGTCGGCAACACCGTGTCGCCGGGGAGCGCAGCTCCCGTTCTCACCACGGTCGTTTCGGTCTCGCCGATCTATGCATCGTTTGATGTCGACGAACAAACCTACCTGAAGCTCTTGAGCAACCGTCAGGGCGACCGGCAAACGGTGGGTCTCGGTCTCGCCAGCGACAACGGCTTTCCCCGCCAGGGCACGATCGATTCGATCGATAACCAACTCGATACCGGCTCCGGGACCATTCGGGTGCGAGCTCGCTTCGATAACGCCGGCGGCGAACTGCTGCCGGGTCTGTTCGCACGCGTCAAGGTCAGCAGCGATGCGTTCCATGAGGCCACGCTGATCAGCGACTCTGCCGTTGGCACCGATCAGGACAAGCGGTTTGTTTTCGTCATCGACGAACACGGCAAGGCGCAGTACCGGGAAGTTGCCACCGGAGCGCTGTACGGAGACCTGCGCGAGATCACCAGCGGACTGAAGAAGGGCGAACGCATTGTGGTCAACGGGTTGCAGAAGATTCAACCCGGGGTACAGGTCACGTCAAACCTCGTCGCCATGACTGGCACCACCGAATAAACCTGCAAGCGGAGCCTCCCTGACGCTCCTGAGCGAGACGGCCACCTTATCCAAGGCAAACCACTTCATGAACATCTCCAGGTTCTTCATCGACCGGCCCATCTTCGCGGGCGTGCTGTCAACGATCATCCTGCTGGGTGGCGTGATATCCATGTTCAATCTCCCCATTTCGGAATATCCGGAAGTGGTTCCGCCTTCGGTGGTGGTCAGCGCGCAATATCCGGGCGCGAATCCGAAGGTCATCGCAGCAACCGTGGCAGCACCGCTCGAAGAACAGATCAATGGCGTGGAGAACATGCTTTACATGCAGTCGCAGGCAAACAGCGACGGCACGCTGACCACCACGGTCACCTTCAAACTGGGTACCGACCCGAACCTTGCGCAGCAACTGGTGCAAAACAGGGTCAACCAGGCGCTGCCACGGCTGCCCGAAGATGTGCAGCGGCTGGGCGTCACCACCGTCAAGGCATCACCAGCACTGACGATGGTGGTGCATCTCGTCTCACCGGGTCATCGCTACAACCTCAGTTACCTGCGCAATTACGCGGTCATCAATGTTCGCGACCGGCTGCAAAGCATCCCGGGCGTCGGGCAGGTGGCTTTGTGGGGTGGCGGCGACTATGCCATGCGTGTCTGGCTCAATCCTCAAAAGGTATCCGCCAAACAGATGACGGCGGCTGACGTGGTGCAAGCCATTCGTGATCAGAACCTGCAGGTTGCGGCGGGCCAGGTCGGATCGTCACCGGCGGTTGCAGACACGCCGCTACAGCTCAATATCAACGCAAAGGGGCGACTGCAAACCGTCGAGGACTTCGAAAACATTGTGCTCAAGGCGTCGCCCGACGGCGCCGTAACGCAACTCAAGGACGTGGCAAGAGTCGAGCTGGGCGAGGCGGAATACGCACGTCGCTCCCTGCTCCATAACCAGCCCGCTCCGGCCATGGCAATTTTCCAGTTGCCCGGCGCCAACTCGCTCGACATCTCGAAGCGTGTGCGAGAGGCGATGAAGGATCTCAAGAGGGATATGCCGCAGGGTGTCGACTACGAAATAGTCTACGACCCGACCCAGTTCGTGCGAGCAAGCGTTGAAGCCGTCATCCATACCTTGCTCGAAGCGATTGCGCTCGTGGTGCTGGTGGTCATTCTTTTTCTTCAGACCTGGCGCGCGTCCATCATTCCGTTGATCGCCGTTCCCGTATCGATTATCGGCACCTTCTCCCTGATGCTCGCGTTCGGCTTCACCATCAATGCGCTGTCGCTTTTCGGCATGGTGCTGGCCATCGGTATCGTCGTTGACGATGCGATCGTGGTGGTCGAGAACGTCGAAAGAAACATCAGCAACGGACTGTCTCCCCGGGATGCGACCTATCAGGCCATGCAGGAGGTAAGCGGTCCGATCATCGCCATCGCGTTGACCCTGCTTGCCGTCTTCGTCCCGCTTGCCTTCATGTCCGGGCTTACCGGCCAGTTCTACAAGCAATTCGCCGTGACCATTGCGATTTCCGCGGCAATATCCGCCTTCAACTCGCTAACCCTTTCTCCGGCGCTCTCTGCCCTTCTTCTACGCGGCCATGACGCACCGAAGGATTGGTTCACCATACAAATGGATCGCGTATTCGGTGGTTTCTTCGGACTGTTCAATCGCGTCTTCCACCGCGCATCCAACGACTACAGCCACGGCGTGGGGAAGTTGATAAACCGAAAGAGCATCGTGCTGGGCATCTATGTCGTGTTGCTAGGTATCACGGTATTTCTGACGAACGTGGTCCCGGGTGGCTTCGTACCGATGCAGGACAAGCAGTATGTGGTGGCGATCATTCAGTTGCCCAACGGTGCATCGCTGGATCGCACCGAAGCCATCGTCCGAAAAGTGGGCGCCATCGGCCTGAAGACGCCTGGTATTGCCGACGCGGTGGCGTTTCCGGGCCTTTCGGTCAACGGCTTTACCAACTCCTCCAGCTCGGCGGTCATCTTCTTTCCCGAGACGCCTTTCGAGGAGCGGAATGCCTCTTCACCGGACGGCGTGGCCATCGTCAATGACCTCAACAAGCGACTCTCATCGATCAAGGGCGCCTTCATTGCGGTCTTTCCACCGCCTCCGGTTATCGGCTTGGGCTCACTTGGCGGATTCAAGCTTCAGCTGGAAGACCGCGGATCACTGGGATACGTTGGATTGAACAACGCGTTGAATGCTTTTCTGAAGCAGGCCTCCAAGGACCCGGCACTGGCACCGGGCTTTTCGAACTACCAAATCAACGTCCCTCAATTGAATGTCGAGCTCAACCGGGTCAAGGCAAAGCAACTGGGCGTACCGGTAGCTGACGTATTCCAGGCCATGCAGGTGTATCTGGGATCTTTCTACGTCAACGACTTCAACGAGTTCGGCCGCGTCTATCAGGTTCGAGTACAGGCAGACGCGCCGTACCGGGCCAATGCCAACGCCATCGGCGATCTTAAAACACGCAGTTCGCGCGGCGAGATGGTTCCACTGTCGACACTGTTGAAGGTGACCCCGACCTTTGGACCCGACAGCGTGGTCCGCTACAACGGCTTCACGGCCGCTGACATCAATGGCTCGCCCGCAGCGGGCTATTCGTCAGGGCAGGCCCAGGCTGCCCTGGAGAAAATCGCCGCCGCCACGCTGCCGCGCGGCGTGAAGCTCGAATGGACAGATCTGACCTACCAGCAGATTCTGGCCGGCAACTCGGGACTGTATGTTTTTCCGATCAGTGTGTTGCTGGTTTTTCTCGTGCTGGCCGCCCTGTACGAGAGCCTCACCTTGCCGCTTGCGATCATCCTGATCGTTCCGATGAGCATTCTCTCGGCACTGTTGGGTGTATGGCTCACCCGGGGCGACAACAACATATTCACGCAGATTGGGCTGATGGTGCTGGTCGGGCTATCGGCGAAGAATGCCATTCTGATCGTCGAATTTGCCCGCGAACTGGAAATGCAGGGACGCTCGATCGTCGACGCGGCAATCGAATCAAGTCGTCTCCGACTGCGCCCGATCTTGATGACCTCGTTCGCTTTCATCATGGGCGTTGTGCCCCTGGTGGTCTCCCGTGGGGCGGGTTCTGAGATGCGCCATGCGATGGGTATCGCAGTGTTTTTCGGCATGCTGGGCGTGACGCTGTTCGGGTTGCTGCTGACGCCGGTGTTCTATGTGCTGCTGCGCAAGCTCACAAGGAAGGAACATATCGAGAACACACACGGTTCGACCTTGCATATCACCTGCATGGGTGAGGCATGTCCCGAAGGAGAACAGCCATGAAGCATCTCCCGATGCTCACCGGCCTGCCCGTTTTGGTCGCTTCCGTGCTGGTCGCCGGCTGCTCGCTGGCTCCGAAGTACGTGCGTCCCGACACACTCACGCCGCTCGTGTACAAGGAGGCAAACGCTCCATCGGTTGAAAAAAAAGAGGCCGACAGCAGTACCACACGATGGACAACCGCCGATCCCTCGGACCAGTTGCCTCGCGGCGCCTGGTGGACCGTTTTCAAGGATCCACAACTTGATGCGCTCGAAGCGCGTGCGTCTGCAGCCAACCAGGATCTCAAGGCTGCCATGGCTCGGGTCAACGAGGCGCGCGCCTTGCAGCTCACGGCACGCTCGGAACTGGTACCCAGCGTAGGTGCCGGCTTCGGCCCCACCCGGACAAAGGTATCGCCGGCATCCCTGATGGCGCCCGATGGGGCAAGCATCCCGCCGCAAACCCTGTGGCGTGCACAGGCAACGGCATCTTACGAAGTGGATCTGTTCGGCCGCGCAACGAGTGAACTCCATGCAACCAAGGCCGAGTCGGCCGAGGCCATGGCGCTGTATCGCTCGGTCGCGCTGACTCTTCAAGCCGACGTTGCGCAAAGCTACTTCAATCTGCGCGAACTCGACGCCGAAATCGAGGACTATCGAACGGGCGTGAAACTGCGTGCTGAAGCCTTCAAGCTCGCCCAACAGCGTTTCGCTGCCGGGGACATCTCCGATCTTGACGTCGCCAGGGCGCAAGCCGAGCTCGCTACGGCGAAATCCGAGCAGATGACGGCCGAACGAGCCAGAGCGATCGGCGAGCATGGGCTGGCCGTGTTGCTGGGCGAGCCACCGGCGGAGTTCTCGCTGGCCTACTCACCGATTTTGCCCGTGCGAATTCATATACCCGTCGGAATGCCCTCGACCTTGCTCCAGCGCCGGCCCGACATTGCCGCATCCGAACGGGCCGTTGCCGCAGCAAATGCTCGCGTCGGCGTTGCACGGGCGGCCTACTTCCCCTCGCTTTCCCTCAACGCAAGTGGAGGCTATGAAGCAGGCGCCTTGTCGAATCTGTTCAAGACCAGCAGCAAGGTTTTTCTGCTCGGGCCGCTGGCCGGTACGGCTTTGAGCCTGCCGCTGTTCGATGGTGGGCGGCGAAAAGGCGGTGTACGGCATGCCCACGCAGTTCTGGACGAGGCCACGGCCACGTACCGGCAGCGGGTGCTGACTGCCTTCCAGGAAGTCGAGGACCGCCTTTCCGACTTGCGTATCCTCGACGCGCAGAATCAAACCCAGGCCGATGCAGTGACAGCGTCCAGCCGGGCCGAAGCCATCGCGAGGACGCAATACAAGGAAGGTGCCACCGCCTATCTGGATGTCATCGATGCCGAGCGGGCCGTGCTGCAGGCTCGCCAGCAAGCGAACAAGCTGACCGGCGCCCAGGCCGTGGCCACCGTCAACCTGATCCGCGCGATGGGCGGCAGCTGGGGCGACCGACCACCGGCCGCGGCCGTGGCGGACATCGCCCACGTTTCTGGCCAGTAGTTTTAACTCGCGTCGCCAGAGTGCCGAATGGAAGCTGGTGGCTCCTGTTGCTTTCGGTAGTACTCACAGACGCAAACCTCTTCAATGCGGCGCGTACCAATGAGCTGCAGAGAAGTGTGATACCGGGATCGACCCCGAACGCTCAGGGCACCTTGCGCGAGCCTGAATCCGCCAGAGCCAGTGCGGCCTCCGCGCCGGAAAAATGGTTGGCAAGTCGCCATCGACGGCAGCAAGTTCAAGGCGGTCAACAATCGTGACCGGAACTACACCCGTGCCAAAGTGCAGCGCCGGATCGAGCAGATCGAAGCGAGCGTGGCGAAGTATCTGTCCGAGCTAGATAGCGCGGATCGCCAGGGTGCGGCGCCTGTCGCCGAAGCGCGCACGGCGCGGCTTCGCGAAAAGGTCGAGAAGCTGCAGTCGGAGATGCAGCACATGAAGGCGTTGGCCAAAGAGGTTGAGGCTGCACCCGACAAGCAGATCTCACTGACCGACCCGGATGCACGATCAATGATGACCCGCGGCACCGGCATCGTCGGCTACAACGTGCAGATGGCGGTGGATGCACAGCACCACCTGATCGTTGACCACCACGTCACCAACATCGGCAGTGATCGCGACCAACTGGCGGTCATGGCACATCGCGCACGCACGGTCATGGAGGCCGAGCACCTGGAGGTCGTCGCTGATCGTGGTTACTTCAGCGGTGAGGAAATCGTGGCGTGTGAAGAAGCCGGTATCACGGCTTACGTGCCGCGGCCGCAGACGTCCAGCAACCAGGCCAGGGGTCTCTTCGGCAAGCGGGATTTTGTTCATCTTCCCGAGACCGACACGTACCGTTGCCCTGCCGGGCAATCGCTGATCTGGCGTTTCACCTCGGTCGAAAAGGGCATGACCTTGCACTGCTACTGGAGTTCCGCTTGCAAGGCTTGTCCAATAAAAGCGCAGCGCACTTCGGCGCCCGAGCGCCGCGTCAAACGCTGGGAACATGAAGCCGTGCTCGAGGCGACGCAGCAACGTCTGGATCGGGACCCGGACCAGATGCGCATCCGCCGGCAGACGGTCGAGCATCCCTTCGGCACGCTCAAGGCATGGATGGGATCAACGCACTTCCTGATGCGCACGCTGAAGCATGTCAGCACGGAGATGAGCCTGCATGTGCTCGCCTACAACCTCAAGCGCGTGATGAAAATCCTGGAGATCGCGCCGCTAATGCAAGCGATGAGCGCCTGAGGGCGCTTTGCACCCGAAATACGTCTCATCAGGGGCCGATGTGGCCCTTCGATGTGGATCAGTTCTTACTAATTTCCAGAAATGATCTTTTCGCGGCAGCGTATCCGGACGATGGCGGTCGCTCAGCGATGGGCTCGGCGCGGCCATTTCGTGGTCCTTTGCGGCGAATACGCGTTTTCACACAGCCTGGGCCGGTAGCTGCCTGCCGGACGTCGCATGTCGGCTTCGGCCAGGAGCTGCCGGTCGCTCGATGCTGGCCGGCTGAGGGGAACGTATGGGCTCGCGGTCGCCGGCTACGACGCAGCAGTGGAGGCTTGCAACCAGACGGTGGTCGGCGCCGTACAAGACGTGGCCGAGCAGGTCGCTTCGCTCAAATCACTCGCCATCCAGCAAGCTAGCGCCGAGCACGCCGCGGCCTCCGCCGACCGCAGCACCGCCTGGTCAACCAGGGCTATCGCGGCGGCGTGACCGAGTTTCTCAGCGTACTTGCCGCGCAAGCCGAGCAGTCGCGACAGCAACAGGCAGAAATTCACGCCAGGCGGCTCGATGCATGGGCATTGCTCATGCAGTCCCTCGGTGGCGGTATGGAGCCGGCATCGGCTGAATCTGCACAGGCACCTGCGAGATCTCGCGGAGACCCGGTCATGCCCGGTGAAATCGCGGTGTTCTCACTACTGGTTCCCAGTCTGCTGCCCATCTTCATGGGCTGTTTCGCCGTCTTCATTGGGCTGGATCTGCTGTTGTCGAGGCGTGGCCTGTATCGACATGTCTGGCACCCGGCGCTGTTTCGCGCGGCGCTCATCACCACGTTGTTCGGTGCCGTCGGCATGCTCCTGCGGCCCTAGGCGCAGTCATTCTCCAGTTCACGTTTCCGGATCAACTCATGAAACTTCAACCGCTACTGCGACTGGCTGCCACCCTCGGCATCGTGCTTGTCGCTGTCTTCCTGGCCCATGCGTTGTGGAAGGACTATATGTACTCGCCGTGGAGCCGTGATTGACCCGGTACGCTTTCAGAATGCTCTGGTCCAGTCCGAGGCCGAAGTGACTCGTGCCCAGGCGCAGAAAGACCTGGCGCAAGCGCAGGTGGCACAACGGCAGTCCGAATGGAGCATGCGTCGCCAACAGGCATCGCGCCGCGCGCATCGCGCTGGTGAAGTGATCACCGCCGAAAGTCGTTCCGATTACAGCGCACAAGCCGCTCAGGCGATGGCTGCCTATCCGGCGGCCGAGGCCGGCTACAAAGCCGCCGAAGCTGGCTTCCAAGCGGCACTCGCCGGGCGGGAAATCGCTAGACTCAACCTGGAACGAAGCATTGTACGGGCGCCTGTCGAGGGCTTTGTCGCCAACCTCAACCTCGATCCCGGTGACTGTGCCACCGCGGGTTTGGCACGCCTGGCCCTGATCGATGCGCAATCGTTCTGGGCCTATGGATACTTCGAGGAAACCAAGCTGCCCAGGATTCACGTTGGTGAAAAAGCTGATGTGCAACTCTTGGCTGGGAACGCAACCATCAAAGGTTACGTCGAAAGCATTGCCGATCGCGACAACCCGACCGGCGCCAACCTGCTGGCCTACGTGAATCCACGTCTTCACCTGGGTTCGGCTGGCGCAACGTGCTCCTGTGCGCATCAAGCTTGAACAGATCCCCAGCGGCATCCCTCTGGCCGCCGGCATGACCTGCACGGTAACGCCCAAGCCCGAATCACGGTGACCGCAAAATGCCAACCACCTGCCCACTGTCGCCACAGCAACTGACCAGCACCGCCAGCGAAACTGACCACGGCCGGTGGTTGCGCTGCCCACCGTCGTCGACTTTCTGCCCGCCTCCGGCACCCAGCCAGATCACGATTATCTGGGAAGTTGGCAAGACTTGGCGGGTATGCTGAGCAGCAGAGTGGACTGGCCGCCACCCTTAACCGCCGGTCGCGACTGTCTGCTTACCGGACGCCCGCTCACCCATCTTCGACGCCAGAGGTTTTCGGCTGTCCGGCGGCGGTGGTCTTACAATGACGAGCGCCCGAGCAGGGCGCTCGGCGGCATCATCCCGCCATGCCGGGATTGGCCTTGGCAAGCTAGCTTCACATTGGGGACAGCTACAAAAGGGGAATAAGCTCAGGGAGTCTGTATTCGGGAGTATCCGCGTTACGTAGGCGCCTTCGCCTGGAGCATCGCATCACCATGACCCTGTCTGCTTTGACCATCGGGCGAATTCGAGAATTTTGGCGAGGTGCGTGCATCAGTGTATGTGCAGCCGCTGGCATGTTGCTTGCCCCCTGTCCCAGTCGTGCATCGTCACCTTCAGAGACACTCGGCCATTACCAGCAGAGGGTATTCGATCAGTCCGAGGGTGCGCCGCAAGGCATTGGATTTCTGGCGCAGACGTCCGACGGTTTCCTGTGGCTGAATGGCGACCGAGGACTTTTGCGCTTCGACGGCGTGCACTTCATTCCATTCAAGCCACTCCCTGGTGAACGGCTTTCCGGCAACGAAATAGGTGCCCTGTTTCCCGCTCAGGGTGGCGGCCTGTGGATCGCGTACGAGAAAGGGGCGCCCATCTTGCTGAAGGATGGCCATCTGGTTTATTTCGGTGAGACGCAGGGTTACGCAGGCACGCTCGGAACTTTCTTCGCTGATCACCAGGGTACGGTTTGGGCGCTAACTCATGCGGCCATCATGTATTTCAAGCAGGGCGCATGGCATGTTTTCGATCGCGCGCCGAGCGCTGCCGATTTCTTCGACGGGGCCAACTTCGATGCGAACGACAATTTGTGGGTGACCCAGAAAAACCATGGGCTGCTGGTCAAGCGCGCCGGATCGACCGACCTCACTGAAGTGCTCGACTGGGGTAGTGGTGGTGCGCTGGTCACGATTGGCCATTCAGGCAGAATCTATCTCCAGACGCAGGAACACGGATGCCACATTTACCGCGAACAGGGAACGAAATTGTTCGAAGTGACTGCGCCGATTCCGGGCTTTTTGATTTCCGTGCTGGAAACCCGTAGTGGCGGATTGTGGCTTACGACGGAAAAGGGGGGCGCTTACTACAGTTCACCTGCGGATCTCATCCTGGCTGAAAAGGACCATGCGACGCCGAAGCTCGCGTCGGTGCCGGACACCAAGGGGTTTCCCTGGCCTCTACTGGAAGATCATGATGGCAATGTTTGGCTGGGGCGGAGCATGGCTCTCAACCGCTTCAGCCCGGCCGATTTCAGCACCGTCTCGTTGCCGCTCAATGTCCAAGAAATCTCGCCGTCAGTGGATCATTCCGGCGGTATCTGGCTGGGCAGCGTAGATTTTCCGGTTGCGCACCTTGCTGCGGGTGCATCCCATTGGGAAGATACCTCAGCGCCGCCGTTCACCCTGGCCACCTATGCGGACCCCTCCGATGACACGGTGTGGGGAGCCAACCCGACGGGCGTCTGGCAATTATCACCAGGCACGCCGTATCTGGCCGCCCCTTTTTCGAAAGCCATGGTGCCCGGCGCTGTTTTCAGTGTGCTGCGAGATCACCGTGGCACCTTGTTTGTCAGCACGTACGATTGGGGCACCGGGTTGTTCGCATGGGATGGCAAACACTGGTCAAATGCATTGGGCAAGCCAGCCATCATCAAAGTGATGACAGTGGATAGCCGCAACCATCTTTGGCTAAGTAGTCGCGAGAGTAACCACCTGACGGAGCTCTCCAATGGCGTCGAACACACCTGGGACGAGCGCCAGAATCTAGGCGTCGGTATGGTTCGTTCGATTTTTGCCGATGGCGACAGGTTTTGGGTCGGTGGTGATGACGGTGTCCAGTTTTTCGATGGCAAGCGTTTCATTTCCTTACAGGCTCGTGATTCAAATGCGTTCCAGACGGTCACCGGTCTGGTGATAGACCGGTACGGTAATTTGTGGATGCAGAATCTCGACGGCGTGCTGCGAATTCCTGCTGCCGAGGTGCGCAAGGCGATAGCGCAACCGGATTACCACGTGAGCTACCAGTCCTTCATCCGTACTGACGGTGCACCCGGCGCGCCGGATGTAAATCGGACCTTGCCGTCGCTGCGCCTTGGGGCGGATGGGCGAATCTGGGCTCATAGCGTGAAGGTACTGGCTTGGATCGATCCGGCACAGAAGCTGAAGAGTGTTGTCATGCCGCCACCGTTGGTGGAATCGGTTTCCAGCTACCACGATACCTATTCGGCATCGTCCGACCCGATCAGACTGACTCCGCAGCAGGACTCGTTTCGTATCGCCTATACCCTCCCAGCGCTTTCCCGGCCCGAGCGCGTCCAATTTTCCTACCGTCTTGCGGGATTCAGTGACTGGACGGATGCAGGAGCTCAGCGGGAGGCGGTTTTCACCAACGTGCCGCCGGGACATTTTCGTTTCGAGGTGCGCGCATCTGACGGCTATGGCGGTGCCAGTGTTACCTCGGCACCGCTGACCCTGATCCGCCTGCCGGCCTGGTACCAGACGTGGTGGCTGCGCACGTTGGCAGTGGCGCTATTGATCCTGCTGGTGCGGCTGGCCTTTGTCTATCGCCTGCGTTACGAGCGACGCCTGATGGCCGACCGTGTCGCCGATCGTTTGGAAGCTCGATACGCGGAACGCGAGCGGATCGCACGTGAACTGCATGACACTTTGCTGTCCGGCTTTCAGGGCCTTCTCATGCACGTGCAGGTGTGGGTAGGTAATAAAGAGTTGAGCGCCGCAGCTCGATCGCAAATGGATCGTGTCATTGATCAGACCCGGGACCTGTTGATTCAGGGGCGGGATCGCATTCTCGAGCTTCGCTTCAACAGCGACGAGCCGTGCCTGGTAGCTTCCGAATTGCGCCAGTTCTGCGCGACGTTTGCCACCATGTATCCCTCTCGTATTGAGGTGATCGACACCGTGCCCGAGGTCATTCTGCCGAACGCTATCGCTGCTGAAGTACTAGCAATTGCCAAGGAGGCGATATCGAATGCTGTCGTCCACGGCAACGCATCCTTGATCGAAGTTGAGTTCAAACGTGCGAAAAATGCCTTGCAATTGATGGTGCGCGATGACGGCTGTGGCATAGCCGCTGAGACAGCGCGTGACGGTGGCCGCGAAGGGCACTGGGGCCTGACTGGCATGCGGGAACGCGCCCAGCGGATCGGTGCACAGTTCTCCATCGCGAGTGGCCGGGCCCGAGGCACGCAGGTCGTGCTCATTGTTCCAGCCGTCCCACGCGCTCGGCGGCGGAGGCTGTTCTGGCGCCGTCGGGATGAGATGGACATATCGCTAACGACCTGACCATGCGTTTCCAACACAGTTGACTGGAGTTGGCAGTTGACCAGACCAGCATCGGAAACCGGCTGACACAGGACCGAGGTACGTATGTCAGCCCGGGTTCTACGCCGATAACGCGGGTTCACCCCCGATTTCACGGACACTTGTGAGAAGGCTTCACCGTGAGGGTGCGAAGTGTCTATAGATCGGGATAAGTCCACTTCGTCACAGGCTCATCCTCAACGTGAGGTTGTAGCGGGTGTCGAAGCGGAAAAAGCCCTTCGGCACTTCCAGACCTTCGGTATTGACAATCTCGCGAGTCTTGAACGTCGAATTCAAGATGTTGGCGGCCTGTAGCGAAAGCTTCAGATGTTTGTTGAACGCGTAGCTCAGTGATGCATCTACCTGTCCCTGGCCGGCGGCCATCACCGGCAGGAATGAATAATTCGCCTCCGAAGCCGTAATCAGGAACGCCGAGCGCCAGTTCCAGACCACTTTGGCCTGCAGTGGACCCTTGCCGTAATACAGCCCGAGATTGACGCTGTCGCGGGAAAGCTCCTGTGGGGGAAGTTTGGTCTGATTTACACACTGCGTTGCAGGGGCGTACCCATAGGCGCAATAGTCGACCGAACCAAAACTCATCCCGATCGGCTTGATGTAGGTGTAGTTGGCATTTGCGCCAAGGCCGGACAGCCAACCGGGCAAGAACGTGAAAGTCTGCTGATAGGCAAACTCGACGCCATGCACACTGGCTTTCTGGTTCAGGTTGACCAGGCCCGCCGTATACACTTCCGGGTAAGTAACGCCATTGTTCGTGACCGCTACATTGACCACGCTGGTGTCGTACTGGATGGTGTTGTTCAGCTTTTTCCAGAACAACGTCGCGGAAAGTTGACCTACTTCGGCGAAATACCACTCGGCAGTGAGGTCGAAGTTTTGCGCCGTGATGGGCTTGAGGTAGGGGTTTGTCCTCGTTTACTCATTGGACACGGTAGGTGCAGTGAAACCGTTGGAAGGGCTGTACGGAACCAGGCCAGCAACACCTTGGCCCGCCAGGAGTTGGACCAGGCTCGGGCGATAGATCGCACGGGAATATGCAAAACGCGTGACGAAGTCGTTGGTCCAGCCGATGGCAAGGTTGAAACTGGGCAGCCAGTTGGTATACGCGTTGGTGGCGTTGATCGGGGTGAACGCGCCATTGGCGAACGTGCTGTATTGCTGTTGTTGGGCCGGAGTCAGCGCACAAAACGTACCTGCCGGTGCCGTACCGCCTGACGTCTGGGTTGCGCAGTACGTTGCGATACTGGCCCCATTTTGGGCCAACGCCTGGTTTGGAAGGATCAAGTACCCCGAAGCGTTATTTTCGGTATGTACGACACGGACACCAACGTTACCGCTGATCTGCAGGGCGCTGAGGAAGTCGCTGTTGTCATTGCCAAAATTCAACTGTACATAAGCTGCATTGGTCTTCTGCTCGTTGGAACCGATTTCGTGCGGCAAGTAGCTCGTGCCTGGAACGAGCCCGATTCGTTGATCGTTGGTGTGATATGCGTTGCCGAGATTGGCTCCGGGATTCAGGGCAAAGTATTGCTGATTGATCTGCCTCATGATTGCGACAGCTTGGTCAAATGCCTGCGCCGGATTCACATTGACGTAAGGGCCTGAAATTCCGGAATTTCCATTGTCGAAAGCTGGCAAGTTGATACTCACCGGAGCGGTCGCTCCCGGGGTATCCGCAACAGTCACGGCATTATTTCCGTAAGGCGAGCTGATGCTTTGATAGTTGAAATCCGAGCTTTGCAGCGTCTCACTCTGTTGGTTGTGACGAACGCCGATTTGGATCGTGTCCACAAGACCTGCGTTCACGTCGAACGCGCTGTCCAACCGGAACGCGCGCTGATCACCCGTGGAATGTCTGTAGGCGTCTTGCGCTGCCGCATAATAAGTATTGTTCGGATCCGCAAAATATTGTGCCGCCGTTTGGGCAGGGTTTGGCGAGAGCAGACTGATGTCTGGCACGCCATTGCCGTGCAGGTTGATGTCCCAATTGGCATTCGTCAGTTCGCGAATGTAGTAATAGAGATAGTTATAGGCAGCCTTGGTGTACTGCGCATCGGCGCTGAGATGCAGTCGGTCGGTGACGTTCCACTTCACCTTCAGGTTTAGATCGCTCGTGTTGTAGCGCGTCGAGTACCCGGTGGTGTCAAGTTGTGTCTGCACTCCACCATACGTGATAGGCGCGAAGCTCGACGATCCCGCTGCTGCCGTGACAATCCCTGACTGGAATACGCCATTGGAGTCATAACTGGGTGTGGTTCCTGGCAGCGGTATTCCGCAGGTGGTGTAGCCTCCGAAAGCACAACCATCCGTTGAGGCCTGCAGGGTGTGCTCGAACGTGGTTTCATTGTCCGATACACCGATCCATTGCAGCGTGGCACTCAGCGTTTTGTCGGGGCTCTCCCACTGGATCGCCAGATCATGACCGAAGCGCTGGCTTGTCTGGTTCTGTATCCGTAAATCACCGCCGACGGGCACGTAGACCGTTTGACCGGGTACGAGGCCTGGGTAGCTGTCGACCACGCCGTTGGGCAGCGTGCAGCCATCGCAGCGTTGCTGGAAGTCAACCAGCGAGATGGCGTTGTCCGTCTGATCAATCCGATCAAACGCCACCGCGCCCAGGAAACCAAAGCGCCCATATTCAGTAGTGAAATTGTGGCTGAACAACGCCGACATATGCGGCGTTCCTTTTCTTGCCAGGCTGCCCCAATCACTGCCCACACTGACGGATGCGGTGTAGGGCTTGTCGCTGTCAAAAGGCTTGCGCGTATTCAAATCGATGGTGCCGGCGATGCCCCCTTCAATCATGCTCGCCGTCTGATTCTTGCTGACCACGACCGAGCCGATCAATTCAGGGGATACCGTGGAAAAGTCCAGGCCCTGGCCGCCTCCAGCGGAAAACACCGAGCTGCCATTGATCAAGGTGCTCGTGTAGGGCAAGCCCTCCAGGCTGATGTCCGTGCCTTGAATCGAGAAATGGTCCGGGTCGGCCTGGACACCGAACGAGCTGACGGTGACGCCGGGGAGTCGCTTCAACGCTTCGTTGACGGACGTATCGGGCAACGAGCTGACGTCTTCCGCCGAGATGGCGTCTACCACCGTGTCGGCATAGCGTTTGATTTGCTGTGCTCGACTCAGGCTGTTCGCGTAACCGTTGACGGTCATGCCGGTCAAGGTCGTCACCGACTTCCTGGTGTTCTCCCTGGGACCGTTCTTGTTGGTACCGTTCTTGTTGGTACCGATCTGGATGGCTGCCTTCGCGGTTGGCGCGGTTTGATCGTTTGCCTGCGGTGCCGGCTGGGCCGTTTGCGCCTGCAATACACCTGCCTCGAACAGCGACATGGCGAGGACGAAGGAGAGATGGCGCAGGTTCATCGCACCATGGACGTGCAATTGCATGGATTGCCCTTTCACTTCTGCTCTCCCCAGATATTTATCGAATGCCTGGCTCGCTCAAAGCTGATCGTTGCTGTGTTCCGTCCGCCCGCAGCGGCCGGAACTACCCCCTACTCCATGAGCACCAGCAGTGCAACCAGCTGCTTCCACTGCCGGGATTCTATCCAGATTCTACAATGCGTGGCGCCCGCTTTGGCTCGATAGCGGAGATTGCCATGCCTCAGAATCGCATGTGATCCGCACGAGGTTGGCGTGTGCGGGCTGCTGCTGTTGATCTTGATCTTGACTGCACCCCCTTGTGAGGCGATGAGTCGCGGACGACAGGCCCGCAGGGGCGGCGGCATGGATGCCGGCGCCTTTTCGCCAGGACAGGCGGGGACATGGATGTCCGAGGTAGAGCAACGCAGGACCAGTTGCTGGAGCCCTGTCGAAAAGCCCGACCGCGGCTCACGGACTTGTCGGGCGCAGCCCGGCAAGCGCCGAGGAGGATGCCCCTCTCGCTGGTTACTCTCTTGCTCCGGGCATCCTGCCCTCCGCCCTTCGGGCCAGCTGCGCTGTTCGCACACGTTCCTGACCTGTGCGTGGGCAAGCGAGAGAGAGTAACTCGGCCTCCGCAGGAGGACGAAACGTTCTTGTTCTGTGCAGCTGGTTCAAAAACCCAAATCCCGGGTCAGAGTCAGAGTGCACTCCCCGAGTTGTCCGGCGCCGACCGCTTGAGTTCGCTCACCTCCAGCACCTGCGCAATCCGCACACCATCCCAGCGGTAGATCAGATGTTGCGCCTGCACGCAGGGAGCCACCACGTCCGGGTAGAACGCGGCAAGGCATTCGCCGCCGATGTGGCGAGCGCTGTCGAAGACAATGCCGTTGGAATCGGCGGCACGCAGTTCGCGGGCCAGCGCGATGCTGGCGGCGTAGCTGTGCGGATCATGCGCGCCGGGCCAGCGGCCGCGGATGTCATGCAGTTTGCTGTCGAGGCTGGTGCGGTAGCAGCGCATCTCGATATCGCAGGCGGGCTCCATGGTGGCGACGAGGAAGCGCTCGCGGTGATACACGGTTTCCTCCACCGCGGTGGCGACGCTGTGGGCGGCGTAGAACACGCCCCAGCTGCCGTCGGAGAAACGGCTGCCTTCGGGGTTGAGGTGGGTGAAGGCGGCCATCACCGGGGTGGAGCCGGGGCCGCTGATGCGACGTTCCCTTGGCACCCGTTTCAGCGCACCGGCTTCTTCGCGCAGGCGCGGATTGGTCAGCGCCTCGATCGCGAACAGCGCGTCGATATCGGCGGGGTCGGCGATGCGATCGTAGACGCCGATGGTCGGAAAACGGCTGGGCACGATGCGGTACGCATGGCTCCAGCGCACGCGTTTGATCGGGGGCAGATCAGTCGGCATCGGGCTTCCTGCACGTCATGGTTGCAAGTGGCCCGCGCGCATAGCGCCGTGGCCGAACGGGCAGCATTGCCGCGGTGCGTATCGCAGGGCGGGACGCTGGCGTCATCAACCGCGTTGCGCGTCCAGGTATTGGCGCACCACGTAGAGGTCAGCCACGTTGCCGGACAACATCCGCTCCAGCGCCGAGTGGCCGCCGAACAACGGCGTCTGGTTGGGTTTGTGCAACCACGCATCGGCCCGGGCCGGGTCGGGAAACAGGATCTGCAGCGACTGCCAGATGCCCAGCAGGTAGCTGATCCGCTCCAGCGTGTCGCGACCCAGCGCGGCATCGCGCTGGCGCTTCCACTTGTAGAAGGTCGATTCCGGCGGGTCGCCCAGCAGCTTGCGCTGGTCGGCGATGCGCAGCTTCCATTGTTCGGCCATGCGGAAAAACGCGCGCATCGCCGGGCCACCGAGATCGCCGGAAGGCAGGGTTTCGGGTAGCAACTGAGCCAGCATGCGAACTCTCCATGTGAAGCTTGGTGCAAATTTACTCCACATGGAAAGTGTGGTCAATTTTTGACCAGTCGCCTGGCGGCACTCAGGGTTTCGCTGCTTCCTTCTTGGCGGCACAGTCACAACCGTAATCCGGCTCCGGCCCGCCGTCGGCAATGAAGCGGTCGATGCGTTGCTCCAGCAACGGCAGCGGTACCGAGCCGGTGGACAGCACGGTGTCGTTGAAGTGGCGGATATCGAACTTCGGGCCCAGCGCTTTTTCCGCGCGGGCGCGCAGCTCCAGGATTTTCAGATAGCCCAGTTCGTAGGACAGCGCCTGTCCCGGCCAGCTGATGTAACGATCGACTTCGTTGGCGATCTCGCGGTCGGACAACGCGGTGTTGACGGTGAGGTAGTCGATTGCCCGCTGGCGGGTCCATCCGAGGTGGTGGATGCCGGTGTCGACCACCAGCCGGCAGGCACGCCACATCTGGTAGGTGAGGAAGCCGAACTGCTGGTAGGGCGTCTGGTAGATGCCCATCTCGTTGCCGAGATATTCCGAGTACAGGCCCCAGCCCTCG
>JBBQQL010000004.1:0-63997 GCA_038215995.1 Lysobacterales bacterium
GACGCCCATGGAATTCTTCCGAAGTTCACCGTAGAGATTGGCCGGCAGCGGGATGCGCGGATGCGTGATTCTGTGAAACGCGCGCACGGTCTCGCACGGATCGGCCACCAGTTCGTGCGGCGGCACGCTTTCATCCACCACCCGGTTGACGAAGCTGGTGTTGGCGCCGTTTTCGAGCAGGCGCCGCACCAGATAGGGCAGCAGGTCCTCGTGTGTGCCGACCGGCGCGTAGACGCGGCAGGGCACGTTGAAACTGTTCTTGCCGATCACCTCGGCGTACAGGTCCACGCCCATGCCGTGCAGGCGCTGGAACTCGAACGCACGCCCCTGCGCCAGGTGATGAACGGCGGCAATGGTATGCGCGTTGTGGGTGGCGAACTGCGGGTAGATCAGGTGCGAGCCGGCATTGAACAGTCGCCGCGCACAGGCCAGATAGGAGACATCGGTGTTCGGCTTGCGGGTGAAAACGGGGTAGCCGCTCAGGCCTTGCTCCTGCGCGCGCTTGATCTCCGCATCCCAGTAGGCGCCCTTGACCAGGCGCACGTACCAGCGGCGGTCGGCTGCCAGGGCGGTTTCGACCAGCCAGTCGATCACATACGGCGTGCGCTTGGCATACGCCTGCACCACGATGCCCAGGCCATTCCAGCCTTCCAGCGACGGGTGCTTGAAGACATCGCCGATGATGTCCAGTGAGAGTTCCAGGCGCTCCGCTTCCTCGGCATCCACCGAGAGTGCGATGCCGTGCTTCATGGCCAGCTGCGCGAGTTCGAGCAGCTTTTCGGTCAGTGCCTGACGGGCGCGGGCGCGCTGGGCGACTTCATAGCGCGGGAACAACGCCGACAGCTTGACCGAGATTGAAGGCGCATCGGTATGGTTGGCGTACGGGCCGCGTGCGCCCAGGGCGGCGATGGCGTTGCGGTAATCCTGCTGGTAGCGCTCAGCCGTTTCCGCGGTGAGCGCCGATTCGCCAAGCATGTCGAAGGAATAGCGAAATGCGGCGTTCTCCTTCTTCAGGCTGCGGTCGAGTGCTTCCCTGATATCGCGCCCCATCACGAACTGGTGGCCCATGATGCGCATGGCTTGCCGCACGGCCGCACGAATGGCCGGGTCGCCGACGCGGGCAACCAGCCGGCGCAGTGAACCATTGAAGTCGTCGCGGGTGCCATCGGCCAGATTGACCAACTGGCCGGTCAGCAGCAGGCCCCAGGTGGAGGCATTGACCAGCAGTGACTCGCTGCGACCGAGGTGCTTGCGCCAGTTGGCGTCACCCAGCTTGTCGCGGATCAGTTTGTCAGCGGTGGTCTTGTCCGGGATACGCAACAGCGCCTCGGCCACGCACATCAGCAGCACGCCCTCCTCGCTGGACAGGTCGTACTGACGCATGAACGACTCGACCACGGTCTGGTCCTGGGCACGAGCACGCACACGGGTGACCAGCGCAGCGGCGCGATCGACCACCAGTTCGCGTTCGTCCGGTGGCAGATCGGCCTGGTCAAGCAGGTCGTTGACCGTCTCGGTTTCATCGCGCAGCCAGGCGGCGGTGATTCGCGCGCGCGCTGCCGATACCTGGAGGGGGAGTTCGGGGCTGAGTATGGACTGGGTCACAAAAGGATCCGCGGGGCCGGTGCTTGTGCATGGTGGGGAGCGCAGTATTGTACGTGGTGGCCGCGCCCACACGCATCCGTACGCGGCCCGCGCAACCCTGTCAGGCCGCCGCGGCAAGTCAAGAGGGTGCGGCAATCTTGCCCACTGCCCCGCCGCAGCCTATTATCGAACCGTTGCAGGCACGCCTTATCACCATGATCGTGCTTCGACCAGCTACCGCCGGCTCGCCCTGCGTCACGATGTGGCTCAAACCCAATCGTGCGCTCAGTCGTCGCGGCCTGCATCGATTGATCATGGTGATGGTGGTGTTGGCGCTGGCAACGGCAAGCGTGGGGGCGTGGCAGGGGAATGTGTTTGCCCCGCTGTTCGCGCTGGTGGAATCGGCCGCCATGGCGTACGCATTGAGCGTGGCCTGGCGGGCTGGCGATCGCGGTGAACGCATTACCCTCGACGGGACGTCGGTGGAGGTGCAGTTACTGCCTAGCCGGCGCTGCGTGCGTTTCCCGTCTCACTGGGTGCGCGTGCTGCTTGACACGGGGAATGGTCATCAACGCCTGCTGCTGACATCGCATGGCCGAAATCTGGAGATCGGCGCTTTTCTGGGGGATCAGGAGCGCGTCGAGCTGTCGAAGAAACTCAAGGTGTTGCTTGCCGATGCAACGGCCAGCCGCGCAAACCGAAACTAAGGTGCAAGACATGACATCTGGCGGCATCAGGCGATCATTCATGGCAGCGGCGACCCTTGCCCTTGCATCATTCGACAGCGCGGTCCAGGCCGCACCCGGCCCGTGGCAGCTCAACATGCAGCGTGGCGCTTCCACCTGGTCGCACGTGCCCTACGACCTGAACAACATTTCGTTCGGGCTTTGCGTGGTGATCGGCACCCTGGTATTCGGCGCGATGTTCATCGCCATGTTCCGCTTCCGCAAATCACGCGGCGCGGTCGCTGAAAAGTGGTCGCACCACACGGGGCTGGAAATCGTCTGGACCACCATTCCGGTGATCATCCTGGTGGTGCTCGCCTACCTGTCCACCGGCGGCCTCACCTCCTGGGCAAACACCACCGGCTCGCAGATGACGGTGAAGGTCACCGGCTACCAGTGGAAGTGGCGCTATGACTACGTCAGCTACCTGGGCAAGCCGATCGAGAAGGTTGGCTTCATCTCCAAGCTCGATACGCAGAGCGATCAGACCCGCCAGCTCGGCTCCGGCATGGATCCCTACGCGGTCAAGGTCGGCGACGAGAACACCTACCTGCTGAATGTCGACAAGCCGCTGGTGGTGCCGGTCGATACCAAGATCCGATTTGTGATCACCGGTGGCGACGTGATCCATTCCTGGTGGGTGCCGGCACTGGGCTGGAAGCTCGATGCGATTCCCGGCATCGTCAATGCCGCCTGGACCAATATTCAGACGCCTGGCACGTATCGTGGCCAGTGTGCCGAGTTGTGCGGTCAGGACCACGGCTTCATGCCCATCGTGGTGGTAGCCAAGTCGAAGGAAGATTTTGCCAAATGGCTGGCCCAGCAGGAGGCTGCCTCGGCCGCACCGGCGCCGGCGCCTGCAGCGGCATCGACGGCGGCCGCGCCGGCAACGGCGGCGGTTGTCACTGCACCGGTCAGTCGCGTGCAGGGTTGAGTCACACCATTCAAGCTTTTCCTTGCAGTCGCATCCAAATAACAGGTTAGAGGTATTAGGCCATGTCTCATGCAGCCACCCATGATCAGCACGATGATCACCACGGCGCACCAAAGAATTTCTTCCAGCGTTGGTGCATGTCTACCAACCACAAGGACATCGGCACGCTCTACCTGATCTTTGCGCTGACGATGTTCTTCATCGGCGGCAGCTTTGCGATGGTGATTCGCGCCGAGTTGTTCAAGCCTGGCCTGCAACTGGTACAGCCGTATTTCTTCAACGAAATGACCACCATGCATGCGCTGGTGATGATTTTTGGCGCGATCATGCCGGCCTTCGTCGGCCTCGGTAACTGGATGATCCCGCTGATGGTGGGTGCGCCGGACATGGCGCTGCCGCGCATGAACAACCTGTCGTTCTGGATCCTGCCGTTCGCCTTCACCCTGCTGCTGTCCACCTTGTTCATGCCCGGCGGCGGCCCGGCCGGTGGCTGGACCATGTATCCGCCGCTGTCGCTGCAAGGTGACTCGCTGGCTTACGTCGTGTTCGCGATCCACCTGATGGGCATCAGCTCGATCATGGGGGCGATCAACATCATCGCCACGATCCTCAACATGCGCGCGCCCGGCATGGATCTGCTGAAAATGCCGGTGTTCGTGTGGAGCTGGCTGATCACGGCGTTCCTGCTGATCGCAGTGATGCCGGTGCTGGCCGGTGCGGTGACCATGTTGCTGACCGACAAGTATTTCGGCACCAGCTTCTTCAACCCGGGTGGCGGTGGTGACCCGGTGCTGTATCAGCACATTTTCTGGTTCTTCGGGCACCCCGAGGTCTACATCATGATCCTGCCTGCGTTCGGGATCATCTCCGAGGTCATCCCGACCTTCGCGCGCAAGCCGATCTTCGGCTACAAGGCGATGGTGTTCGCGATTGCCTCTATCGCTTTTCTCTCGTTCATCGTGTGGGCGCACCACATGTTCGCGGTGGGCCTGCCGCTGGGCGCCGACATCTTCTTCATGTACGCGACCATGCTCATCGCGGTACCGACCGGGGTGAAGGTGTTCAACTGGGTCTCGACCATGTGGGGTGGTTCGATGACGTTCGAGACGCCGATGCTTTTTGCCATCGCGTTCGTCATCCTGTTCACCATCGGCGGCTTCTCCGGCCTGATGCTGGCGCTGGTGCCGGCCGACTTCCAGTACCAGGACACCTACTTCGTGGTGGCACAGTTCCACTACGTGCTGGTCACCGGTGCGTTGTTCGCGATCATCGCGGCGACCTATTACTGGCTGCCGAAGTGGACCGGCAACATGTACAGCGAGTTCTGGGGAAAAATGCATTTCTGGAACAGCGTGGTGTGGGTCAACGTGCTGTTCTTCCCGCAGCATTTCCTGGGCCTGGCGGGCATGCCGCGGCGCATCCCCGATTACAACGTGGCCTTCGCCAATTTCAACATGATCAGCTCGATCGGCGGCTTCCTGTTTGGCGCCTCGCAGTTGATCTTCCTGGGTGTGCTGATCCATTGCGCGTTCTTCTCGAAGAAGAAAGCAACGGATCGCGTATGGGAAGGTGCCAAGGGTCTGGAGTGGACGGTGCCGTCGCCCGCGCCGCATCACACCTTTGACGTGCCGCCCATCATTCACGACGAAGAGCTCGCACACGGCAACGTGCACGACTGAGCCGTACCGATGCCCCGTCCATACCCATGAACGGGGCAGCTTCATTCAGTGGAAACCAGTTCGCATGACGCCACCGATGACAGACAAGAACCTCACCGACAGTCGCCGCGGTGTTCGGCGCACGGTGACCATCCTGGTGACGGTGGTGGTGGCGTTTTTTGTACTGTCATTCGTGCAGATCATGTTGATGAAGTAGTGATCCATCCGTAGCAGCCGCTTTCCTTCCATCGTCCGGGTCGACGTGACCGGCATGCAGTTCCCCGAGCGGTTCGGCGGGGTAAAAGTCATCAAGAGAAATCCACGGGGTCTCACCATGGGTCAGCAGCACGACGCGTACTTCATCCCGGCCAAGAGCTACTGGCCGTTCGTGGCCGCAGTGGTCATGTTCACCACCATGTTTGGTGCCGCGCATTGGCTCAACGCCGCACCTGGCGATTCCGGCTTCGGTCGTACCGTGCTGACCGTGGGTGTGGTCGGCGTGCTCGCCATGTTCTTCGGCTGGTTTCGCTCGGTCATCAACGAGTCGCTGGCCGGCGATTACAACCACCAGGTGGACACCTCGTTCCGCATGGGCATGATGTGGTTCATCTTTTCCGAGGTGATGTTCTTCGGCGCGTTCTTCGGTGCGCTGTTCTACATCCGGATGTTCTCGGTGCCGTGGCTCGGCGGCGAAGGCCACGGCGTGCTGACTCACCAGTTCCTGTGGAGTGACTACGCCGCCTCGTGGGGCGCCAATGGCGGCAATGGTCCCGCACATGTCGGCGGGGCATTCAGCACGGTGCCGGCCTGGGGCCTGCCGCTGATGAATACGCTGATCCTGCTCTCATCCAGCGTCACCGTGACGATTGCCCATCACGCGCTGCGTGCAGGGCACCGCGGCAAGATCCTGGTGTTCCTTGGCCTCACCGTATTGCTGGGCGCGCTGTTCATCAATTTCCAGGCGCACGAGTACATCGAGGCCTATCACGAGTTGAATCTGACCCTGGGCAGCGGGGTGTATGGCTCGACTTTCTTCCTGCTGACCGGCTTTCACGGTCTGCATGTCACCCTCGGCACGATCATGCTGGCGGTGATCTGGTTCCGCGTATTGAAGGGGCACTTCAACAAGGAGCACCACTTCGGCTTCGAAGCCGTTGCCTGGTACTGGCACTTTGTCGACGTGGTCTGGCTGGGCCTGTTCATGTTCGTCTACATCCTCTGATTGGATTGTGCCGAACGGTCAACAAAAAGCCCGCCGATGGCGGGCTTTTTGTTGAAGGCAATTGCCGTTGCTCGGATCGGAGGTGGCGCTAAGTTGAGTACCCTCGCACAGCGCACGCGCATGGCCATCGTGGCCAACGTGTGTGCGATGTTCGGCTTCACGTTCATCTCGCGGTGCGCCAGCATGGGAATCACTGACCGGTCAGCTACGGGATTCATTGGAGGGTTCCCGTTCCGAGCCGCGTTGACGCGTTCGCGCCAGATGGCCTGCGCAGGCGAAGAAATAACCGCTCAAACTACGGCCGAAGCGAGGGTTGATCTCCAGCACCAGCGGTTGATTGTTGCGCATCTTGTAGTTCACGCAACACAACCCCTCGAATCCGATCGCGGCCAGCATCGTGACAAACAGGGCTTCATGGGCTCCGCGCACGATGCGCGAATACACCGGTTTGTCACGCCCCTTGATCGGTGTGTCGGTGTCAAAGCCGTACTCGATGTTCAGTGAGAAAACCGCGCGGCCATCGCGCAAAAGCATGTGTGTAGCGTATTCGAGCGGGCCGACAACAAAATCCTGCTCAAAATACTCAGGATCTTCGCGCAGCTTGGAAAGGGCTAGTTCGCCCGGACGGTCCATCACCACGTGACTGTGTTTGCCCCCGACGTCGACTCGCTTCTTGAGGATGTAGGGAAAGTCCAGATTGCCACCGCTTCGGGGGATGTATTCAGCGTACCCCTGGCTGGCGAGAAACGCGTTGAACCGGGGTTTGTCATCGCATAGGCGAACGCTGGATAGAGAGGGGATGGGGATGGGGTTGTCAGCCAGGCGTGTGCGCACGGAATCGAGGTAGGCGAGATCCTCGATGGTCAATGGCACAACCAGATCGTAATCCTCCAGACGTGCCGCGGTAATGTCTCCGACCGTCAACGCATGCCTGGAAAATTTGAATTTCCGCCGAATGTCGGTGAGCGTGTCGGTCCAGTCAGCGGGTTCCGACAAGAGAATGGCGATGGGCTTCGCCGGCCGAAGGCGGGCGCGCAGGACTTCCTTGAGGATGAAGTACTTGCTTGCCAGGTGTCCCTGGCATCTGCGTTGCACTATGCGAAACCAATTCACGGATGCCCCGCCTCCCGCTGTCATGCGAAAAAATAGTTTAGACCGAAACCTGCCGTGACAGAGAATGCGGATCGGAGCGTGGCCCTTGCACCTTGCCTGCGCCGATGACTGGCGGGCGCCTTGGTGATGGCTGTCTTGAAATACCAGCAGGGCCCAGGAGTGCCACGCGAGGTGGAAAGCTTTTCTAGTACTCAGCAGAGCAGTCAATTACCGTGACCGAAAATTCTCCGGCGTGAATCGATTTTATGTGCCTTCGCTGCAAATTGTCCCGGGCAGCCATTGCCCGCAATGGATTCCAGGCGCGCTCATCGGGATTTGACATGACGTGTCTCCAACCCCGCTTGGGCTGTGGGGGATCTCCCCGGATCGCTCGGGTGGAGCCATGGCGGTCGGCGCGGGACGGACGATTTTGAACGGGGTGGACGCCCGCGGGAGCAGTTTTGCCCAGATGATCGATGTCGCGCTAAGGCAGTCGGGCTTCATGCCTCCTGCTCGCGGCGAAGTTCGCGCACTCATATTTGAAGCCTCCGGGCTGTCTGCTCACGTTTCCAGTGCCGAAACCTTGCTGGATGCCGTTGAGGCTGAACGGGCCCGACGTCTGCGCTTCGACCGCGACCGTGACCGTTACGTCATCGCGCATGCCGTATGGCGGCTTGTGCTGGCGAAGTGTCTGGATCTTGAGCTGGGCAACCTGCCCCTCGTCAGTGCGCCATCCGGGCAGCCCCGGTTGCCGAACACGCCGCTCAGTACCAGTCTGAGTCACAGCGGCGGCTGGGTCGCTGTGGCGATCTGTGGCGGTGAGAGCGTCGGCATCGATATCGAACAGACGCCGCCGCGAATCCGCATGAGCGACCTTGTCCCCTCAATCTGCACGCCGGCCGAGGCCAGGCAGTTGATGACGCTTGGAACGGCGTCACGTGAGTCGGCGTTGCTCGCACTGTGGACACGCAAGGAGGCGTTGCTCAAGGCATTCGGTGTGGGTCTTGCCGAAGCGCTGGTGACCTTGTCTGCCCAGGAGGGCGAATGGGTGGCCGCGCCACCGCTGGCTGCCGGGCTTGCGTCGTGCCGCGCAAGCATGTTGAGTCTGCCGCCCGGGCTGGTCGGGGCGCTCGCAGTGCCGGCAGGGATCACCTTGGTGGGAGTGCACCAGCTGGAGCCTGTCTGACGCACAGTGTCAATTGGATCGCCTGCAGCGGCAGATCGAGACCCTGACGGAGACGTCCTGGCTGTTTTTCAACCCTGCAATCGAATGTGTGCGCTGGTTGGCATAAACGGTGCAGGGAAACTCTTGTTGAAATAGTTTATTTATGTCAGGAAATTCCACCGCTCCGTATGTACTCGGAGCGGGCGGGGGGGTATCGTTTCCTGACGTCGGCGTGGAGGTCAGCGTGTAAGAGGGGAGGGACGGGGTATGTTTCGTTTTTTGCATCGTCAGACAATGCGCTGGCTGCTATTGCTTGGTCTCGCCGAGCTGCTATTGCTTTGTGCGTCGCTCAACGTCGCCATGTTGCTGCGCTACTTCAGTCAGCCCGACGAGCTGGCAATGTTTTCCCATCACATGCCGCAACGCTCGTTGGCTTTCGCCCTGGTGTTGCAATTGGGCCTGATGGCGCTGGGGCAATATCGATCGCACATTCGCAACAGCTGGTTTGGCCTGTTGACGCATCAGCTGGTCGGCTTCGTGCTGGGGGGCGTCGGTCTGTTCGTGCTGTACTACCTGGTGCCGCAGGGCTATGTGGGGCGCGGTGTGATGGGCATCGCCATGCTGTTGGGTTTCGTGGCGACGACAGTGTTCCGGGCTGTGTATCTGCGATTGCGCGATGTCGAGGTGCTGCAGCGCCGCGTGCTGGTACTCGGTGGGGGACAGCGCGCGGCTCAGATTCACAATGGCATGCGGCGGCGTTCTGATCGGCAGGGCTTCCGGGTGGTGGGATATATGCCTGCGTCGAATGAACCACTGGCGGTACCGGCGGAGCATTTGCTGACCACGGACACGCCGCTGCATGTTTGGGCACTGCGCGAGCAGATCGACGAGATTGTGGTCGGTGTCGACGACCGGCGCGGCTCCTTGCCAATGCGTGATCTACTCGAATGTCGGCAGCTCGGCATCCTGGTTACCGACCTGACCACGTTTTTCGAGCGCGAGTCGGGCCGGATCCAGCTCTTGTTGACCGATCCCTCCTGGTTGGTTTTTTCGCAGGGTTTCGACGTCACCCCGTTGCGTCGTTTCAGCAAGCGCTGTTTCGATCTGGGCATCGCGTCCCTGGTGCTGTCGCTCACCTTTCCGCTGATGCTGTTGACGGCGCTGGCCATTCGGCTCGAATCCGGCCGAGGTCAACCGGTGCTATATCGCCAGCAGCGAGTCGGCGAGGGCGGCCTGTGCTTCGACTTGATCAAGTTCCGGAGCATGCGTACCGATGCCGAGATGGACGGAGTGGCGCGCTGGGCCAGCAAGAACGATGACCGGGTCACGGCGGTGGGGCGTTTCATTCGCAAGGTAAGGCTGGATGAGCTTCCGCAATTGTGGAATGTGCTGAAGGGGGAGATGAGTTTCATCGGGCCGCGACCTGAGCGGCCGCCCTTTGTGGCCGAGCTGGTGCAGAAGATTGAATACTATGGCCTTCGCCACAGCCTGAAACCGGGCCTCGCGGGCTGGGCGCAGTTGCGTTACCCCTACGGCGCATCCGAAGCGGATGCGGTTGAGAAGCTGAAATACGATCTTTACTACGTAAAGAACCACAACTTGCTCTTTGACCTGCTGATTCTTATTCAGACCGTGGAAGTCGTGTTGTTCGCCCGCGGCGCGCGTTGATTGCCCTGGGCCATGACTCGCCTGGCCGAACAAGGCAGGTTCTTCATTTTGCGAACGCGCTGGAGCAGCAGGTGGTAGGCTGCTCCAGCCAGGGTTCCCGACTTCTGCCTGCGGATCGACGAAGGTCGGCCATTCAGTTTCCCTCTGAATCAGCGGAGTTCCCATGTCTCGCCACGACAGAATTCCTTCGAACGGAAAATCCACTTCATCGGTGAGCCCTGCCGGTCGCCCGGATCCCCTGCTGGGATCATTGAGCGCGGCGTCGCGTTCACCGACGGGAGCCTTGCTCGGCAGCGCGCTGACGATCGCGCTGCTGCTTGCAGCAGTATCGTTGCTGGCGCACGACAGCAAGCGGCAATCGGAGGCGTCGATGCTGGCGGTTGCCACCTCGACGGCGGCAACTGGCGGGACACCGATTGAAACGGCATCCAGCTCGGTGGCCGTCGAGGCAAGCGCCGCGCTGGTGGCGGCGCCGTCATCCGCCACTCCTGCGGAATCGCAGGCGGTGGTGGCGGGATCCGTGCCGACATCGCAGAAGCAGCAACCGGCGCAGATGGAGGGCGGTGCAGCGCCTCCCGCTTCATCGTCTCGAATGACCGCGCTCAACGGCACCCCTGAGCCTCCGGCTTCCACTGCGGCACCAATCCGCAGATCAACGTCTTCAGCTGCGCTACCGATGTCGATTTCGGCCAACGCGGCCTTGTCGTCGGGATCCGGTGTGTCAGGCGCGATCGTCCCGAACGCTTCCGCTGTCCTGCCCCTCGCGCTGGCCGTGCGCTCGCTGGCCGTAACGCTGGCGGCGCATCCGCGGCTGATTCTCGATCCCGCGATGCTGACCACCTTGCGTCAGCGAGCCGCCGCCAATACGCCGGAATGGAAGCTTCTGAAAGCGTCCTGCGATTCATTTATCGGTGGCACGGTTGAATACCCGACGGGCACCGCCTATCCCAACCTGCCCAATGCAGGGTCGGGCTACCAGGGCGAGGAGTATCTTCCTGCGTTGCTCAACGAAGCGATCTGCTACCAGGTGCTCAAGTCGAGCAATCCGGCGGCAGCGGCTCCCTATGGGGCCAAGGCGGTCGACATCCTGATGAAAATGTCCACGCCTTATTCCGCTTCCAGCGGCAACCAGGGTTGGGATCCATGCACCGATTCCGGCTACGGCATACGCAACTATGGAGTCGGGTTTGGGCTGGGCTATGACTGGATCTATGAGCTGCTAACGCCAGCGCAGCGAACCCAGGTGTTTACCACAGCGAATGCGTGGCTCACTGCATGGGAGGCGCCCGGGGGGTGTGCCGCTTTCGCGTACAAAAACCCGCAAGGCAACTATTTTGCGGGCTATTTTCATGCCAAGGCGGTCATTTCGTTGGCTACCTATGACGAAAATCCGTCTGCGCCGGCACAGTGGAATAACTGGCTGAATACCCAGTTTGCCCAACGCGTTCAACCCTATTACGCACAGCATCTGGCGGGCGGTGGATGGCCTGAAGGCTACGCCAACTATGCACCACCCGCGATCCTCAACATGAGCCTGCCGGCGCGTGAGGTGAAGACAGCGATCGGACAGGATCTTGTGCATGCAGCGGCGCCCTACACCTACCCGCTGACCAGCGCCGACTATGCGATGCATTTCACCTGGCCGTCGCGGGCCTACTTCGACGATCGCGACACGAACCACTCGACCGGTGATGCTTCCTCTGTGCCGGGAACCACTCCCGGCACAATGTTTGTTCAAATCCTCGGCGAACTGAGTTTCTGGAACTCGTCCAAGGTCGGTGTATTCCAGCAGTATCTCAACGAGGTCAGGGCAGCGACTTCCGATTACTGGCGTGCGGCGCCCTGGCTGCTCTTTCTCGATACGGATCCCGCGGCACCGACGGCGGCCTTGAGTACATTGCCACTGTCCTATTTCGCCCAGGGCATGAACGCCGTTGCGGCGCGTTCCGACTGGGGCACCGGTGCCAGCTGGATGTCGTTCCGGGCCGGTCCCTACGTCAACAACCCGGACGTGGGAGAGGAATACTTCGATCAGGGCAGCCTCGCGCTCGTGCGCGGAGGATCGCCGCTGCTTCTCAATGCCAGCGGCTGGCTTATGCATGAGCCCGGCGGCAACGCCGACGAGACCAAGGTCTACAACGACAATTACGGTGCCTTCAATGGAACCGTCTATCTCGGCAACCGCCAGCTGTACAACGTTTTCTATGTGCGCAACATGAGCGGAAGCACGGTTGTTCAGGGCTACGGGCAGAACCCGAATACGATCGAGGGCGACCAGGTACGCACCCGGGTTTCGGCGTGGGAAAATGGCGCCGATTACGTCTACGTGCTGGCCACCCATCTGGAAGACATGTACCGCGTGTTCTCGGCAGGGCCGGCCGTATCGGCGTGGTCGCGCGAGATCGTCTATCTGCGCCCGAACCGCTTCGTGGTGTATGACCGTACGGTCAAGGGGAGCGCGGGCTACGATCAGTTCATGGCGTGGCATTTTCCCGCCAATCCGGTTGCGGCAGGCACGACTGCCGGACAAAACCGGTTGGATGTCACCTACCAGGGCAATTACGTGGGAGCCATGACCACGGTGTTGCCGGCCAATGCGACTACGGCCACGCTGCCGCTGTATCCCGGTGACAACCCGGTGAAGGCTTGGCAGGTGCAGGTGCGCCCACCGGACGCAACCGTCAGCCAGACCTGGTTGACGGTATTTGACCTGTCATCGACCGCAGCGAATGTGGCAACCGCCAGTCCGGTTACGGTCAATCAGGGCAGCATCACCGGTGTGCAATTGCTGGCCAACGATGGCAATAGCGTGGTGATTGGCAGTACAGGCGCTGCGGGCGCAGCGCTCACAGGCACCATCAGCTACCGTGTGGCCCCAGTCGCGGCTTACCACGTTATTACAGAGCTGGCCGCGAGCACGGGTTACACCGTGACCGCGACGCCGAACGGCAATATGCGCGACATCAGCGTGAGCGTGGGCGGCACGAGCATGAGCAGTGCCACCGGTGTACTCAGCTTTCATGTGACCACAGCGGGAGTCGTCCAGCCGACCCCGCCACCGGCAGCGGTCTCCCCCATTTCCACTGTGCCAGTGAGCACGATGCCGGTACCGGGATCACCCAGGCCGTACCAGCCGTAACAGGAGGAAACCAGCTCTTTTCAGCATGTGTGGCGCGACTCTCGGTGCTGCATGGTGGCATGGCATCAGGCGCGGCGGTAACAAGGGATCACCCGTGGCCTGGGACCAACGGCGAGGTCATGACTACGCTCCACAAGCTTGGCAGCCCGGTCCGACCAACATGTCCTCACTCGCGCGCACCCGCCGGGTTCGTTGTTGCCGCATGGAGCGGATGCAGCGGCGAGCTGTACCAGTCCACCACCTTGTCATTTTCGAAGCGGATCCAGGAGGGACCAAATTCCCAGGTTTCGTTGCGGATCATCATCGTGGGCGCGCCTTCACGCGCGCGCACGATGGCCGAATGCATGCCGACCATCAGGGGAGGTAGAGCGGCGCCAGCTTGGTCGCTGCGGTCTCCTGCACGTGACAGCGCGGAGTCAGTGAGGACGGGTAATTTCGTCGACGGTTCCTCCGCGGGCCACAGCAACCAGACTGCGGCCGCCGCAGCAGGGAGCAACAGCAACCGCCGTTTCGAGCGCCGCTCCGGCGGCTTGGCAGGTGAGGGGGCGGCGGCTTGAAGAATGTTGATCTCCGGGGCAGCCGTCCGTGCTTGCGCCGCGCCAGGCAAGCGGCCGTGCTGGCGCTGGAATTCCAGCGCGCTGGAATACATGGCGGTGAGATGCTGCAGTCGTTCGGCTGTGATGGTCTTGGTCGGGCCGTCGGGGCGGCGATCAGGATGCAGCACGGCGACCCGTCGTCGATACGCGAGCTTGAATTCGTCAAGGCCGCAATCGGCGTTCAAATCGAGGATTCTGTACAGCATCAGAAAATCAGTCTCACGGGCCACGCTCTTCCCCTCATGCGAGTCATGCACCGGGTAGATTCGTCACGTCTGGCGCCTTGCCGGACTGTTGGCAGAATACGTGACACAAGCTGACAAGAAACTTTGGCGCTGTTCGCTCTCATGCACCAGGTAGACTCTGCCACGCAGAAACGTACGACCATTGAGAGCAGATCGCAAGGTGATTGCAGACATTTGCTTATGAGGAGACGCATGATGGCGTGCATTCCGCATTCCGGGGGATGGCCGTTGATTGCCTGTCTCGCCGCTTTGTAGCGACTGGGGAAAACGCGAGGTGTATCCCATGGGAAGCATGTTCCGACTGGCCCGCGACATGGCCGAATTGCCTGGCCTGAACTGGTTGGCGAGACCGCTGTATCGCCTGATGTTCAGGCGGGATATCCTGCCGCGCAACAGCTATTGCGGTGTCTATGAGAGCTTTCAGGAGGCATGCGCCAACGCACCGAAGACGCGACCGGTCAGCTTTGATTTGCCGGAGGCCGGCGATCTTTATCGGGATAAACTCGACAGCATCAGGGACAGTGACTATCCCGTCATCTTCTGGCTCGAGCGATTGCTGATGTCCGGGCAGCGCAGACTGTTCGACCTGGGTGGCAATATCGGCGTCAGCTATTACGGGTTCCAGCGCTACCTTGCCTATCCGCAGGGTCTTCGCTGGCTCGTCCATGACGTTCCGGCGGTCATCGAGGCGGGCCGCCAATGGGCTGACCAGCATGATGCCCGTGGCAGCCTGAGTTTCTCCGGTTCGCGTGATGATGCTGATGGTTGCGACATCCTGTTTTGCAGTGGCGTCCTGCAATATCTGGACTTCAGTCTGGCGGAGATGTTGCGCGGGATGCGCGAGCCACCGCGTCACGTGTTGGTCAACCTGACCCCGTTACATCCGAGTCGTACCTTTGTGACGTTGCAACGGGTGACCCTGCGGGGCTCCGGGATAGCCAACTGTCCCTACACGGTCAGCGCCGTTGCGCCCTTCGTTGCCGCGATAGAGCAGCTCGGGTACACGATGGTCGATCATTGGGAAAGCTACGGGCGCCACCTGCGGGTTCCATTCGAACCAGCGTGTTTGATCGACTGCTATCACGGGTTCTATTTCAGACGCGACTGAAAGCGGGGGGCGTCGGCACGTCACCGCGTGCATGCGGGTTCCGAATTGTCCATCTCGCTGGCAATCACTTTCAGAGGCAGACGCTCGGACATTAGGATGCAAGCGCATATCTTCAATGCGCGCATGCAACGCCTCGGTTGGAGGCCGGCGCCGGTAGGGCAGAGTGCATGGAAAGACCGGGCGAGGTTCGCAGTAAGGAAAATTTGGGTAAGCGCCCGCCGCCTGCTGATCGAGAACGATGCCATGTTCCGCGACTGGGGTAGGCTGCGTATCGATTCGGCCCATGAACAGTTGCGTATGCAGCACCCTTCGACTTCGCTGCCTTACACTCAGGGGGAGCGTTACTTCACACCGTTTTCGGGCCGAATCCATGGTGGGCGATCCAGCTTCCTGCGTTTGATGGTGCCACTCTCGCCGTGGACAGGCTCGGAGGTACATGGGACGCCGGTGTAGCCTGTCCTTGTTTGGTATGTGGTGCTTGGGGTACCCAACTATGGCTGTTCAACGTACCGTCAGATCCGCGGCCCCGTGTTTGGTGGTGCTTGCCGCACTGTTGGGCGCCGCTGCCCTTGCGACCGGAGGTGCTGCCATGCCACAGCCGCTGCCGCAGCTCGTTCCGGAGTTGGGCGCCCATACCCTGCTGGCGCAGGCTGATGGACGGGGTGTCAGTCCGGCGGTATCAGTACCGATCAACACCCAGCCTGCCGGCAGTTCGCTGCTGATTCTCAATGGCGGCTTCGCCAGCAATACGGCATTGCCGACTGACAGCTACTCGAACAGCTGGCGGCAACAGGGTGGCCGCGCCATCTATGACGGCTATGAAGGTCGATTCGATGTGAAGGCGTACGTGGCGCTCTCGGCGCGAGGTGGTCAGGGGCATACGGCAAGTATCGTCAAAGGCGGTAATGCCGCTGGCGAAATCACGATGCCGTTCATCGAAATCAGGCATGCGGATGTGCTCCAGGATGTTGCTCGGAACTACCCGGAGCCTGGCGTGGTTGAGCGTGCATCAGGCAAGTTTGCGCGAGCACTGCGCAGGCTTGGTCTGGCCGACCCGGTGACCACCAGCAGCCTGACCAGCGGCAACGTAACGACCACCGGGCCCGCCACCCTGATTGCTGTGTGGTGGGGTGATGCCTTTGTCTATGACATGAGCGCGGTGCCAGACAACGGATTCACCGTAATCGATCGATTTCTGCATCTTCCCCCCGAGAGCGGAGTGCAGTGTGCGGTGGCTGCCAGGCAGGTCGCGAAGGCTGGGACCTACCATGTCACCTGGACCGGTCGCCCTTCACAGCGGGCGATCCTTTGGCTGTTCGCCTTCCAATCATCAGCGCAACCTCGCAACCCGGACGACGGCAGGCGCGCGTCTAGCCCATAGCACAAATTGCAGGAAATATGATTGACGCGCTGCGCAGTTGCAGTATGTTCTACACATGATCGCCCTGTTTCTCGTTATGGGCACGCAGCGCAGCACCATCGACCGTTTGGAAGGGGCGCGCTGCCAGACAGGGGAATGACAACTTGGGCATGCCCAGTGCAGTGCTTGGGCCCGCTCAAAGCGGATACAACACTGTCGTGGCGGAGCCACCGCCGTCTCGACCTGGAGGGGGCGGTGAGTGCACAAACGATCCATGCGCTGGGGGCCGAAGACGTACCGTTGCTTGACGTATTGCCGTCTGCGGCAGCGGTCGGCAGCGATGATTGGCATGCCTGCAGCCTGCCCCTTGATGGCGCGCTGGCTCTTGCCTTGGCCGAAATGGAAGTGGCCGAGCATTTCCGTCAAAGCGACGTCTTGTGTGCTGCGTTGGCCCTGGTCGAGTCCCGCCTGACCGGTGCAGATGTGGTGGCTGCGACGATGCACGGTGCGGTTGGTTTGCGCCAGACGGAACTCAAGATTTCCAAGCGTGGGTTGCGTGATGCCTGGTTGAACCGGTCCGCCAAGGCGTTGCAACAGGCCGCTGCTGCAGCGCGGCCGACCGCGTGGGTCGTGCTGGACGAGATTGGGCACGACAAGCTCGAGGCTGTGGCGACGGCTTCGACCTGGTGCCTCAACGTGGAGCAGGCGCTGCTTGAAGTACGTTTTTGCATGCCGTTTGATGGCCGCTCCGTGGAGATCGTGGCTGGATGCGTGATGCGTGTGCTGTCGGCCCTGATCGCGGTCGGCGATACGCCGCTGACAGCGATCGATCCGCTCGATCCCGCTGAACACGAGCGACTGCTGATCGGATGGAACGCCACCAGCGTCTCGCGGCAGTGGGCCGATACGGTACCCAGCCTGTTCAGCGCCGTGGTTGCGGCGCACCCCGACGTCACCGCAGCTATCGATGCCCACGCGAGCATCAGCTATGCCGAGCTGGATCGACGGGCGAGCACCCTGGCGCTGCGTTTGCAAGATGCGGGCGTGCTGCCGGGCGATGTGGTTGCCGTGATGCTGGAGCGCTCAATCCAGGCGATCGTGGCGATTCTTGGGGTGCTCAAGGCTGGCGCAGCCTACCTGCCGCTGGATCCGGCGCACCCGCCGGAGCGTCTCGCGTTTGCACTCGGCGACGCGGCAGCAAAAGTCGTGCTGCTTGACCCATCCCTTCAGCCACCGTCGCTGCCGGAAGCCATGCTGCGTCTTGCCGTGGACGGTGAGAGAGACGCGCCCCCAGCCGGAGTGGACGATGTCGAGCCACCGGTCATCGATGGCAATGCGCTGGCCTACGTCATGTACACCTCCGGCTCCACCGGCACGCCGAAGGGTGTGGCGATCCGTCATCGCTCGATTATCCGCCTGGTCTGCGGTGTCGACTACGTGACGCTGGGCGCGGACACGCACATGCTGCACGCCGCGCCGCTGGGTTTCGATGCCTCGACCCTGGAAATTTGGGGGGCGCTGCTGAATGGCGGCCGAGTCGTGGTGCACCCTGAGGTGATCCCGACCCCGGCCGGCCTGGCCAGAACCATCGCTACCCAGGGCGTCACGACGGCCTGGCTCACCTCGTCGCTGTTCAATGCCGTGGTCGATGACGATCCCGGCCAGTTGCGTGGGCTGCGTGAACTGCTGACCGGCGGCGAAGCGTTGTCGGTAAGCCATGTGCGGCGCGCGCTGGCGGCGCTGCCGCAGACGGACATCATCAACGGCTACGGTCCGACTGAATGCACGACATTCACCTGCACGCACCGCATTCCGCGCGATTTGGCCGAGAACGCGCGCTCGGTTCCGATTGGGCGGCCGATCGCCAACACTCAGGTTTACGTGCTCAACCCCAATCATCAGCTACTGCCCGTCGGCTTGGTCGGAGAGCTGTATGTCGGTGGCGCCGGCGTTGCGCAGGGTTATCTCAAGCGGCCTGAATTGACCGCCGAGCGCTTCGTGCATGACCCGTTCGCCGCGCGCGGCAAGCGTATGTACCGCACCGGCGACCTGGTGCGCTGGCTGGCCGACGGTACCCTGGAATTCGTCGGCCGTCGCGACAGTCAGGTCAAGATTCGGGGCTACCGGATCGAGACTGGTGAAGTCGAGGCCGCCTTGCTGGGGCATCCTGGCGTACGTGCCGGCGCGGTGGTGCTGCGTGACGACCCACCCATTGGCAAGCGGCTGGTCGCCTACGTGGTCGCCGCCGACCGCAGCGCGAACGCGGCGAGCCTCCGTGCCCACCTTGCCAAGACCCTGCCGGAGTTCATGCTGCCCGCCGCTTATGTGTTGCTGGATGCGCTGCCGATAACCAGCAACGGCAAGCTCGACCGGCGCGCCTTGCCCGCACCCGGCCACACACGGCCGGAACTGGCCGAAGCGTTCGAGGCGCCCGTCGACGCGGTCGAGCAGGGCCTGTGCGAGGCATTTGCCGCCATCCTCGGACTGGATCGGGTTGGTCGCCGCGACAATTTCTTTGAACTGGGCGGCAGCTCGCTGCTGGCCGTGCGCCTGCTCAAGGATCTGCGCAGCAGCGGTAACCGTGATCTGGGTGTGCTCGCGTTCTTCCGCGACCCTACCCCGCACGCGCTCGCGCGCATCGTGCGTGCCGACAGCGCGGTTCAGGTTCACGCGATCACGCCTGCACGGATGGGGCAGCGTCACGCAAGCTCGACCGCGGGTTCCGCCGAACCGATCGCGATCATCGGCATGAGTGGCCGTTTCCCAGGTGCTGCCGACGTGGAAAGCTTCTGGCAGAACCTGTGCGCCGGGCGGGAGTCGATCACGCGCTTCGATCCGGGCGAGCTCGACCCGGGTGTCCCACGGGGACTGCGTGAGGATCCGGCATACGTTCGCGCCCGGGGCGTGATTGACGGCGTTGAATGGTTTGACCCGGCGTTCTTCGGCATCGGTCCACGTGAGGCCGAACTGATGGATCCGCAGCAGCGGCTGTTCCTCGAATTGTGCTGGGAGTGCCTGGAACGCGCAGGCCATGTACCGGATGCCCAGCCCGGACCGGTCGGGGTGTTCGGCGGCATGTACAACGCGAGCTACTTCCAGCATCACGTGAGCGCTCATCCGGAGCTGATCGCCAAGCTGGGCGCATTTCAGGTGATGCTCGACAATGAGAAGGACTTCATTGCGCCACGGGTGGCGCACAAGCTCAATCTCACCGGACCGGCGGTCAGCGTGCACACCGCCTGCTCCACTTCGCTGGTTGCGATCTGCCAGGC
The DNA here is from genome assembly GCA_038215995.1 of Lysobacterales bacterium. Lineage (GTDB taxonomy): Bacteria > Pseudomonadota > Gammaproteobacteria > Xanthomonadales > Rhodanobacteraceae > Rhodanobacter. Next base: position 19,769 of record JBBQQL010000004.1, read on the forward strand.
GATGGAGAGCCTGCGCATCGGCCAGTGCGACATGGCCCTGGCCGGCGGTGCCTCGATCACCTGTCCGCCGCGTAGCGGTTACCTGTTCCAGGACGGCGCCATGCTGTCGCCCGATGGACACACGCGCACCTTCGACATCGACGCGCAAGGCACGGTATTCAGCGACGGCGCGGCGGTCGTGCTGCTGAAGCGGCTGACCGATGCGGTGGCCGACGGCGACCAGGTTCTTGCGTTGATCCGGGGTGGCGCGATCAACAACGACGGTGGCACCAAGGCCAGCTTCATGGCGCCCAGCAGCGAAGGCCAGGCGGCAGTGATCGCGATGGCCCACCTCAATGCGGGCGTCGATGCCCGCAGCATTTCCTATGTGGAAGCGCATGGCACGGCCACGCCCATCGGCGATCCGATCGAGATCGAGGGGCTGGTCAAGGCATTCCGGTGCAGCACCGGCGACCGGGGCTTTTGTCGCCTCGGCTCGCTAAAGAGCAATGTCGGGCACCTGGTGATTGCCGCCGGGGTGGCGGGGGTGATCAAGACCGCGCTGGCGCTCGCCGAGCGCCGGATCCCGCCCACCCTGCATTTTCGTGCGCCGAATCCGGCGATTGATTTCGCCCACTCGCCGTTCGTGGTCAATGACCAGCTATGCGAATGGACCGCCGAAATCGGGGTGCCGCGGCGTGCCGGGGTCAGCTCGTTCGGGGTCGGTGGCACCAACGCACACGTGGTGCTCGAGGAGGCCCCCGCACTGCCGTCATCCGAACCGGCGCAGGGCCCCCAATTGCTGGTGCTCTCGGCCCGCACGAGCGCGGCGTTGAGTGCGGCCGCCACGCGCCTGGCCGCCCATCTCGCCGAACGGACTGAACTCAATCTTGCCGATGTGGCATGGACCCTCGCGGTGGGTCGCAAGTCATTCCCGCACCGGCTAAGCCTGGTTGCCGATGACGCGGCTGATGCCATTGCGCAACTGGCCAGCACCGAAACGGCCGCCGCCGCAGCGCGCAGCCGCCCGGTACAGCACAGTGAAGTCGTTTTCCTGTTTCCCGGCCAGGGCGCCCAGTACGCTGGCATGGGCCGTGAACTGTACGCACATGAGCCCGCGTTCCGCGCCGCGTTTGACGAATGCGTCGAGGCGCTGGGCGAGCACGCCGGCTTCGACCTGCGCGAGGTGGTTTTTGGCGACGACGCCAGTGCGCTATTGCCGACGGCAGTGATGCAGCCGGCCACGTTCGCCATTGAGTACGCACTGGCGCGATTGTGGCTCAGTTGCGGCATCGCTCCGGTGGCGATGATCGGACACAGCGTGGGCGAGTTCGTGGCCGCCACCCTGGCCGGGGTATTCCAGTTGCGCGACGGCATTCGCCTGGTGGCCCGGCGTGGTGCCCTGATGCAGGCGCAACCGGAGGGCGGCATGCTGTCGGTGCGCCTGCCGCTGGCGACCTTGCAGGCGCGATTGCCGGCCGATCTCTCACTTGCAGCCGAGAACGCGCCCTCCGCCTGCGTTGTTTCCGGACCGCATGCCGCGATCGAGAGCTTCCGCACTGCGCTTGAAGCCGATGGCATTGCCTGTCGCCCGCTGAAGACTTCGCATGCTTTCCATTCGGCCATGATGGACGCGGTGCTGGCGCCGTTCCGCGACGAACTGGCAGGCATCACCTTCGGTCCGTTGCAACTGCCGCTGGTGTCGACCGCCAGCGGTGATTGGCTGGATGTCGTGCAGGCCGGGTCGGTCGAGTACTGGTCCAGGCATCTGCGTGAGCCGGTGCGCTTCTCCACCGCGCTGGGTCAGGTCCTGGGCGCGTCGGCCCGGGTGCTGCTGGAAGTCGGGCCGCGCGCCACCCTCAGCACGCTGGCACGTCAGCATCTCGGCGCCAGGCACAGCGGGATCGTTGCCGTGCCCTCGCTGGACGATACGCCAGCGTCCGAACTCGCCGCGTTCCAGCGCGCAGTCGGCCAGCTCTGGTGTCGTCGGGTAGCCATCGATCCGGCCCGCTTCGATCGCCGCCAGCGGCGTCAGCGCGTGCGTCTGCCGACCTATCCGTTCGAGCGGCAACGCTGCTGGCTGGAAGCTGCGGTAGCCAGCACGCCTGTTGTTGCAGAGGCACCTCCATCGATACCTCAACCGGCAGCGCCTGAAGCCGAATCCATTTCGCCAGCCGCCGCTGTGCCTGCAGCAGAGGAAACCCGTATGCCCACCGCTGCCATCGTGCCCGTTGCCACCGACCGTCGGCCACGTCTGGTGGCCCAGCTCAGGGCGGTGTTCGAAGACGTCACCGGCATCGAGCTGGAGGACGTCGACGGCTCAGCGAATTTCATCGAACTTGGACTGGACAGCCTGATGCTGACCCAGATCGCGCTGCACCTGTCCAAGGTATTTCCGGTGAAAGTGACCTTTCGCCAGCTGATGGTCGACTATGCCAGCCTCGATCGACTGGCCGCCCTGCTTGACGAGCAGATGCCCGCCGAGGTTGCGCCCGCCTCCGTGCCGCCCGCGGTGGCGCCGTCCGCCACACTGGTGCCCGCCGCACCTGCGCCGTCCGCCGCAACGGGATTACCCGTCGCCGGCAACGAGCAGGTACGCCAGCTGATCGAGCAGCAACTGCACTTGATGGCGCAGCAACTGGCCTTGCTGGCCGGGGGCGTGGCGGCGCCGTTACCGGCAACCTCGTCCGTGGCCGTGCCGGGGGCCGCCACCGCGGCGATTTCCCTGCCAGCGCAGGCGCCGGTCGGCGCCTCCAGTGAGCCGGTGACGGACGAGGAGACCACGCTTGCGCATACGCGCTACGACGTCAAAAAGGCGTTCGGGGCGATCGCCCGCATCGACAATGGTCAACTGGAACTGTCTGCCCACCAGCGCGCGCGGCTCGACCGCTTCATCCAGCGTTATGTCGCCCGCAGCGGCAAGTCGAAGGAGTACACCGAGGCCGCGCGTCCGCACATGGCCGATCCGCGGGTGGTCAACGGCTTCCGCCCGCTGCTCAAGGAGATCATCTACCAGCTGGTGATCGGGCGTTCCAAGGGCGCCCATCTGTGGGATCTGGACGGCAACGAATATGTCGATGCGCTGAACGGTTTCGGCATGAGCCTGTTCGGATGGCAGCCGGACTTCGTGATGGATGCAGTGCGCAAGCAACTCGATCTCGGCTACGAGATCGGCCCGCAACACCCATTGTCCAGCGAGGTCGCGCGGCTGATTTGCGAGATCACCGGGCATGATCGCGCGGCGCTGTGCAACACCGGCTCGGAGGCGGTACTCGGAGCGCTGCGCATCGCCCGCACGGTGACCGGCCGCAGCACGGTGGTGCTATTCAACGGTGCCTATCACGGCATCATCGACGAAGTCATCGTACGCGGCACCAAAAAGCTGCGTGCGGTGCCGGCGGCGCCGGGGATCATGCGGAACACCGCCGAGAACGTGCTGGTGCTCGACTACGGTACGCCCGAGTCGTTGCAGATCATCCGCGAGCGCGCGCACGAGCTGGCGGCAGTGCTGATCGAGCCGGTGCAGAGTCGCCGCTGCGACTTCCAGCCGGTCGAATTCCTGCGCGAAGTGCGCAAGATCACGGCCGAGGCCGGTGCGCTGTGCATCTTCGACGAAATCGTCACCGGTTTCCGTGCGCACCCCGGCGGCACCCAGGCGCTGTTCGGAATCAAGGCCGACATCGCCACCTACGGCAAGGTCGTTGGCGGCGGCTATCCGATCGGCGTGATCGCGGGCAAGCGGGAATTCATGGATGCGCTCGACGGTGGCGCCTGGCAGTTCGGTGACGATTCGGTGCCGACCGTGGGCGTCACCTATTTCGCAGGCACCTTCGTACGCCACCCACTGGCGCTGGCGGCGGCCAAGGCGGTACTGGAACACATCAAGCAGCACGGCGCGGCGCCACAGGAACGACTGAACGCACGCACCGCGGAAATGGCCAGCGAGCTCAACGCGTTCTGCAACGAAGTGGGCGCGCCGATCGTGATCAAGCAGTTCGCGTCGGTCTGGAAGACCCAGTTCCTGGAGGAGCACCCGCTGCAGGATCTGCTGTTCGCGATGATGCGCAGCCGAGGCGTGCATATTCTCGACAATTTCCCCTGTTTCTTCACCACGGCACACAGCGAGGCAGACTTCCAGCAGATCACGCAGGCCTACAAGGACTCGGTGATTGAGCTGCAGGAGGCCGATTTTCTGCCACGCCGTACCGCCACCACGCGCACGGTGATGGATGCGCGCCAGCCGCCGGTGCCCGGCGCCCGCATCGGCCGCGAACCGGACGGGCGTCCCGCCTGGTTCACGCCGAGTGCGGATCATCCGGGCAAGTTCGTCAAGGTGATTTGATCATGGCCAACATCACGTCAGGCAATACTGCACCGACCCTGGTCGACTACGACCCGTTCGCCGGTGGCGAACTGTCGCGGGTCGTGCCGAGTACCGAGCCGCAGCGCGAGATATGGCTCGCCGACCAGCTTGGCCGCGATGCCTCGCTGGCCTACAACGAGTCGGTGACGCTGCAACTGAAGGGGCGACTCGACCATCAGGCGCTGCGCCATGCATTGCAGGCGTTGCTCGATCGGCACAGTGCGCTGCGCGCGAGCTTCGGCCCCGACGGCGAGACCCTGTGCGTGCGCGAACACGTCACGCTCGAATTGCCGCTGCACGATCTGTCGTCAGCGAGCCCGCAGCAGCGCCACGAACTGGTGCGGGAGCGCCAGCGAGTGGCTGTGGAGACGCCGTTTGCACTGGGCAGCGACCACCTGTTGCGCAGCGAGTTGCTGCAGCTGGCCGACGACGATCACCTGCTGCTCCTTACCGCCCATCACATCGTCTGCGACGGCTGGTCATGGTGGGTGCTGGTACGCGAACTGGGCTCGTTGTACGCAGGACGGCACGGCAGTGCGGTTGAGTCACTGCCACCAGCCGACGACTTTGCCGACTATGCACTGGCCCAGGCCAGTCATCCGGCCGACGCCACGTTTGCGGCGGACGAAAACTATTGGCTTTCGCGCTTCGCCGGCGAAATCCCGGCGCTTGAACTACCCACCGACCGGGCCCGGCCGCCGCGACGCAGCTTTGCCTCCGTGCGTGAGGACTGGACGCTCGATGCAAGTCTGGTCGCCGCGGCGCGCGGCATGGGCGCGCACCGCGGCGCGAGCCTGTTTGCGGTCTTGCTGGGAAGTTTTGCCGCGTTGCTGTCGCGGCTGACCGGCCAGTCCCGGGTGGTGATCGGCATCCCCACCGCGGGGCAGTCGGTCGACGGCCACGATCACCTGGTCGGTCACTGCGTCAACACCTTGCCCCTGCTGTTTGAGCCGGATCCCGCGCAACCGGTGAGCCTGACGATCGAACAGGCCCAGACCACGCTGCTGGATGCGCTCGAACATCAGCGATATACCTTCGGTACCTTGCTCGGCAAGCTGCGGATCGGTCGCGATCCCTCGCGTCTGCCGCTGGTCAGCGTGATGTTCAACATCGATCAGGCGCTGGACCAGGAGGATTCGGCCTTTCCGGAACTGCAGCTCGGCTTTGCCAGCAATCCGCGAAGCTTCGAAAACTTCGAACTGTCGATCAATGCAGTGCAAGCCCATGGCGAGCTGCGACTTGAATGCCAGTACAACCGTGATCTTTTCGATGGTGCCACGGTGCGGCGCTGGTTGCGGGCCTACGAAATTCTGCTGCGTGCGACGGTTGCGCAGCCACAGGCGATCCTCGGCCACCTGCACCTGGTCGACGAGGCCGGGCGGCGTGAGCTGGCCGTGTGGCAACCGGCGCCGACGCCTTTCGACGCCAGCCGGCGTGCGCATGAATTCTTCGAGGCCCAGTGCGATCGTGCACCCGATCGAATGGCGGTGCGCACGGGCACCCAGGCGTTGAGCTATGCCCAGCTCGATGCGCGCGCCAACCGCATTGCGCATCTCCTGCGCGACCACGGTGTGCATGGTGGCGCGCTGGTCGGCATCGCGCTGGAGCGCGGCATCGACATGCTCGCCGCCGTGCTCGGCGTGCTCAAGGCGGGAGCGGGCTATGTGCCACTCGACCCGGCCTTCCCGCAGGAGCGTCTGGCCTTCATGGTGAGCGACGCCAGCCTCGCCGCGTTGCTCACCGAGCAAGCGCACGCGTTGCGCTTCGATCTGCGCGGCCGGCCGGTACTGGCACTGGACAGACTGGCCGAAGAACTGGCGGCCAAGCCGGTCACTCGTCTGGTTGACGTTGCCGATGCCGAAACCGCCGAGGAGGTGGCGTACCTGATCTACACCTCGGGCTCCACCGGACGGCCCAAGGGTGTGCGGGTTCCCCATCGCGCCACGGCCAATTTCCTCAGCGCGATGCAAGCCCGACCGGGCATTCGCGCGGACGATCGCCTGGTCGCCGTGACCACGCTGTCGTTCGACATCGCCTTCCTGGAACTGATGTTGCCATTGACGGTGGGCGCCGAAGTGGTCCTGGCAAGCCGCGAACAGGTGCGAGATGGCAGCATGCTGCGCAAGCTGATCGAGGCCAGCGGTGCGACCTGCCTGCAGGCCACACCTGCCACCTGGCGTGTCCTGCTGCAGGCGGGCTGGCAGGGAACCAGAACGTTTCGCGCGCTGTGCGGCGGCGAGGCACTGGCGCCGGATCTGGCGGCCGAGTTGCTCTCCCGCTGCGGTGAGTTGTGGAACATGTATGGTCCGACCGAGACCACCGTGTGGTCGACCTGCTGGCGCGTCGAGCAACCGCAGCAGGGCATATCGATCGGCACGCCAATCGCAAATACCGCGGTGTGGGTTCTCGATGCGCTGGGCCAGATGTGCCCGATCGGGGTGCCTGGTGAAATTTTCATCGGCGGCGCCGGCGTCACGCTCGGCTATCACAACCGACCGGAGCTGAGTGCCGAACGATTCATCGCCGATCCCTATGCCGAGGATCGACAGGCGCGGATGTACCGCACCGGTGACCGCGGCCGCTGGCTGGCCAACGGCACATTGGAGCACCTGGGGCGGCTGGACTTCCAGGTCAAGGTGCGTGGGTTCCGCATCGAGCCGGGCGAGATCGAGGCCAATCTGGTGACCCTTCCGGATATCGCGCAGGCGATGGTGATCGTGCGCGAAGACCGACCTGGCGATGCGCGGCTGGTGGCGTATCTGGTGGCCAGTGCCGGGGCGTTGGTCGATGATGCAAGCTTGCGCACCTATCTGCGCGAACAGGTGCCGGAGTACATGGTGCCGCAGCATTTCATCGTGCTGGATGCGCTGCCGCTGCTGCCCAACGGCAAGATCGATCGTGCGCGCTTGCCTGCACCGGCGGAGGTGTCGGGCCACGCGGACGTCGCCGTTCCCGGCCGCGTGGAGCACGACGAACTGGAGCAACGGGTGGCTACGGCGATGGCCCGTGCGCTGGGAGCGGCCGAGCCTGGCCTGAACGACAACTTCTTCGAACTGGGCGGACATTCGTTACTGGCGGCGCGGTGGATTGCTCAGCTCAATCGCGAACTCGAACTCAGCCTGCCCTTGTCCGCCGCGTTCGATGCGCCGACGGTGGCTCGAATGGTCGCGACGATCCGCAGCATGGGCGTGCTCAAAGGCGGACAGCGTCATGCGGCACACTCGATTCCGCGGCTGGCCGACCGCAACCAGGCGCCGCTCTCGTTGATGCAGCAGCGGATGTGGTACCTGGAGCGACTGAATCCGGGGCAGGTCGTCTACAACACGCCGTCCGCGCACCGGCTACGCGGAGTCCTGAACGCCGGCGCCTTCGAGCGCGCGCTGCAGGAAATGGTGCGGCGCCAGCCGGTGCTGCGCACATCGCTCGAGCCCGACGACCGGATGGCGATTCAGCGCATCCATGATGACGTCGGGGCCAGCCTGCTGCCAGCGGAGGACCTGGCAGGTTTGCCGGACGACGTGCGCGAGGCCACGCTGCATCGGCGGCTGCAGGAACTGATCGCGCAACCATTCGACCTGGCTGAGCCGCCGCTGTTCCGTGCGCACCTGTTCAGGCTTGGTGACGAAGAGCATGTGTTCTTCTTCATGGCACACCATGTGATCTGGGACGGCTGGTCGTTCGATCTGATGTACGAGGAGCTTTCCGCCCTGTATGCCGCGTTCCGTGCCGGCCAGCCGGTGCCGCTGGCGCCACTGGAGATCGAGTACGGCGACTTCGCCGCGTGGCACGCGCAATGGATGCGCGGCGACGAGCTCGCGCGCCAGCTCGCGCACTGGCGCGAACGGCTGGCAGGCAAGCTCGAACCGCTCGAGCTGCCGGCCGATCGGCCACGCCCGCCTCGGATGTCCGGCCGCGGTGCGACCGAGTGGATCCAGCTGCCGCCGGCCCAGAGCGCTGCGCTGCGCGACCTGGGACAACGCAGCGGGGTGACGCTGTACATGCTGCTGCTGACGGTCTACTACGTGCTGCTGCATCGCCTCAGCGGGCAGCGCGACCTGGTGGTCAGTACGCCGGTGCGCGGGCGCGAACTGGCCGAGCTTGAGCCGGTGATGGGATTCTTCGTCAACGCCTTGCCGCTGCGTGCCCAGATCGATCCGCAGATGCCGTTCGTCGAGTTGACGGGTGTCGTGCGTCAAGTGGTACTCGACGCGTTTGCCTGCCCGGATGTGCCGTTCGAGCATCTGGTCATCGATCTCGATGTGCCGCGTGACGACAGTCGGCCCGCAATCAGCCAGTCGATGTTTTCGTACCAGGACGCGCGCCAGCGACCGCTACGCTGGGGCGACCTCGAGCACGAGAACATCCCGGTGTTCCAGCAAGGTGCAGCCCACGATATCGGTCTCTGGTTTCTGGAGGGTGCGAGCGGCCTTTGCGGTGGCCTCATATACAACGTCGATATCTTCGACGCAGGGACCGGCGCGCGCTTCCGTGATTGCTATCTGAAACTGCTGGAGTCCGTGCTGCGGGATCCGCGCCGCTCGATCGCCGAGCTGGAATTGTTGCCGGATGGTGAGCGCGAACAGCTTCAGCGTTGGAACAGCAATCCGGGCGCCACCGCCCTTGTCGGTTGCGTGCACACACTGGTCGAGCAGCAGGCGCGGCAGACGCCGGATCGGATCGCCGTGCGTAGCGGCGCGACCCGACTTTCCTACGCCGCGCTGGACGCGCGCGCCAACCAGATTGCACATGCGTTGCGGCGGCATGGCGCGAAGCGCGGGGTACTGGTGGGCATCGGGCTCGACCGCGGCACCGACCTGATGGCGGCGGTGCTCGGCGTGCTCAAGACGGGTGCTGGTTATGTGCCGCTGGACCCGGCCTTTCCCTCCACGCGGCTGGCTTTCATGCAGCAAGACTCCGCCATCACCGTACTGGTTTCGGAACGCAGTCTCGTCGCGCGATTCGACGTTGGTGATCGGCCTGTGCTTCTGCTCGATGATGCGGCAATGGCCGCGGGAGACGCCGCCGACTCGGCGCCAATGCCGGCCGATGCCGACCTGGCCACGGCGGATTCGATCGCCTACGTCATCTACACCTCCGGCTCCACCGGCCAGCCGAAGGGCGTGGAGATCCCGCATCGCGCGCTCGTGAATTTCCTGACCAGCATGGCTGATCGTCCCGGCTTGCAAGAGGACGACTGTCTGGTGGCGGTCACCACGTTGTCGTTCGACATCGCCGTGCTGGAGTTGCTCGGGCCGTTGACGGTAGGTGCCGAGGTCGTCATCGCCCGTCGCGAAGAATGCATGGACGGGGATCTCCTCAAGGCGTTGCTGGACAGTACTGGCGCCACCGTGATGCAGGCCACACCCGCCAGTTGGCGCCTGTTGCTGGGCGCAGGCTGGGCGGGTGCAGCGACCTTTCGAGGTTATTGCGGTGGCGAGGCCATGGATGCGGAGCTGGCGACCCAGCTGCTATCGCGTTGCCGCGAGGTATGGAACCTGTTCGGCCCGACCGAGACCACGGTGTGGTCGACCTGCTGGCGGGTCGAATCGCCCGAGCAAGGCATATCCATCGGCACACCGATCGCCCGCACCAGCGTCTGGATCCTGGATGACCAGAGGCAGTTGTGTCCGATCGGGGTGCCGGGTGAAATATGGATCGGTGGTGCCGGTGTGGCACTCGGCTATCACAAGCGTCCCGAATTGACCGCCGAGCGCTTCCAGCCCGATCCGTATACCGGCGGCGCCGATGAGCGCATGTACCGTACCGGCGATCGAGGGCGTTGGCTGGCCAACGGCACGCTGGAGCATCTGGGCCGGCTGGACTTCCAGGTCAAAGTACGCGGCTTTCGTATCGAGTTGGGTGAGATCGAGCAGGTGGTTCGTGCGGATCCGGCGGTCAAGGATTGCGTTGCGGTAGCCCAGGACTTCGGCGCCGACGATCGTCGGCTCGTCCTGTATGTGGTTTCGGCCGAGTCTTCCACCAGCTTGTTGCCGCGTCTGCGCGAGAAGCTCGCAGAGCAATTGCCAGGCTATATGAGGCCACAGCATCTGATGCTGCTGCCTGCCTTGCCGCAAACGCCCAATGGAAAAATTGACCGCAAGGCATTGCCCATGCCGGTATTGAATGCCCCTGTCGAACAGGATCGCACCAGCGAGGTGCCGATGACCGATGGTCGCCAGCAATACCTGGCAGGGGTGTGGCGCGAACTCATCGGTATTGCCGAGGTGGCTGGCCAGGACAACTTCTTCGACGTTGGCGGTCACTCGCTGCTGGCAGTCGAGCTGGTGGCCCGCGTGCGTCGCGACAAGGGAGTCCGGTTGAACCTGCTCGATGTCGCGACCGGCACGCTGGCGTCGCTGGCATTGGCTTTGCCCGACGCCGCCGATCCGGCACCGCAAAAGCCTGGCTCGCTGGGGACGCGCCTGCGAAACCTGCTGGGTCTTGGGGGCCAGCGATCATGACGTGAACTCCTCTCGTCATGCCGGGTCGTGTTGATGGCCACGGCATGCCAAGATGGCAATGGGCGATGCCGAATCAAACGCAGCGCCCTGCCTGCTCGGCTTGAAACGGGGTCAGGCAGAGGGGCGGTTGGCGGGCAGGCATGGACCGTGACCGAAAGGAATGGAACAGTAAGGGAGAGAGCGTGAATTGTCGCGACAACGCATTGGGATTCATTCATTGGGGACGGTCGTTTCCCGAACACCTCGCGATATCTGACGGCCAGTGTTCGCTCAATTACGCTGACTTGCGCCAACGGGCACTGCTGCTGGCCGGCCAGATGGTCCACCACGGCGTGGTGCCCGGCGATATTGTAGCCGTGGCGTGCGATCGTTCGGTCGAAAGTGTGGTCGCCATTCTGGCGACGGTCTGTGCGGGCGCAGCCTATCTGCCACTGGATGCTTCCTATCCGTTGGCGCGTATTGTCGAGATGCTTGAGGATGCAAGGCCGCGCCTGCTGGTGACGACGCCGGCCGTTCCGGTCGAGCTGCTGCGTTCCCTCCCGCTGCCCGTGATCGAGTCCGGGTCTGCCGTCGCAAATGGCTTGGTTGAACCGGTTCTGACCGACGACAGTGCACCGGCGTATGTCTTGTTTACCTCCGGCTCAACGGGCCGGCCGAAGGGGGTGGTGGTGCCACGAAGGGCACTCCACAGCTTGGTCGAGTGGCATCTTGCCCATCCGAGGCTGGGCCAAAGCGCGCGCGTCCTCCTGTTTCCCAGCTTCGTTTTCGACCCGTCGGTTCGCGACGTGTTTGTCACGCTGGCTACCGGCGGCAGCTTGATTCTTGCGTCAGAATCGCAGCGGCGCGATCCGTTCCTGCTGCTCGAGCTGATGCGTGAGCAACGCGTGGAGCGCGCAACACTTCCGTTCGTGCTGCGCGCGGTCGCGCAGGCCTATGTCGATGGCGGCGCACTGCCAGAGGCCCTGCGTGACGTTGGATTTGGCGGGGAGTCACTGGAAATCACCCCGGCCATTCGCCAGCTGTTCGCCGCGCTGCCCGATGCCGTGTTGCACAACGAATATGGGCCGACCGAGTCATGCGTGATGGTCACCAGCCATCCGCTGGCGGGCGACCCGTCCCTCTGGCCTGAGCGCCCCGATCTCGGTTTCCCGCTTTCGCATGTGCGCCTGCATGTGGTGGATGAAGATCAGCGTACCGTGCCCGATGGCGTCGCGGGCGAACTACTGATCGGCGGCGTTTGCCTCGCCGACGGCTACATCAATCAGTCGGCGCTGACTGCTGAACGTTTCATGCCTTTGATCCATCCCGATGCGCTTTCCGAGATGGTTTATCACAGTGGTGATCGCGTTCAACGCGCCATCGATGGCCGCATCATCTTTCTGGGCCGGATGGATGATCAGGTGAAGGTCGCCGGTCATCGGGTCGAGCTCGGCGACGTCACGCAGGCCTTGGCCTCACACCCCGAAGTAGCGGATCTGGCCGTGGTGGCGCCGGCAGGTCCTGAGGGGCGTCGACTGGTTGCGCATGTGGTGCTGAATCAGCAGGGCTTGTCGTTGCCGGATGTGCGCGTATCCATGCGCGAGCACCTGGCCGCGCGACTGCCGGCGTTTGCTTGCCCGCAACTGGTGATATTCCACGACGCGCTCCCGCTGACGCCGAGTGGGAAGGTTGATCGGCGCCGGCTGGAGGACGAATCGCTGGCCACGGGCGACCCGATCTCCGTGCCGGCGCAAGCCAGCCTGGAGGCGCGCATCAGTTCGCTATGGTGTGATCTGCTGCGGCTACCGGTGCTGGGCGCCGATGACAATGTCTTCGACAGCGGCGCCGACTCATTGCTGGTGATGATCTTCGTCACCCGCCTGCGAGCCATCGCCGGGCGCTCATTGGCCGCCTCTGCGATCTACACTCATCCGACGCCGCGCCAACAGGTGCAGGCATTGTCAGCGGCGCCCGCGCCCACGGGCGAGCCAGCCGTGACAGCGAAATCCACACCCGATGGCGTCGATCTGCCGATGGAGATGCCGCTCAGCGAAGGCCAGATGGAGAGGTGGTTCACTTGCCAGTTTGGCGGGGAGGCCGCGCTCGCCCACAACGAGTCCGCGACGCTCAGGCTCGACGGGCCACTGGATGCTTTCGCGCTGAAGGACGCCTTGCAGCGGGTCTGGGGGCGTCATGAAGCGCTGCACTTGACCTTCGCCGACGACGGCAGCAGCGAGCAGTTCCATGCCGAGCTGGAGCTGCCTTCTGCCGAACTGAATTTCTCGACACCCGCGGCGGATGCCGAGGCGCGACTGAAGGCATGGTGCGCGCGGCAGGCCGCGCAGCCGTTCGATCTCTCGGTCGGGCCGTTGGTGCGGTTCACCCTGATCCGGATGGATCAGCAACGCCATGTGCTGCATGTCATCGGGCACCATCTGGTCATGGACGGCTGGTCGCTGGCGCTGTTCATCACCGAACTGGGTGCCTGCTACAGCGCGACCGTCAAAGGTCGCCAAGCCACGCTCGCCCCCGCGGGTTCGTTTCGCCGCTACCTGAGCGACCAGCGCGTTCGGCGCGCGGCAGGCGGCAGCCAGGCGAGCCTTGACTACTGGAGGGCGGTGTACGCTACGACGCCGTCGCCGCTGCGACTACCCGCCGACCGACCAGCGCCGGCGGAGCCGAGCTACGCCGCTGCCACTGAGCGTCGTGCGCTCACCCCTGAATTGACCTCGAGACTTCGCGGCGAGGCGCGTAGGCGTGGCATCAGCCTGTATAGCCTGCTACTGAGCGGCTTTGCTGTGCTGATGGCCCGTTTGTCCGGCCAGGCGGATTTTTCCATCGCGGTTCCATTCGGTGGCCTCGCGCTCGACGCCATGCGTCCGTTGATCGGCGATGGTGTCAGTACCCTGCCGTTGCGCATGAGCATTTCGCCCGAAACTTCCTTTGCCGAACTGGCACGCCAGACCCATGCCGCGCTGCTTGATGCGGCCGAGCATCGGGATGTCACCCTGACAGGTATCCAGCGCATGCTGGGGCTTCGGGCCGGGGGTGGTGAGGCAGCGTTGACGGGCGTCACCTTCAACCTCCTTCCACGCGTCGCCGCGGAAGTCTTTGAAGGTCTGGCGCACGAGCTTCGGGAATGTTCCCGCGGTGCCATGGCCGACTGGGAACTTTTTTTCAACGTCAACGATAGCGGCAACGTGCTGTCGCTGGACACGCATTACAGCACCGCGCGCTATGACGATGTCACCGTGCGGCGCTGGCTGCTGCACTACGAGACCGTACTCTCCGGCATTGCCGCGATGGGCGATATCGGTGGGGGCGATGCAGCCGCGGGCGATATTGCCCTGCTGGACGATGCCGGTCGTTTTGAGGTGCTGACGACCTGGAATGACACCGCGCTTGAGTACGACCGCGAGCAGGGCTTCACCGCTTTGGTCGAAGCCCAGATGAACCTGACGCCTGAGCGCATTGCCGTCCAATGCGGTGGGGAGCAGATGGACTATGCGACGCTGGACAAGGCAACCCGCAGCGTGGCTCAGGCGCTGCGCCGCCGCGGTATCGGTCGCGGGGACATGGTGGGCGTATGCATTCCGCGAAGTGTGGACATGCTGCTGGCAGTGTTGGGAATCTTGCGTTGCGGTGCGGCCTATGTGCCGCTTGATCCGGAATTTCCGGATGCTCGCCTGCGGCACATGGCCGAGCACTCCCGGCTGCGATATGTGCTGATGGCCATTGCCGGAAAAGTCCCGGACATCGTTGCAGCTGGCCGCGAGCTGCTGGCCGTCGCGGACTTGCGTGCCGAGTCCGGAGAAGATCCGCCGTTGCCTCGGGTCAAAGGCGACGACCTCGCCTACGTCTTGTTCACTTCCGGCTCTACCGGTGAACCCAAGGGCGTGCGCGTCCTGCATCGCAATCTGGTGAACTTCCTGCTCAGCATGCGCAGGGAGCCGGGATTCGAGCAGGATGACGTGATGTGCGCGACGACCACCCTGTCTTTCGACATTGCCGCGACCGAGTTGTACCTTCCACTCATCACCGGCGCGCGAACCGTCATTGCGACAGAAGTCCAGCGTCGCGACCCCCGACTGATGTGGGAATTGATCGAGCAGAGCGCGTCAACGGTGTTGCAGATCACACCCTCGCTCCTGCAGTTGCTGCAAGTGGCAAGGCGTCAGGAAACCGTGCGAAAGTTGCGTTTGTTCGTCGGTGGCGAGGCGTTGCCCCTGGTACTGGCCCAGACCATGGCGGGAGATTGTCGGGAGCTCTGGAATCTTTACGGGCCAACCGAGACTACCGTCTGGTCCACCGTGGCGCGTATCCACCCGCAGCCCCAGGTCATTCCGCTAGGGAAGCCCATCGCCAACACTCAGGTCTACGTGCTCGACCCACGCGGGCAGCCTGTGCCGCCAGGCGTCGTCGGTGAAATGTGGATCGGCGGCGACGGCGTTGCGGGTGGCTATCTGTTCCGCCCCGCGTTGACCGACGAGCGCTTTGTGGCCGATCCGTTCGCGGGCGGCAGCGCGCGCATGTACCGTACCGGTGACCTCGGTTGCTGGCGCGATGGCATGCTGTACTTCCACGGTCGTGCCGACAACCAGATAAAGATTCGCGGCTACCGGATCGAACCCGGCGACATCGAGGCTGCAGTTGCCAGTGATGCCCGGGTGCGGGAATGCGTCGTCGTGGTGCGACGTTTCGGTGAAAACGACTTGCGTCTGGTCCTGTACGTGGTACCCGCCGCCGATGATCCAGGCTTGGCCGCCCGTCTGCGAAGCCAGTTGCGCAAGCGACTGCCCGAATACATGCGTCCACAACACATCGAGTGCTTGACGGCCTTGCCAAAAACACCCAATGGCAAGATCGACCGCAATGCGCTGCCGGCGCCGGCAGCCGCCACACATGCGCATCAAGGCATGAACCCGACTAGCCGCGGCGTGCCGGTGTCTGCCTTGGACGACCCGCGAGAAGACTATCTGGCCGCGGTGTGGCGTGACCTGGTGGGAGTCACGCACCTCAGTGGCAGCGACAATTTCTTCGATATTGGTGGACACTCCCTGCTTGCGCTGGAATTCACCACACGGGTACATCGCGAGACCGGCGCGAAGTTGAGCCTGCTGCACATTGCGACCGGCACGCTCACCTCACTGGCCGCGGAGTTACCTGACCTTGCTTCGCTGCGGGTGCCGAAAGATTCCATCTTGTCGCGCTTGCGCCGGAAACTTGGTCGGGATTGACGCGCGCGGCCAACGTGAGGGGACCATCATGCGAACTGAAGACAGCAGGAACGACGAGCAAACGCCGGGCAAACGTGCGCGGCTGGGTGCGTTGTTGCATCGCAGCGGCATGCTCGGGCCGGCGCAGGTCATCCGGTCGCTGCTGCGGCGCGAGATGCGCATCCTTGCCTATCACCGTGTACTGACGCTGCCGGATGCCAATGCGTTCGACTTCGACCTGGAGCTGGTCAGCGCCTCCGCCGCCGCCTTCCGGGCGCAGATGTCGCTCCTGAAGCAGCACTTTCGACCCATGCGACTGGGTGACATGGTGGCCGCGATCATCGCCGGCCAGACTTTGCCATCGAACGCGGTGGCCGTAACCTTCGACGATGGCTACGATGACAACTTCCTGGTTGCCTATCCGATCCTTCGCGAGCTGCAGGTGCCGGCTACCTTCTTTGTATCCACCGGTTATATCGACAGTGGTTTGCCCTACGATTACGACTGGTTGGTGCACATGATTCTGGGCACAACGCTCGAACGTATTTCCATGCCCGAACTGAATCTGGAACTGCACACGCCGTCGACCAGGCTGGAGCGCAGGTGGGTGGCTGGCGAGGTGTTGAATCGGATCAAGCAGCTCGATGGTACGGGGCAGTCTGCCCTCATGAACCGCTTGCAGCATGATTGGCAGATGCCATGCGAACGGGCTCACCCGGATTGCCGACCGATGAACTGGCAGCAGTTGCGGGAAATGCAGGCGGCCGGCTTCGAAATCGGTTCACATGGTGTCCATCACCGCATGTTGGCAAAATTGGATCAGGCCGAACTGGAGTTCGAATTGCGCGAATCGAAGGCGGTACTCGAAAGTGAACTTGGTGTGCCGGCGACATTGATTGCCTATCCGGTTGGCGATCCCAGTGCGTTCGATGACCGGGTGATCGAGACCGCGCGGGCGACGGGCTATCAGGCGGGCTGCAGTTACATCAGTGGCACCAACCTGCTGGCGGCGCCCTGTCGGTTCGCGTTGCGACGGCTGGCGGTAGAACGCACGATGGGTCTGGGCTGGCTGCATGCCATGCTGACCCTGCCAGAATGGCTGAGCTATCCCAAGTCGAGTCACGCAACCAGACCTGTTCAAGTCGAATGTTCATCCTGAGTCTCCTTTACCTGGCACTCACCATCATTCGGCCGCAGGACTACATGCCAGCGCTGGTCGGTGTGCCGTTGTTGCCGGTGGCGCTGGTGCTCGCCTTCCTGAGCTGGGCAGTTTCCACTGGCAAGAACTTCGATGCACCGCAGTTCCGCATTCTGCCAGTATTCCTGCTGGTGGGCATGGCATCGCTGGCAGCAAACCACTGGCTTGGCGGCGCGCTGGAGATGCTGAAAAGCTTCGGGCCGATCGTGGTGGCGTTCTTCGTTTTCGCCGCTGCCTGCACCAGCCGACGCCGCGTGACGATCGCCATGGCGGTGTTCGTGCTTTGCGCGGTGGTGCTTGCATTGCACAGCGTTGAGCAGGCAAGCACCGGTACCGGTTGGACGGGAATGACCCTGGGCCCGGATGGGCGGGTTCGTTATGTGGGAATTTTCAACGACCCGAACGATCTCGGCCTGCTGTTCGTGACGACCCTGCCGATGGCATTCTTTCTGAGCCGTCATGGTGGCGTGCTGGGAAGGCTGTTCTGGCTCAGCGGCGCGGCCTTGCTTCTGTATGGCACCTATCTCACCAACTCACGTGGCGCGTTGCTGGCGGTGCTGGTGGTGGGCGGCATCTATATCTGGCAACGCCGCGGCATGCTGACGGCCGGCATCCTCAGTGCGATCGGGCTGCTTGGCATGCGCCTGCTGTCGTCGCGGATGACCCAGCTCGATGCCGAAGAGTCTTCGGCCCTGGGCCGGGTAGACGCCTGGTATGAGGGCATGAAGATGTTCATGTCCCATCCCGTGCTGGGCGTAGGGCCGGGCAATTTCACGGATTACAACCAGTTGACCGCGCACAACTCGTTCGTGCTGGTACTTGCTGAAGCCGGTTTCATTGGTTACACCTTGTGGCTTATGTTTGTCGCTTATGCGTTCTGGATGATGCTCACGGTCATGCGGCATCGGCCCGAAGCCGCTACGCAATCGGGCGGGCATGACGAGTGGAAGGACGAGCGACGGATGGCGTTTACCTTGCTGCTTTCCTTGTGTGGAATGTTCGCGGCGGCGTTTTTCCTCAGCCGCAGCTACATCATCCTCGTGTACCTGCTGATCGCGATGGTGGTGGGCTACTACTCGGGGGTTCGGCAGCGCTGGCCGGCGCTGCCGCTGTTTCGCGTGTCGGACCATGGGGTACGCTGGATGGTGGTTTCGCTGGCCAGCATCGTGTTGCTGTATGTGATCACCACCATCTTGCTGCTCGGCGCATGAGTACGCGCAACCGCGCCCTGCGCAATACCTTGTTCTCCTCGATCGGCATTTACGTCGAATACTCGCTCGGTATGCTGGCGGCGATCATGATCGCGCGGCATCTGGGGCCGAACGAATACGGTATCTACGGCCTGTTCATCTGGTTCGCCGCCGTCGGCGTGGTGGCCACCAACTCGGGCATCACCACCGGGGTGATCAAATTCGTGGCCGAATTGCGTGGTTCCGGACAGGAGCATCTGATCCTGCCGGTCCTGGGCTATCTGCGCCGGATGCAGATCTGGCACATGGGGGTGGTGGCAGCGCTGGGCTTGCTGTTGTTTCTGCTGGCCAGCAAGCGCTTCGCCCCCGAACTGGACTTCCCCGAGTTCGCCATGCTGGCCGTGGCGGTCGTGATGCGTGCGCCGTACATGTTCAATATCGCCATCGCCAAGGGTTTCGAGGCATTCGAGGCCACAGCCAGAATCAGTCTGGTGGCGGCGCCACTGAACCTGCTGCTGGTCGCGATCGCGATGCTGCTGGGTGCGTCGATGTTCTGGTTTCTGGTCGTCTATGTGATTTCCAGCGCGATCTTTCTGCTGATTTCCCGTCAGCAGGCCGGGCGATTGCTGGCGCCGCAGGCGAGCCAGCACGCCATGCCGGATCAGTTGCAGCAGCGAGTGCGTCGGCATCTTCGGATCGTTTCGGTCACCATCATCGTTGGCTTCCTGATTGCCAGTGATGTCGAGATTCTGTTTCTCAACCTGTTCGACAGCGCCGTTTCGGCGGGCTATTTCAAGGTGGCGTTCCAGCTGGCAACCGGGATCATGCTACTGGTGCCGGGCGTTTTCGGCGCCCTGCTGTTGCCGATGATGGCCAAGGCGAACAGCCAGGGGCGCGAGGCGGGTGGTCGCCGGTTCGCCGCCGTCACCAGCTATCTGGTGCTGCTCGCCGCGCCGGTGGTGGCCTTTGGCGCTTGCTTCTCTGGGCCAACCATCGGCCTGTTGTATGGCGCCTCCTACGCTGCATCGGCGCCCGTCTTTGCCTGGTGCCTGTTTGCCTGCGCGGTGGGCACGGCAACCCAGGGGGCCAGCAGCCTGCTGGTCAGCGCCGATCGCCAACACACGATCCTGATGCTCACGATGGCGCTGGGTGTGCTCAAGATGGCACTCGATTTCTTTCTGATCACCCGCTTCGGGCTGTACGGATCGGTGGCGGCGATCGTGATCGAAGTATTGGTGATTGCCGCCTCGTACCTGATCATCGGCATCCGCGTCAGCGGCGTGCAACTGGAGTGGCTGCGCCTGCTGCGCATCGTGCTGGCAGCGGCGCTGGCCGCTGCCCTGGTCATGCCGGTGTACGCATTGCACCTGCCACCGGTGTTGACCCTGTCGTTCGGCGGCATCGTGCTGAGCGGGGCCTATCTGCTGCTCACCCTGTTGCTGCGTTGCTGGAGCGCGGCGGATATCAGCCAGATGCAGGAGCTGCACCAGCGGTTTGCCCGCGGTCAGCCACGCCTGCTGGGGCGACTGCTGAGCTGGGCCGGGACGGTCGGCAGGAGGCCGTCATGAAGACGGATCCATGCGCCCGGGCACTCCACCTGTCGTCTGCCGGATCTCCCGCTGCCGTCTCCGCAAGCCGGCCCGCCGACGTCGAGGTCATCGCATGAAGATCACCCACGTGGTCGAGAATCTCAATCGCGGCGGTCTTGAGCGAATGGTGATCGAATTGGCCAGTTTGCAGCGGCAGCACGGGCATGAATGCCAGATCGTGAGTCTGTTCGAGCCCGGGTTGCTGGCGGACGAGGCTCGCGCACTGGGCATTCCGGTTTCCGCCTGCCACAAGGGCGCCGGACCGGATCTGCGCGCCCTGCTCAGGCTGCGGCGCCGGATTGATGGCTTCGCCACCGACGTACTGCATACCCACAATGCCGTCGCGCACTATTACGCGGTGGCTGCCGCGTGCGGCCTCGGCGTGGATCGCGTGATCAACACGCGGCACAGCATGCTTGGTGCACGCCGCCCGGCAAATACGCAGCACGAGGCCAGCGCCAGGCAGCTCGCGGGACGGCGTGAGTGGCTCTACCGTCGGGCGCTGGCCAACACGGACGCCATCGCCACCGTATGCGACGCGGCTCGTCGCGATGCCGTACGAGACGGCCTGGCGCCATCCGCCAAGACGATCGTGGTGCCCAACGGCATCTCGCTGACCGGCGTCGTGTCCGGCACCGATGCATCCCGCGCGCGGCTGCGCCAGTCGCTGGGCTTGCTGCCGCAGGTGCGGCTGCTCGGTACCGTGGGCCGGCTTAGCTGGGCCAAAGACCAGGCCACCCTGATCCGCGCCTTCGCCCAGGTTCAGCGGCAACGGCCGGACACGGTCCTGGTGCTGGTCGGCAGCGGTGAACTGGATGCCGAATTGCGACAGTGCGCGGCTGCCGAAGGTGTGCTCGAACAGGTACGCTTTCTCGGGGATCGCAATGATGTGCCTGCGTTGCTGGCGGGCTTTGACCTGTTCGCGCTGTCGTCCGTGAGCGAGGGCTATTCGATGGCCCTGCTGGAGGCGTGTGCCGCGTCGCTGCCGATGGTCGCCACCGATGTCGGCGGCAACGGGGAGATCGTGCGCGACGGCACCACGGGCCGGTTGGTGCCGGCTGCTGATGCGCAGGCCCTGGCCGAGGCGCTGCTGGCGCTCCTCGACAATCCGCAGCAGGCCGCCGCACTGGCCTCCGCGGCACGAAGCTGGGTCGAGGCGGAGGGAACCCTTGACGTGATGGCGAAGCGATACGAGGCCATCTACCGCGGCGCACCCGTTTAAGGACCGGCATTTGAAACTGCTGATTCTGACCAACCTGTTTCCGACCCCGTGGGATCTGCTGCGTGGCGCGTTCAATCGCCAGCAATTCGAGCGACTGGGGCAACGCCACGAGGTGCACGTGCTGACCGCGGTGGATTTCCGCGAGCGACTCGGTGGCGTGCGCGGCGCGGTCGAGGTGCCGGGTCTGCGCACGGACCATTTCGTGTTCGTGTTTCCACCGGGGATCGGCCGTTCGCTGCATGCCGCCTGCTGGTTTGCCTCGCTGCTGCTGCAGCATGGCCGCCGCCTGCGCGCCGAGAAATATGACGGCGTGCTGGCCAGTTGGGCCTATCCGGATGCGGTCGCGGCCGGTTGGCTGGCGCGCCTGTTGGGCATTCCCTATGTGGTCAAGGTGCATGGCAGCGATCTGAATGTCACCGCCGAAAGTCCATTGCGTCGGCCGCAGATCCGTTCCGCCCTGCGCCATGCCGGGGCGGTGGTGGCGGTGAGCCGGGCGCTGGCCGACAAGGCCGTGGTAATCGGCGCCGATCCGGCGCGCGTGCATACGATCTACAACGGGGTCGACGAGCAGCGCTTCGCTCCCGGTGCTCAGGCTGCGGCACGGCAACGGCTGCACTTGTCGCCCGACCAGCCATTGCTGCTCTATGTAGGCAACCTCAAGCCGACCAAGGGTTGTGTCGACCTGCTCGAGGCATTTCCCGCCTTGCTGGCAACCCAGCCGCAAGCGCGGCTGGTCTACGTCGGTGCCGGCGCGTGCAAGGCCGAATTACTGCAGCGTGCCGCTGCACTGGGTTGCGCAGAGCGGGTCGAGCTGGTCGGCGCGGTGCCGCATGCGCAACTGGGCGACTGGTTCCGTGCCGCCGACCTGCTGTGCCTGCCCAGCCACAACGAAGGCGTACCGAACGTCGTGCTGGAGGCGATGGCCTGTGGCATTCCGGTGGTGGCCAGCCGCGTCGGCGGAATTCCCGAGGTGCTGCCGGAACACGCCGGCATCCTGGTCCCCGTGCGCGATCCGGTGGCCTTGTCGGCGGCGCTGATTGCCGCCGCGGCGCGCGACTGGCAGCACGAGCGCATCGTCGAGCATGCACGCGGCTTCCGCTGGGACGACAACATCGACCGGCTGGAGCAGATCCTGCAGACGGTCGTCGCGGGCAAGGCCTAGCAGCTACAGCGCGGCCGTCACGGATCGACGCCGGTCGGCCCCGTGGCCGCGGTATCGGCGGGGGTATCGGCGAACATGCGGCCGAGACCGGCTTGCAGGCCGACGCGTGGCTCCCAGCCGAGCTTGCTGCGTGCGGCGGTGATGTCGAAGTTCGCCAGCGGGCGCAGCGAGCGTACCCGGTAACGGGTCAACGGTACGCTGCGGCGGAGCAGCTTGCCGAGTAACTCCACGCCGAAGGCGAGCAGCATGAACACGGCGGTGGGCACCCGCAGCAGCTTCAGCTCGCTGCCCAGCTTGTGCTTGACCCTTGCCAGGTAGTCGCCCTGGGTGACGATCTGCGGATCGACCACGTTGACGATCTGGCCCAGCGCCGCGGGCGCCTCGGCCGCCAGCAGCAAGGCGTCGACCACATCGTCGACGTACACCAGTGGCAACGTCTGCGCGGCCGAACCGACCGCGATCCAGCGCCCGGCCAGCGCCAGCGTGCCGTTGGGTGTGACCCGCTCGGCGCCCGGTCCCACGATCTGGCCCGGACGCAGGATGACTGCGGGCAGGGCGCGCTCGTTGATCGCGTCGGCGACCATCGCTTCCGCCGTCAGCTTGGTCTGGGTGTAGGCGCCGCGCCGGTCCGGATACGGTTCGAAGCGAGAGTGCTCGGTCATCGGCACCGCCGGATCGCGACCGGCGTGATCCAGCACGCTGAGCGAGCTGACGTAGACCAGCCGTTGTGCGGCATGTCTGATGCAGGCGTCGACCACGTTGCGCGTGCCCCACACGGTGCCCGCCTCGAAGTCGCCCGGGCCACCGCGCATCGCGGCACCGACGTGGTAGACGATGCGCGCGCCCTTCACGGCATGATCGACGATGCGCGGATCGCCGAGATCGCCGACGACGACCTGCATGCCGGCGCGCTCGGGGAGAGGATCGGCGCGGCGTACCAGGATGCGTACGCTCTGCCCGCGCGCGCGCAGTGCCGCCACCAAGGCCCGGCCAAGGAAGCCGGCGGCGCCGGTCACCAGCGCGTCGACCGGCGGCTGTTCGCTGAACCGCGCTTCCAGTTCATCGTGGCGCTCCCGGTCCGCCTGTGCGCACACCGCATCCATCAGCGCGATCGGCCGGCGCCCTTCTGCGGCACTGATCGGAGGTGGATGGCCTTCGTGCAGCGCGCGAGCGAAGGCTTCCGCGCCATGCTGGATGCCCGGCGACGGCCGCAAACGGCCGGTGGCGAAGCGCAGCACGTTCCACGGAATCCGGAATATGTCGCGCAGCGCGGTCATGAAGGCGGTCAGCACGATGCCGATGAACTTCGGCCCGGGCAGCACGCGCTGGACCCGGCAGATCTGCAGGAAGCGGTCGACCTCGATGATGCCGCGGGTGCCGTGCACGATCAGTCGGTTCTGCATCGGCCGCATGTTCCACGACAGCAGCAACCGACCCATGCCATCGGCGCACTGCGCGCGTGCATCCCATTCGTCGAATTTCAGGTTGGCGTTGCGGCCGCTGGCGCGATAGCGGACATCGAGCTGGTCGATCGCGCCGAGGAAGGATTCGAGTACGTACAGGCCATGCACACCAAGGTCGCGAAATGGATACGAGCCCTGCCTGACCATGCCCGGCAGCGGGCCGCCAGCATATGGCGGGTAGTCGGAGCTGCGTAGCACGTCGACCGCCACCACGTCACCGATCCTGCCCGACCGCACCAGCGCCAGCGCGCGCATGATCATCGGGTCGAAGTGGTCGGAGTGATCCACCGATAGCTGCAGACCTTTCTCGCGTGCCCTGGCGATCATCACGTCGCACTCGGCGACCGAGTCGGCCATCGGCTTCTCGACAAACACGTGGCAACCCATGTCGAGCGCCTGCAGGGTCAGCGCGGCATGGCTCGCTGGTGGCGTCAGTACATACATCGCATGCGGCTGGCGGGCGCCCAGTTCGGCGAGGTCCGCGGTGACAAAATCGATGCCGAAGTTCGAGGCCAGCACCTGCGCCGCCTTGTTGTCGAGATCGCAGATGCCGACGATTTCGACAAAATCGAGCCGGCGCAGGGCGGCGATGTGATAGCGAGCCACGTAGCCCGCACCGATGATGCCGATGCGCAATTTTCCATTTATTCCCGCGTTCATCCTGACCCCTGTGGTGCGAACCGATTCATGGTTGCCGGCGCGCCAGCGCCGATGATACTTCTTCGAGTACGTCGACCACCCGTCGATCCCAGGTCTGGTCGGCGACGGTCGCCATGCGTTGTGCCGCCGCTTCTGCCGAATCCGTGGCCAGCGCGCGCTCGAGCCCGGCGAGAAAGGCATCGGGCCCTTCGGCGATCTCGATCCATTGCGAGAACTTGTTGATCTCGGGATGCCCAACGCTGACGACCGGCTTGCCGGTCGCCAGGTACTCGCGCAGCTTCAACGGGTTTGCGTTCTCGACCTGGCGGTTGTGCCGGTACGGAATGATGGCAACGTCGAACGCCCTCGCCCAGGCCGGCAATTCTGCATAGGGTTGTGGCCCGACCAGTCTGACGTTGGTCAGCGTGCGCAGTCGCGACACATTCACGGCGGCATGACCCACCAGCAGGAAAGTCCATTGCGGCCGTTGCCGCGCCAGTTCCTCGATCAGTTCCAGATCGATCCATTCATGGATCGATCCGAAGTAGCCGATCACGGGATGCGGCAGGTCGGCCGCTGCGGCGGGAACAAGCGTGGCCGCGTCCATCGCACGCGAGAAAAGTGTCACGTCGACGCCGTGCGGTGCGTATCGCGTCTGCGCGTTGAGCGCCTGCTTGGCCGCAAGCAGGGCGGGCGGGGCGACGAAGACCAGGTCGGCGCGGCGGGTCAGCTCATCGTCGCGCGTGGCGATCAGTTCGGTGTCGACGCCGGGATGTGCGGCGTAGTCGTCGATGCAGTAGTAGACGCACAGCACCTCGCCCAGTTGCTGCGCCAGGAAGCCCGGATGCGGCACCACGAACCAGGAAATCGGCGTGACTTCGCCGAGCACGCGCATGGCCCGACGCACCGCCCAGCGGCCAAAGACCCGGTTGAGCCAATCCACCCCCGGGATCCGCCGAAACGGCAATTGAGGCACGGTGCAATGCCACAGGTTGGGCCGGATCGGGGTCGGCGCCCGCAGCATCGCGCTGATCTTGCGCCAGGCACGGCGCAAATCACGGCCGCTGGCCTGCGGTGCGCGCAAGCCTGGCGAGTCGACATACAGCACCGGCAGTGTGTTGGCGAGGCGCTCGGCCACGTGATGGCTGCTGGTACGGTTTTCCGCGCGCCAGTCGTTGCCGAAATAGATCACACCATGACCCTTCAGCATGGCTTGGCCGCTATGCCACGCTCGCTTGAACGGGGACTGGCCTTGTACGTGTTATGGAGTGTCATATGCGCCTGGTTCTCCCCATCCCGACAGTCTGGCTTGCTCCAGCCATTTTTCGTTTGACGGCAAACATCACTTCATCGCGATCCGAACGAGTCGCATCGGGGCGATGGATGGATTTGCCGTGCGATTCGATTATGACGGGCTGTGCATGCTCGTCCAAGAACGATAGCCTGGTGAAGCCGGGATGATGACCGGAAACGGGAACGCATATGCAAGAGGGCAAGAGTTTCTGCCATCATCAATGTCGGCTGGTTTGCCCACACGGATCGTCTGAATGATTTCCTGGTTGAAGCGAACACAATTGTTGCAGTGGTTGCCGGACGCCGTCGTGCTGACCAGGGTCCCGGCTCGGGACAAGACGTTGTACCTCACATTCGATGATGGCCCGGACGCCGACTACACCACCACGCTGCTCGACCTGCTGCAGGCGCATCAAGTTCATGCCACGTTCTTCCTTATCGGCCGCAAGGTCGAGCAGCGTCCGGAGCTGGTTCGACGCATGCTTGCCGAAGGCCATCGGATCGGCAATCACTCATACAGCCATCCGGATTTCGCAAGGCTGTCGCTGGCCGAAAAGATGGCCGAGATCGACCACACCGATCAGTTGCTCGCGGGCTTTGACGGCATTCGGCATCATGGCATGCGCCCGCCTCGCGGTGCCTTTTCAGCGGCACTGACCTTGCGCTTCGCACGCCAGCGACGGACGCTGATGTACTGGTCTTATGACAGCCTCGACTATCAGCGTCGCCCGCCCGCGGAGCTCATCGAACTGATGCGCCGCAAGCCGCCCAGCGCCGGTGACATCGTGCTGATGCACGACGATGGCGATTGCGCCAGCAGGATGCTGGAGACGCTGCTGCCCGAGTGGCGGGCCGCCGGATTCAGCTTCGCTGCGCTGCCGTCCTGACCCGGGTGCGGGGGCATCATGCATCAAGACCGGTATGGCCAAGCCAACGGAGTTCGACCAGCATGGACGTCCTGACACCTCACCACGGAGTTTGCCAATGACCAGCCATGGATGGGCCGTATTACTGGCGCTTGGCGTACTGGCCCTGTTCTTCGCCACCGCCATCGTCGTGGCGATTCGTGCCCGCAACATGCAGTACTGGCTCGGTGGGTACCTGCGCCGGCGTCGGCCGCCGCCAGTTCGCGGGCAGATCCACGTGATGTTCTGTTTTGTCGATCACTTCGAGCCCGCCTGGGGCAAGGTCGACCTGCCCATCCAGCGGGCCCGCGTCGATCGCTGGTGCAGCGACTACCGGGCGTTGGCCTCGGCGCATCGCGATGCGGACGGACGCCCGCCACAACACAGCTTCTTTTACCCTGAGGAGGAATACGTCGAGGAACACCTCGACAAGATCGCCGCTTTGTGTGCGGACGGCTACGGCGAGATCGAGATCCACCTGCATCACGACGACGACACCGCGGCCAATTTCAAGGCCACGATCACTCGCTTCAACGCGTTGCTGCATGAACGCCACGGGGCGTTGCCGCGAGATCCGAAAACCGGCGAGCTGCGCTTCGGCTTCATCCACGGCAACTGGAGCCTGGACAACTCGCGTGCGGACGGACGCTGGTGCGGTATCAACAACGAGCTGATCCTGTTGCGCGAACTGGGCTGCTACGCCGACTTCACTTTGCCGTCGGCGCCGAGCGACACGCAGACCAACATGGTCAATGCGATCTACTACGCCACCGATGATCCGTTGCGGCCGAAATCCCATGACAGCGGCGTGCCCGTGCGTGTGGGTGGCAAGGCCAGCGGTGATCTGATGATCGTGCAGGGCCCGCTGGGTCTGAACTGGCGAGAACGCAAGCTCGGTGTGATGCCGCGGATCGAAAACGCCGATGTCCGCCGAGCCTGCCCGCCGACGCCGCAGCGGGTGGACGCCTGGGTACGCACCGGTATTCATGTCGAGGGGCGGCCCGAATGGGTATTCGTCAAGGTGCATACGCACGGCACCCAGGAACGTGACATGGATACGTTGCTGGGGCCTGCTGCGCATGCCATGCACGCGCACCTTGAGACCCGCTACAACGACGGCCGCCAATACGCGCTGCACTACGTCACGGCGCGCGAGGTGTACAACATCATCAAGGCCGCCGAAGCGGGTTGCAGCGGAAATCCGAACGACTACCGCGACTATGAGCTGCCGCCGCCGCCCGGCGTCGCCGCCGCGCATGCAGCAGCTAAGCAGCCGGCAACGTGATGAGTAGTGACCTGGTCAGCGTGATCATGCCGGTCTACAACGCCGAGGCATGGCTGCGCCGGGCGGTCGATTCGGTGCTGCAACAGAGCCATCGCAACCTGGAACTGATCGTGGTGGACGATGGTTCTGCGGACAGTTCGGCGGCGATGCTCGAGGCCCTCGCCTGCGTCGATTCCCGCATGCGGGTGCAACGGCAGATGGTCAATGGCGGGGTCGCCGATGCACGCAACGCTGGCGTTGCCATGGCGCGGGGCGACTACGTCGCCTTTCTTGACGCGGATGACTGGTGGCATCCGGCCAAGCTGGAGCGACAGTTGACCAGCCTGCGCCGCAGCGGAGCGCTGATCAGCTACGGCGAGTACTGGCGGGTGGCCGAAGATGGCCGGGTGCTGAGCCGGGTCACACCGCCAGCGAGGGTCGACTGGCGCGACATGCTGGCCAGTAATTTCATCGGCAATCTGACCGGCATGTACGCACGCACGCTGGGTGACCTGCCGTTCCGGCGGATCGGTCACGAAGATTATGTGTTCTGGCTGGAGCAGGTGCGCCGGGCGGGACACGCGGTGCGTGTGGAGAGCGACGAACCACTGGCCTGGTATCTGGTGCGCGAGAGTTCACTGTCGGCCAACAAGCTGCGCGCAGCCGGCTGGCAATGGGTGATTTATCGCGAGGTTGAGGGATTGGGGCTGCTGCGATCCATGCTGTGCATGCTGCGCTATGTGTGGCACGCCCTGCGCAAGCGTCGCGGCAGGCGTCCCGCATCGAAGTAACCGAGTGCAGGCGGACGGCAATCGATCGCGCGGGTCACTGGCAAGGCGACACGCGGTCGCCTATTCGCTGGCGGCCAGCTTGCGCTCCCATGCCAGTGCGGTGCGCACGATGAATTCCAGGTCGTCGTGGCGCGGGCTCCAGCCTAGCCGCTGACGCAGGCGGTCGGCCCGCGCGATCAGCATCGGCGGGTCGCCCGCGCGCCGCGGTTGTTCACTGACACTCAGTTCACGGCCGCTGACGCGCTGCACGGTGTCGATCACCTCGCGCACGCTGTAGCCGTGACCGTAGCCGCAATTGAGGGTCAGCGACTCGCCGTCCGTGCGCAGATGGTCGAGTGCGTGAAGGTGGGCGGCGGCCAGGTCCTCGACGTGGATGTAGTCACGGATGCCGGTGCCATCCGGGGTATCGTAGTCGGTGCCGAAGATCGACAGGCTGGGACGCTTGCCGACCGCGTGTTCGCAGGCCACCTTGAGCAGCAGGGTGGCGTTCGGCGTGGATTGGCCGATCCGGCACTGCGGGTCGCATCCGGCGACGTTGAAGTAGCGCAGGATCACGTACTGCATGGCACCAGCCGCACCGAGGTCGCGCAGCATCGTTTCCGACATCAGCTTGGAGCCGCCGTAGGGATTGATCGGCTGCAGCAGGGTGTCTTCGTCGGCGACGCCGCTGGCAGGCATGCCGTAGACGGCGGCTGTCGAGGAGAACAGGAAGCGGCGCACGCCCGCATCTACACAGCAAGCAAGCAGGTTGCGCGTATTGCACGTGTTGTTGCCGTAGTACTTCAGCGGGTCGCGTACGGATTCGGGCACGACGGTGTGGGCGGCGAAGTGCATGACCGCGTCCACCTGGTAGTCCGCCATGACGCGTGCTACCAGCGCCTGGTCGCCGACGTTGCCGACCACCAGCTCGGCACCACGTACGGCGTCGGCGAAGCCGCTGACCAGGTTGTCCAGGACGACCACACGTTCCCCGCGTGCACTGAGCTGCTGCACGACGTGGCTGCCGATATAGCCGGCTCCACCGGTGACCAGGACGGTGTTCAAGACGGCGTGCTCCGGGCAGTGATCGGGAAGTTGTCTTGCAGCCAGCGCTCGACCTCATCCAGCAGGAGGTTGCGGTCCACCTCGAGAGCGTAGGTGTGGTCGCTGTCCTGGAACAGGTGCGCACTCATGTTCGGTCTGGTGGCCAGGCGACCGTAGCATTCGCGGAACTGGCGGGGATGATTGTAGTAGCGCACCGCGCCGCCGCTGTAGATGAAGTGCAGCTTGAGCCCTCGATCGAGCATTCCTTTCAGCTCGCTGCGCACCTGTTGCGGTGGTGGAAACCGCACGGCGAAAACGTTGTCGGGTCCCACTCCGCCGACTTGCAGTCGACTACTGATGAATCGGCTGATGAATCGTTGCCAGCGCTTCACATTCCACAGCCGGGGCAGATAGTGACGCAGGCGGAAACCGAACGTGCGATAGGCATATCCGTCCAGAAAAATCGCACCGGCCACGCGCGGCTCGTGGCGGGCCACCGAATGAGCATTCTGTGCACCGGAGCACAGGCCGAGCAGGACGAAGCGCGTGCAGCCGGCATGAGCGTGCAGCAAGTCCATCGCGTCGGCGACGTCGGTTTGAACTTGTTGTGTCTGCGCCTGCGATTCGCCGCTGGTCGTACTGTCGCCGAGCGAGGACAGGTCGAATCGCAGGGTCGGATAGCCACTGGCATTGAGCCGGCGGGTAATTTCAACATGCAGTCGAAAGGGACCCACCCGATGCACCATGCCAGCGTTCAGCACGATCACACCGACTCCATCCGTGGCCGGCGGCGAAATGGGAAGCCCCGCCACTCCTATAAGGTGTTGCGCGCGACCGAAGCGGAAGGCTCGTTCGGTTGTCATGCCGCCCCCCGCAGATGGGCGCTGACCGCACGAATCAGGTCGGGTGACAGGATGGCGTGCTCAAGCCGATCCAGCTCGTCCCAGGCCGCTGTCGGTGGCAAGCGGGTCACGTTGACGCTGGCCAGGGCACCCCAGCGGTCCGCTGTGCCGTCGGGGAGTGAGTCGAATACGTGCGTCGGCATGGATACCGGGTCGATGCGCAAGCCTGCAATCTGCTGGCGAAGATTTGCGCTGATCGGAAACCCCAGCCACTGGTTGGCGGCATCGCTGGGCGCCCTCGGCTTGCTGAAGCGCATCGGATCGACCTGCAGCGCTTGCTGCAGGGCATCCAGTTGCGCCACACAAGCAGCACCGTCCAGTACCGGGTCCCACAGCAACAGTTCGGAAAAGCGCACAGTGCCGGCGGCGCTGAGTGCAATGCTTCCACCCAGACGCGCACCAAAGCCGATCAGGTGCGCGCAGGCACTGCGCGCGCGCAGCTCAGCGGCGGCCACCACGGTATCGGCGAGGCATCGCGTCCAGTCGAGATCGCCGCTATTTCCAGCCGAGTCGCCGCTGCCGTAATAGTCGAAGCGCAGCACCGCGATGCCCTGCGCCACAAGCGCGTCGGCGAGTTGCCGGTAGGCGCGGTGGCTGCGGATCATGTCCTGCCCCAGGGGCGGACACAATAATGCTGCGAACGACGCAGGACCGGACACCGGATGATAGAGACCGAACAACTCCCCGGTGGGGCCGAAGTGGCAAGGCTGTGCTGGTTGCGATCGTACCCTCATCGCCGATACGCAACGCCGAGATAGATTTGGTTGGCGTGATACGACGCACCCAGGGCGGTACTGCTGCGCAGATTTCTGGTCAGCGAGATGAGCCAGCTCCAGTGAGCGGTGCGTTGATCGGTCATGGCAACGCCGAAATTGCTCGTGCGATCAGTTCGTGCGATCGACTGATAGCGAAGCGACTCGGTGTTCGCGAAGCCGGAAAGGGCGACCCTTGGACTCAGGCGGTAGCCGACACTGAAGTCGCCACCGCGGCCCGTCTGGTTGGATGCGGGGTCATTGACGTAGTCGAACTTGCGATAAAGAGGCGCCACCCGCAACGTCAGCAGCGAACCACTGTAGGCATAAATGGCCTCGAGTCGCCGCTCGACGTAGACCTGCGAACTGATCACGGCTTCGCCGGTACTGACGGTCGAAACCGATGGCACCGAGAGGGCGAGCGTGCCCGGAGGATTCAGCCCGGATCCGCTGATCAGATCCTCGGCTGCATCGGAATATTGGCGCGCTGCCACCAGACCGACGCTGGTACTCGGGCTTATCCGCCAGGTCACGTTCAAGCGGGCCAGCGGGCTGCTTTCACTGCCGGCCTGGTCAAAGTTCAGCCGAGACCAGCCCAGGGCGGCGTTGATATCGACGTAGGTGAGCTGGCTGAGATAACCGGCATACAGCTCGGTCCGATTGTAGGCCGGGCCACTGCCGCTTTCGTCGAAGGTGACGCGCTGGGTGTCGGCGTTGGCTGAAAGCGAGGCAGTGGGGCTGAGATCCTTGAATATCCGCAGCGCCGCCATGCCACGTGAGGAGTTGAACTCCTTGATCTTGGAGGCGTAGCTGTTGGTATAGCGCAGCTCAGCCTGGCCGCGCAGGGTCTGGTTCAGGCGAAAATACAGGGTCGGACCCACCACCAGCACATTGGTCTGCTGCTGGTTGTCCGGCACATTGCTCGACAAGGTCGAGAGTGGTTGTACGCCGGCATAGTCCAATACGGTGAAATCCAGCCGCTGCGGCAACACGGTCCAGTTCGCCTGGCCGGAAAGCTGGCCCACCGTCTGGTTGACGAAGGCGCCACCCAGGTAGTTGCGATATTCCACGTTACCGGTGGCATTGGCCTGCAGCGTGCTGCCCTGTTGCTGGAAAGTGAAGTCGATTCCGGGGATCAGCACGTTCTGGTTGACCGGGTCGTTCTGGGTCAATCCGACGTTGTCGGTATGGGTGATGCCGGTACGCAGGGTGTAGTCAAATTCCGCAGCGGCCGCGTTGGCTGACGCAAACGCGAGGGTCAAGCCGAGCGTGCGGGTGAGCGTGCTGGGTGTCGACATGCTTTCGTCCCCCTGTGGCATATCCGTGAATCGTCTGGTCTGGCGGGCCGAGTCAGGGTGCTTGATTGAAGACTACGCCGGCGAGTTTGCCGGGGTCGAAGTTGGCAGCGGCCTGACTGATTGATGCAGGGGTATCGCGGCCGTAGCCGGCAACCACGACCACATAGTCGGCCAAGTCAGACAGGATGCGTGCATCCGGTGAACCCTTGATGGCAGGGCCGTCGAGAAACAGATAGCGGTCGGGATAGCGGCTGCGCAGCGAATCGACTGCAGTACGCATGTGGAACGAGGAGAAATATTCGCCCCCGTTTTCGCGCGAAGAACCTGCCGGAATCAGTCGCAGACGGGGGATACCTGTGCGGTAGATGATCGACTTGAGGCCAATCGTCGGTTGCTCGAGAAAGTTGATCAGCCCTTCATTGCCGGCCGCGACGCCGAGCGCATTGTGCTGGGCCGGGTAGCGCAGGTTGCAATCGATCAGCAGACTGGTTCTGGCCTCGTCGAAAGCGAAGGCGGTGGCTAGGTTGCGCGCGACGAAGCTGCTGCCCGATGCAGGGCTCACCGGCACCACCAGGGTGACGAAATTGTGCGCGCCGCCAAGCTCGAGCAGGCGTGTGCGTATCTCGCGAAAGGCGTCGGAGTGAACCCGTACCGAGGCTTCGCGGTGGATCAGTCGATGCTCTTCGAGCTGCCGCGGTGCCAGCGCAGTGGTTTCCGTCATGCGCGCGATCGACTGGCTGGTCGAAGCGCGATGTGCAAGGCTGCTGCCGGCTTCGTCCTGGGCGGTCACTTCGTCGGTGATCGCGCCCGCGAGCCACTTGTGGGTATCCCCCCCGTTCATGCGATCCCCTTCAGCTTGAGCCAGAACACGATCAGGTATAACAGGCCTACGCCCAGCACGATTGCCACGAGCATGCTGTTGCGCACGCGCTCTTGACGACGGTCGTGCGGAGTGGGGTAAAACGGAATGGTGGCGAGCACGGTCAATCCGGTCAACGCTTCCAACTGCGCTGCCGATCGTACCCTGGGGTCGATCCGGGCGATGCCGAACAGCAGGCCAAACGGTATCGTCAGCGCAAGCAGGCCGCCGGCAATCGCGAAATGCATGAAACGCAGCCCGCTCGGGTTGAGCGGCATGACTGCCGGATTCTGCACCATGAAAGTCAGGCCCTGGCGCTGGTCGTCAAGATTCATCGACACGCGGGCCTTCTCCCGGCGGGTCAGCAGGTCCTGATAGACATCGCGATTGACGTTGTAGTCGCGGGTCAGCTCCGCGGTCACCACTTCCGCGTTGGCGATGCGCTTGCTGCGCTCGAGTTCGCTCTGCAGCAGGGTCTGGCTTTCGTTCATGCGTGCCGCAATCGCGGCGCTGTCGCCACGGATCGCTGACAGTTGGCTGTTCAGTTGCTGGTAGAGCGGGTTGAACTGGACGTTGCCGTCCAGTGCCGATGGCGTGCCGGCCTCACGCGCAGATGCCTTGCGCTGGTCTTCCTTGACAAGCTGCTGGCGCAGATCCTGAATCTGATGCCGTACGCGCACGACATCAGGGTACTGGTCGGTATAAGTCAGCAACAGCTTGTCGAGCTGCGCCTGCAGAGTGGCGAGCTGCGACTGGTAGATTCCGGTGGTGGTCTGCACGGTATTGATCTCGGACTGCCCATTCAGTTGCGAGCTGAGAGAGGCAGCCTGCGAGCGCTTTTCCGTCAGGTCCATCCGCGCACTTTCGACCTGGCTG
The DNA here is from genome assembly GCA_038215995.1 of Lysobacterales bacterium. Taxonomy (GTDB): domain Bacteria; phylum Pseudomonadota; class Gammaproteobacteria; order Xanthomonadales; family Rhodanobacteraceae; genus Rhodanobacter. The sequence continues at coordinate 54,193 of JBBQQL010000004.1, forward strand.
CGCAACTGGCTGATATGCGCGTTGGTGTCGGTCACGCTGCCGACCCGCGCATCCGGATTTTCCTCGCGGTAATCCATCAATTTCTTTTCAGCGTCAGCGAGTTTTTTGCGGTATGTCTCGACTTCGCTGTTGATGAAATCGAAGGCATCGCGACTTTCCCGCTTCTTAGATGCAATGCTTTCGCTGATGAAGAGCTGGGCAAATTCGCGCGTGACCTCATAGGTGCGCTTCGGGTCCGAGTCGTAGTAGGTGATCGTGATCAGGTTGTCGCTGGAAAACTTCACGGTGGTGCGGCCCCGGATCGCCTCGATGAGGCGATCCTGCTCGACCGGGCTTGGGTGGCTATCCATCCACCCACCGGATACGAGTACTTGGTCCATCACCTTGCGACTGAAGATCACCGCCCGCGCGATGCCAGCCCGGGTGGCGTTCGCGGTAGGGGTGGCCGCTCCCTCCATCAACGGCGTGATGATGCTGCTTTCCTGGGCCAGGATAGTGGTTGACGCCACGTACTTCCTCGGCCAGACCAGGCCGACGATCATCGCTGCCAAGGCAATCGCCGCGAACACCAGACCCAGCGCCACGCGTCGTCGCCGTGCCTCGTTGAGCACGACGGGCAGCATTGCCTCAAAGCTGGCTTGTTCCGGGTTCATGCCATCCCTGCTGTGTTGAATTTCAGAACGATCGTTGCGGCACGATGATCACGTCACCCGGTTGCACCGGGTAGTTGGTCGACAGGTTGCCGTCCTTCAGGATCTGGTCCAAGTGCACTGAGTATGCACTGGCCTCGCCATTGATCTTGCGGTAGAGCTCGGTGTTGCCTGAGGCGGCAAATTCGGTGGTACCGCCGGCAGCAAGTATTGCGTCGAGTACGGTCATGCCCTGCCGATAGGGGATGGATACCGGTGTGCGCACGGCGCCGGTGACGCGAACCCGCGACAGGTATTCGTGACTGCGCAGTTCAGTCAGGATCACCGCCACCTGAGGATCGCGCACGAACGCCTGCAACTTGTCCTTGATTTCGGTGGCGACCTGTTCGGGCGTCTTGCCGCCCGCCTTGATGTCGCCGATCAGCGGCACCGTGATCATGCCATCGGGTCTCACCGGCACGCTGACGCTGAGGTCGGGGTTGTGCCACACCGAGATCTGCAGTTGATCGTCGACGCCGATGTAATAGGTCTTGACGCTCTGGGCATCGGCCTTGAATGGCGGCGCCTGACTGGAGCCGGTCGTGGTGACGCAAGCCGACAGCAGAACCATGACGCATGGCAAGAGCAGACGTAAAAGACGCTTCATGAATAGCCCCCTAAGATCACTTTCCGGTTTGTGATCTGCGTCACGATATGTTGACATCAACCGTCATTGCGAACAAGGCCATCGCCGAGAATTCAGGTCGGCTTCGCCCCAGTCCGGATTTTGGATTACCTTGGGCCGGTTGGCTGTCATGCCAGGCCGTGATTCGCACCCACCAGCGTATGGAAACAACCATGGATGTGCCGCATGCAACCTCTTGAAGAGACGAGAATCGCGATCATCGGGCTGGGCTATGTCGGATTGCCGCTGGCGGTCGAATTCGGGAAGCTATACGACACCACCGGCTTTGACATAAACACAAATCGTGTCAATGAGTTATGTTCGGGAAAAGACGCAACGCTGGAGGTTGAGCCGACCGAGCTGGCATCCGCTTTGCGTTTGCGGTTCAGTGCCGTGCGTGACGATATAAGGGACTGCAACGTCTATATCGTGACCGTTCCCACGCCGATCGATCAAGCCAAGCGTCCCGATCTTACGCCGCTGATCAAGGCCAGCGAGATGCTGGGCGAGGTCCTGCGTCCGGGCGACATCGTGGTGTACGAATCCACGGTGTATCCCGGTTGCACCGAGGAGGTCTGCGTGCCGATCCTCGAGTGCGTGTCAGGTCTGGTCTTCAATCGTGACTTCTTCGCCGGCTACAGCCCGGAACGGATCAACCCGGGCGACAAACAGCATCGGGTCACCAACATCCTCAAGGTGACCTCCGGCTCCACGCCCGAGGTGGCCGACTTCGTCGATCGCCTGTATGGCTCGATCATTACGGCAGGCACGCACAAGGCCAGCTGTATCAAGGTCGCAGAGGCTGCCAAGGTGATCGAGAATACCCAGCGCGATCTCAACATTGCCCTGGTGAACGATCTGGCCAAGCTTTTCAACAAGCTGGGCATCGATACGCTCGAGGTGTTGCAGGCTGCCGGTACGAAGTGGAATTTCCTGCCGTTTCGGCCGGGCCTCGTCGGCGGCCATTGCATCAGCGTGGATCCGTACTACCTGACCCACAAGGCGCAGGAGGTTGGCCATCATCCGGACGTGATCCTGGCCGGACGGCGCACCAATGACAGCATGGGTGAATATATTGCGGGCGAGGTCATCCGCTTGCTGGTGTGCAAGGGGATCAATCCGGTGCGCGCACGCATTCTGGTACTCGGGCTGGCGTTCAAGGAAAACTGTCCCGATCTGCGCAACACGAGGGTGGTCGACATCGTGACGGCGCTGCATGGCTACAACGCACAAGTTGATATCCATGATCCCTGGGTCGATGCGGCAGCAGCCATGCATGAGTACGGCGTTGAGCTGATCGATCTGCCCGCACAAGGGCAGTACGATGCGGTGATCGTTGCGGTCGGTCATCGCCAATTTGCCGAGCTGGGCGCGATCGGCATCCGGGCGTTCGGCAAGCCGGCCGCGGTGCTGTACGACGTCAAGTACGTGTTGCCTCGCGAAGCGGTCGACGGCCGGCTTTGACAAAAGCCGTCGTCGTGCTGGTGGCAACAATGATCCCATCCAGGACAAGCAAGCAATGAAGATCATGGTAACCGGCACCGCCGGATTCATCGGCTCGCACGTCGCGCTTCGCTTGCTCGAACGGGGCGACGAGGTGATCGGCGTCGACAACCTCAGCGACTACTACGACGTCAATCTCCAGAAGGCGCGTCTGGCACGTTTCGACGAGCATCCCCGTTATACCCACGTATCGGCGGATTTGTCCGAACGCACAGCGGTCGAGCTGGCGTTTGCGCGGCACCGGCCGCAACGAGTGGTCAACCTGGCGGCGCAGGCCGGTGTTCGCTACGCGGCGGAGAATCCGCATATCTATGTGTCGACCAATATCACCGGCTTCCTGCACGTGATCGAAGGCTGCCGCCATCATGAGGTCGAGCATCTGGTGTTTGCCTCAACCAGTTCGGTGTATGGCGCGGATACGCAGATGCCTTTTTCCGAGCATCAGCCGACGGAGCATCCGCTCACCTTGTATGCGGCGTCCAAGAAAGCGAATGAAATGATGGCGCACAGCTATGCGCATCTGTACGGCTTGCCATGCACCGGGCTGCGCTTTTTCACCGTCTACGGACCGTGGGGCCGGCCCGACATGGCATTGTTCCTGTTCACCAAGGCGATCCTGGCCGGCGAGCCCATCAAGGTTTTCAACCACGGTCATCACAAGCGCAGCTTCACTTACATCGACGATATCGTCGAGGGCGTGATCCGCGCGCTGGACGATGTGCCATCCGGCAACCCCGCCTGGGACGGGAAACGCCCGGATCCGGCCTCAAGCCTGGCGCCTTACCGCCTATTCAACATCGGCAACGAGCATCCGGTGGAATTGCTGCGCTATATCGAGGTGCTTGAGCAGTGCCTGGGTCGCAAGGCAACAATGGAGATGCTGCCGCTGCAGGCGGGCGATGTGCCTGATACCGAGGCGGACATGTCGGCGCTGGCTGCTGCCGTCGGTTACAGCCCGAAGGTGCCGGTGGAGGAGGGTGTGGCCAATTTCGTGCGCTGGTATCGGGACTATTACGGGGTAGCGTAGGCCCGTGCCGGGGTGCGCCGATTGTCGCGGCTGACGCGGTACTCCGCCTCAGCCGCTACAATTACTGGCCGATGCCATGCGGGTTGATCCATCCCATCCAGATGCCGAACATCACCATGGCGATCAGCAGCAGGGACAGCCCGATGCGGCGGGTCAGCGCCCATACCGTGCGCTTGTCGTCGTCCTTGTCGGTCATCATGAAATACAACGCCTGGCCGAGGCTGAAGATCACCACCAGCAGCACTACCACGAGCGCAATTTTGTAAATGGCTATCACGTGACCGATCCCCTCGATTTCGACGTCCTGAGTATAGCCACCGAAGCTGGTGCGCTGGCGTGAGCGGATTTCGTCGTCCGGCGTGGTGGGCAGTGCTGTTGACAGCGGCGGCGGCCCTGCTTTTCGTGCGTTTGGGCGTATGGCAGTTGCACCGGGCCGACTTCAAGGAGGCGCTGCTGCGGCGCTATGCCGCATCGTCGTCGGCGCCACTGCAGGATTTCGCCCGGGTGGCGGCGATGCCGCCAGCGGACAGCTTTCCGCGGGTGCGTGTGAGCGGACGCTACCTGGTTGATCGGGCGTACCTGCTGGACAACCCCAAGCATGACGAGCGCGGCGGAGTGGAAGTATTCGTACCCTTCCAGTTGCGCGATCAGCGTTCGCTGCTGCTGGTCGATCTGGGTTTTCTGCCGGGAACCGGTGACGGCAAAACCCCGGATCTGCCGCCGTTGCCGCAAACCCAGGTCAGCCTGCAGGGTTTGTATGTGCCAGCGCCGTCCACCGGCTTCCAGATGGGCGGCGATGCACTGACAAGGCAGACCCGGTGGCCGAAAAGCAGCATCTTTCTGCGGCTGGACGAGATCTCGCGAGATCTGGGTCGGCCGCTGTATCCGCGGGTGCTGGGATTGGACCCGGACCCGGCCTCGATTTATACGCGGGTGCGCACGCTCGACTTTTCCTCGATGCCACCGGCGCGACACCGAGCCTATGCCTTCCAGTGGTTCTCCTTTGCGCTTGCCGTGGTGGTGATCCTGCTGGTGTTGCACCGCAAGCGCGACCGGCGCAAGCCTTGATCCACACCTGCCCAATGAAGACCGATGATGAAAGCTGCTGACCCCCAAGCGTTGCGAAAAAGTCGCCGTTCCCTGCTGCTGATCGCGCTGGTGTTTGCGGCGCCGATGATCGTCGCCGGTCTGCTTACCGTGAGCGGCTGGCAGCCCAGCGCCGCGGGCTACGGTCAACCGATCACGCCTTCGCGCAATTTCGTCGATGAAAAGCTGCGCGTGACGCTGGCCAATGGCCAGGCTTATCCCTGGCGCGACAGCCAGCCGCGGATGACTCTGGTGGCGCTGGCCGGTCCCGGTTGTGCCCAGCGTTGCCTGCAGGCATTGACCGCGATGGCCAAGGCACGGGTGATGCTCAACCAGAACCAGTCGCGGCTGCGGCTGCTCTATCTCGGCACGCCGCCGGCCGATCCGGCTGCACTCGCGGCCATGACCAACTACTGGCAGCTCGGTCAGGACGTGGATGGGAAGCTGGCCAGCTTCCGGCCCGATGCGCCCGACAGCGTCAGTGCCGTGGTGGTCGAATCCAATGGCACGGCGCTGTCCTTTTATCCGGCCGGTTTTGACGCCGCCGGGTTGCTGCGCGACTTGCGCAAGGTGATCAAGTGATGTCTTCGCGTATCAGGAATATCCTGCGTGGGCTGTCCCTGCTTGCTGCGCTGTTTGCTTTGGGGCTGGTGATGTTCGGTGCGTTCGTGCGGCTGTCCAATGCCGGCCTGTCCTGCCCGGACTGGCCCACCTGCTATGGCCAGGTGACCTGGCCGCAGCACGCGCAGGCGGTGGCGCATGCGGATGCGGCGTTCCCCGATCGCCCCTACGAGGCGCACAAGGCCTGGCGTGAGCAGGTGCACCGCTTTCTTGCCGGCACACTGGGGGTGATGGTGCTGGCGTTGGCGGTACTGGCGAGCTGGCGCCGGCGCAGTGCGCTGCTGCCGGTGATCGCCGGCTCGATGTTTGCCGCGGTCGGCGTGGCGATGTACATGCAGGGTGAGCATCGGTGGTCGTCCGTGCTGGCCGCCTGCGCGATCGCGCTACCACTGTTTGCGGCGCTTCGCTTGCCGCGGCCAGGCGCATGGCGGATCAGCGTGCTTGCCCTGGGGGTGATCATCTTCCAGGCGATGCTCGGCATGTGGACCGTGACCCTGCTGCTCAAGCCCATCGTGGTCATGGGTCACCTGCTCGGTGGCATGACCACCTTTGCGCTGCTGGCCTGGGCCGGCCTGCGCTTTGCCGGTTTGGCAGCCACGGATGAACGTTTGACCGATCTGCGCCGCTGGGTGGTGCTCGGCATCGTGCTGCTGCTGTGCCAGATTGCCCTCGGTGGCTGGACCTCGTCGAACTATGCGGCGCTGGCCTGCGGCTACGGCCCGGGCTCGTTCCCGCAATGCCTGGGTCAATGGGCGCCGCCGACCGACTTCCATCAGGGCTTCGTGTTGTGGCGCGGCATCGGGGTCAACTACGAGGGCGGTGTGCTCGACATGGCGGCGCGCAGCGCGATCCAGATCGCCCACCGGATCGGGGCGCTGGTGGTGTTCTGCTATCTCGGCTGGCTGGCACTCAAGGTAGCGCGCCGCGGCTTGCGCGGTTACGGCTTGGCTATCGCCGTTGCCTTGGTGAGTCAGGTCTTGCTGGGCATCAGCAACGTCTATTTCGGGCTGCCGCTGGCGGTAGCGACCGCGCACAATGGCATGGCTGCCTTGCTGCTGTTTACCTTGCTGGCCACCCTGGCTCGCACGCAGCAGGCACCGGCACGTGAGAGGGAAGAGGCATGAGTAAAAGCGCGCTTGCGTCGGGGCATGCCTCCTCGCTGCTCACATCCTTCCATTCGTTTCTGGAACTGACCAAGCCACGTGTGGTGGCCTTGCTGGTGTTCTGTGCGGTGATCGGCATGTTCCTGGCGGTGCCCGGCATTCCGCCCTGGCGCGCGCTGGTATTCGGCACGCTGGGCATCTGGATGGCGTCCGGTTCGGCGGCCGCCTTCAATCACCTGATTGATGAGCGCATCGACAAGCTGATGGTGCGCACCGCGCGGCGTCCGCTGGCGACCGGGTCGCTGACCTCGCGCCAGGTGCTGGTATTTGCCCTGCTGCTCGGGGCCGCCTCGATGCTGGTGCTGGCGCTGCTGGTGAACCTGTTGACCGCGGTGCTGACCTTTGGCGGGCTGATTGGCTACGCGCTGGTCTACACTGCTTACCTGAAGCGCGCCACGCCGCAGAACATCGTGATTGGTGGCCTCGCTGGCGCGATTCCGCCGGTGCTCGGCTGGACCGCGGTCACCGGCGAATTGCACGCCTTCGCGCTGCAACTGTGCCTGATCATTTTCGTGTGGACGCCACCGCACTTCTGGGCGCTGGCGATCTTCCGTCGCGACGATTACGCGCGTGCCGGCGTGCCGATGCTGCCGGTGACCCATGGCATCGTGTACACCCGCTGGCAGGTGCTGTTCTACACCATCCTGCTGGTGCTGGTGACCCTGCTGCCGGCGCTGACCGGCATGAGCGGATTGATCTACCTGGGCGGCGCCCTGGTACTGGACGCAGGCTTTCTCTACTACGCCGTGCGGCTGCTGAATCCGCCGGATGAGCTGTTCCCGATGAAGGTGTTCAAATATTCGATCGTGTATTTGATGGCGCTGTTCGCCTTTTTGCTGTTCGACCACTGGCTGGTGCACCCGGTCGTGCAGCAGGGGTTGATGCTGAAGCAGGTTGCGGGCTGAGCATCGGTCCGCGGCGCCGCAGCGGGCAATGTGCCGGAATGCGGGCGTCGTCCCGCGACAGGTAGACGACGCTCGGGGTTATGCTGGCTGGCCATGGCGATAGTGTTGCCAGCATGTCTTGATGCTGTTGCCGTCATCCCACATGCCGGCATGGGCCGGGTAGGGAGTGCTTGCCGTGCGTCTGTTGGTCGTCGAAGACTCACCCACTCTGGGACGTGATCTGAGTACCGCCCTGGTGCGCGATGGTCACGTGGTGGATCTCGCCGCCGATGGCGCCGAGGCGCTGCGTTTTCTGTCCAGCTACCACTATGACGTGGTGACTCTGGATTTGATGATACCCAAGCCCGACGGCTGGTCGGTATTGCAGCGACTGCAGGGGCGTGGCGGCAGCCCGCGCGTGCTGGTGTTGTCGGCGCGTGACCAGGTGGGTGATCGCGTCGAGGCACTCAATCTCGGTGCCGACGACTACATGATCAAGCCGTTTGCCTACGCCGAATTGCTGGCGCGACTGCATGCGCTGGGGCGTCGCAACGAAGGCGCTGCACCGGTGTTGCAGGCAGGTGCGCTGGACGTCGATCCACGCGCTCGACTGGCGCGGGTGAACGGTGTCGTGCTCGCCTTGTCACCGAAGGAATATGCATTGCTGGAGACGCTGATGGGGCAGCGCGGTCGCGTGCTGTCCCGCTCGGCCTTGTTCGAAAGCCTCTACGATGCGCGCAGCGAGGCATCGGACAAGGTGATCGAGGTGCTGGTCAGTACCTTGCGCACCAAGCTGGCGCACGCCGGCGTTCCCGACCTGATCGAGACGCGACGGGGGTTTGGTTATGTCGTGGCTGCGTGAGTGGGCGCTGGGATCGATTGCCCGCCGGCTCCTGTTGTTCCTGTTCGGTGGCCTGAGCCTGCTGATGATCAGCCTGTTCGTGCTGCTGGACTACAGCATCGACCGGCAGATCTTTGGCCGGCTCGACGACACCTTGCTGGCGCGTGCACGCGGTATCGCCGTGCTGCTCGAGTCGCATCCCAGTGGCGAGGCGCTATCCGAGCTGCAGGCCTTCATCCCCGAATACGCCGGGGGTGGCCATACCGATTTTCTGCAGATCTGGGACGATCGCGGCCACACCATGCTGGCCTCGGCCAGCAACGCCGCGGCCAATCTTCAACCGCCCATGGCTGATATTCCGGCCAACGCCCCCTATTTTTACGACATGCGTCTTCCCGATGGTCACCGGGGTCGCGGCGTGGCCATGCGACTGGCGTTTTCCGGCAGCGCCGGCGATGCCATGCTGGTGGTGGCAGAGGAGCGCGAGCAGGTCGACATGCTTGAGCGAAGAGTGCACCTGGCGCTGATCTTTGGTGTTCTGGGTACAGCCTTGATCGCCGCGTTGCTGTCGTTTCTTGCGGTGCGCGGCGGTTTGCGCCCGCTGATTGCCTTTGGTGCGCATGCCGAGGACGAGGGCTTGATGCCAGGGGAAGCGTTGCCGGCCGCGCGCATGCCTCGCGAGCTGAGACCGTTTGGCGCTGCACTGCATACGGCTTTTCAGCGGCTGCAGGATGCCTTGGGCCGTGAGCGTCGATTTGCGCGTGATGTGGCGCACGAGCTGCGCACGCCACTGGCCGAGATGCGCATGGCGGTCGAGCTGGCACAACGGGACGCGGTGGATGCCGCGCCGTTGCAGGGCGCGATCGAGTCGATCGAGCGCATGCGCCGCTGCATCGATGGCCTGCTGTCGTTGTCGCGCTATGAGGCGGGCATGGATCATGCGCAGATGGAGCCACTGGATGTGGCCGATCTGCTGCGCCGTGCGCTGGCACTCGCCGTTGCGCCAGCGGCAGAGCGGGAGGTGTTGGTGGAGGCCGGGCTGCCGTCCGAATACTGGGTCAGTTCCGATCCCGCACTGCTCGAACGGATCGTGGACAACCTGTTGTTGAACGCCGTCGAATACGCGCCGCCGCACAGCCGGGTGCAGTTGTCACTGCAACACGTCGACGGCAGCTCACGCCTGCGCATCGGCAACGATGCCCCCGATCTCGCCACGGAGGATCTACTGCGGATGGGTGAGCGCTTCTGGCGCAAGACGCCGGCTCGCGAGAGCAGTCGCCACGGCGGACTGGGCCTGGCACTCGCGCGCACGCTGGCCGAGGTGCTGGGGCTGCGGCTCCATTTCGAACTCGAGCACGGCGTGCTG